>JAYTZT010000006.1:0-32451 GCA_043741945.1 Candidatus Altimarinota bacterium
ATTCTCCAAGAGCGACACTAATAGGAGCGGATTGAGTATCTCAGAGAGCAGAGATTTCTTTGGCGTACTTCTTGATGGTGAGAGTGGGTCCACCGACGACAGGTGGTGGAGTTATTGGCTGACAAGTTACAACATCACAAGTGGTGCTAGACTGTCATGCAGCAGCTGGATCACAAATCTCACTATTTGATACGATACCATCACCACACCAACGTGCATATATATTGACACATTCATTGAGTCCTGTCTGAATATCTGAATCAAAAGTTGGTTGCGATGGATATGAAAATATAGTTCCTGATCATGTTACAGGAGTATAATTCATACTCCAAGATGGTCCCGCATAGGTATTAGAATATTTCCGAGTAGTACGATAGACAAGCTGTGCAGCAAGCGTATTTGGAGAAGTTGGATGATCCACTAGTTTTGATCCACCATAATTTTGGAAAGCAATAACCTCTGCAACCCCTACTGGTTTTCATTGGGAGTACCAATCAAAACCACCAGTAATATTCAAGTATCAACTTGGATTATACACATCCACCCTCGAACTACCCATACCAAATATCCAATCATATGTAGTATCTCCATAGAATACTTCTTGTGGATACCTCGTAGTATTCACATACCATGCTTCGTTACTTGTAGCAGCAGCTCAATCATTACAAAGAGATTCTGGGCTATTTATAATTCATGGAGTAAGGGTTGCAGCTATAGCAAGAGGTGTTACCAGAGTTGAAATACTTATGATTCAAATTAATATAAAAAATCGAGCGTTCATAGAAGAAAAAATTAGAAATTATTATCAGTCTTAATAGATCCTGATAAGTTGGAATTTGTAGGCTGAAGGATAGGGGAAGATTTGGTATTTTGAGTTGGTGATGTTTTGACATCCGCTTGTGTCCCGCAAGAAACTAATGCAAAGCACAGTAGAGAAAAAATAAAGTATTTCATATGTTATAAGTAAGATATTAAAATGCGTTCTTTGGATATGGACTTATAACTGGCGGAGGTGGAAGTGGTTTATCTATTGTAATTGGTGCCGTATATGAATCAGGTGGAGCAATCGGTGGTTTCACTGGAGGAGCGACAGGTGGAGCGACAGGTGGAGCAATCGGTGGTTTCACTGGTGGAGCGACAGGTGGAGCGACAGGTGGAGCAACCGGAGTTACTGGTGTTTCAGGTGTTCTAGGATTAGTTCAAGAGGGAGGTGGATTGACGGGAGGTTTAACTGGAGTTACTGGTGTTTCAGGTGTTCTAGGATTAGTTCAAGAGGGAGGTGTCTCAGGTGGTTTTGGCTCTTCTTTCTGTGGTTTTGGCTCTTCTTTCTGTGGTATTTTCATACCAAATCATGCTCCGAACTCTTTTTGACTTGTCCTACTCTGAACACCTGGTGTTCCAGTAGATCCAGAACCGTATTCAAGAGGCATATCTTCGACAGGTGGAGAAAATGGAGGTGGGAGATCTGATTTTCCTTGATATGAGAATCTTGGATAACCAATACCTTCCACCTTATTCGAACAGAGATTGCCATGTACCATCGCCCGAGCCTCGAAGAATATTGGACCCTGGGTGACCGTGAGTCCCTTCATACTCTCTGTGAGATTCCTTGTCTTGAGATATGAGGTATAGTCAGCCGAACTTACATTCGCAAATTGTTTTCCAAAATTTTTCTTGAATTCCTCATAGGCGTCTTGAGTATTCTTAGTTCCATTTTTCAGGATTTGATCTTTCTGAGTATCAGAGAAATCTCCCGTATATATTGAGTCAGAGACTTTGAGAGACCCTGCAAAAGTATCTACACGATGTGCACCACCTTTTGGTGTTGCACATACAGATACAGAGAGTTTTTGATCAGAGAATATGTCAGAGAGATTTGTGGCTGTATGTGATGATTGATTTTTGAAAAATTCCTCAGCGTCTCCATTCCATTTACCGAGTCTTGTTTCTGCAGCAATCACACTAGGAGTACGCATAGCGTTATATTCTTTTCCTGAGACAGTTCATTGATTTGCTTTCTCCATAGAATTACGAGCTCCATAGGTATAGGTGTTGAGTGCTTGGAGTCTAGACTTTAGCTGATCTCTGAATTGAGCAAATATATTTTTGATCTGAGGATTTTTGTCTGATTCAGTATCCAATATATTATATGCCTCGTCATAATCCATATTTCCAATCGCAATGAGTGCTTGGCTGAATTCTGGATATTTTCTCGAATCTCTAGACATACTATATATATCTCTCTTCATAGCATTGAGATCGATTCCTTTCTCTCGTATATCAGCTAACTCGTGCATATCACTGTTGATAGGGGCAATTGTAGAATTTGTAGGCTGGGCTTGGGGAGCAGGGACTACACTTGCTGCTATACGATCATATGAGTTGATCCTGATAGATTGAGATCCATCTGCTTGGACGAGATTCTGTATACTGAATGTTTTATCTTGAGGGAATATTAAGGTAGTGATCCCATCTTTTTCCATAGAAGCCACTCCCATCTTAGCGATCGCTTCCGCAGTGAGAGTACTATTAGGGAGGCTCAGAGTCTCCATTTTGCTATAAGAGTCATAGCCATACTTGAAACCACCTCATACATTCTCTTCAATATATGTTTTTTTCTGTTCTGGATTTTTGAACGCTACTCCCGTAGCCTGAGCCTCTGCAAGCGCTGCTGAAGTATTGACTCATTTTTGAGTAAACGAAGTCTCTATTTTAGCAAATGAGAGTCCAGCTCCTATAATAGTTGGGGAGAGAGCAGCAAACCCTCATTTGAACTGAACTCCCTTGATCTCCTCAACCTGAGAGAGATATCGAAATGTCTGATCCGCTAGGATATCTTGATATACCTTAAAATCACTTGCTGTAGCACTTGTGTAGGTATCAACCGATACTTTCTGGAGGGAGAGATAATTACTAGAGATAGTGTCGAGTTTTGATTGATCTTCTTTTGAGAGATTTTGCATATTCTCTTTGGATTTTGTCACCACAGACTGAGATGAACTCATCACATCATAGCCCTGCGTTACGATAGATTTGAGAAAGTCAGCAGTACGGCGAACGATACGCTGAGATGGATCATTCGTATTCACATCGAGTTCTAGTCAAATACCCTTGATAGAAGCTGCGAGATTCCCTGCTTCACCAAATTGAGCAAATTTGACTTCGAGTCCACCAACGGTACCCTTTCATTTTACGACTTCCTTGGAATCTGCTGTGAGGAGGAGTCCATATTTCGAGAGAATACTGAGTGGCATCATGATACCGATTTTTGCAAGGGTATTGAAAAATGATTCTAAACCTGATTGATTGTTAGAGAGTTTCTCTGCTGCTTTATTGAGAACATCTTTGTCTGATATGAGAACCTGCTTGAATACCTCTGTTTTACCAGTTATTATCGCTTCGAGTCCTGCAATAGCACCTCTATCACCGAGGATGATCTGTCCTACGCTCGCCATCTCAGATACTCTCTGTCACATCTTTTCACGGAAATCATTGATAGCTGTATCACGATGGATAGAGATACTATCGAGTCCGGTAGTCCATGGAAGTGGCTGGGCACCAATTCGCTTTGCAAGATCATCGAGTTCTTGAGGAGTTTTGATATTCGCTAGGATTCGATTGTATATTTGGAGCTCTCCAAAAGGGAATTTTTGTTCACCTTTATTGAGGATATTTCGACCAATCCATCATACATTCTTGGACTCAACTACCATATCATCACCAGCAGATATGATTCCAGTCATTGATTTCAATGTAACTTTTTTATCTTCTCATTTATCGAGACTCGATTGGAAATCTCCACCCGCAGCAATATTGACCTGGAGAATCGCTTCATTTTTTCTGGCTTCTTTTATGACTGCAGTAGTACCTACTGCCAAGTTTGTACCAGCCTCTTTAGCAGATTTAGCAATTTCAGGAGAAGCAACCTTTTTGAGGGATTCTTCAGTAACCTTAGAGGCTTCGAGAACTCGTGTTTCTCCAGCTTCTATAGCAATTATGAGTTCTTTATATTTTGAGTACTCTTTTCCCTCAGTAGAAAATAGGGTAACAGAAAGATTATTGAGCTCAGAATTCACAGCTTTTGGATCCGATTTAATAGCGCTATCGATCAAGGCATCTCGTGTGGCTGGATTAGATACTTTTGAGAGTTTTTCTACTAAAGAAACTTCTTTTGGTATTTCGGTAGTTGTCCCAGGAGTATTCCACTTGATTCCACCTTTCCCTGCCATTATTTTTCGGATATTTACTGTAAACATATATGTGTATGATTAGAAAAATAGATTTACCGTGTCACTCTATCATAAGCTATAATAAAATGCAAATATCCAGTAATTTTCACTTAATGTATTGAGATACCCTTGAACCAATCTTGAGTTTTTTTTAATACCTCAAAATAGGTATTCTACTACTTATATATTTAAATATTTATTTATAAGAAATATAATATAATTTATATGTAACTTGTCAAGTTATTTTATACAATAAAAATCCCATTACTCTGGTAATGGGATTTTATATCTTATTTTTAATCAACATATATATAGCCATCGATACTTGCATTATTGATAGGAACCTTGCGAATGGTGACTTCATAGAGTCAACGATAGTTCATATCCTTGACGATGAGGTTGTTGCCTTCTACACCCGATACGATTGCAACATGTCCATATGCACGGTTATATCCTGCTCCAGAGAATTGGACAATTGAACCAATTACAGGTGTTTGTCCTGTTTTTACACCCGCTGCCTTCGCATTCCGCATCCAGGCATTAGCATTACCACGCCAGTTAACTGACTTGTTCTGCGCAATATACCAAGTACAATTTCCTCCAGCAAATCCTCGGGACTTACCCGTATATTTTACGACATAGCGATCTTTAAGTCCTGTTTTGGAGGAGATAGTGACAGGTGGAGCTTTTGCTACTATTTGTGCATCGCTCGTATCTCGAACTTGTGTTGCTCACTTAGAGAGTACAGCTTTGACAGGAACTTTCTCTAATTTTTCGAGTACAGCTACACTCCGTTTCATAGCTCCAGGAATCATGAGATCCATACCGATACGGATACTTGCTGCATCACGGAGTTTATTTACTGATACTATATCTACACTATCAACTTGATATTTTGCAGAAATTCCTGAAATGGTATCACCATTTACAACCGTATGGACAACTCCAGAAACAGGAGGAATCTTGAGGATTTGGCCGATTTTGAGTTCATCATCTATGGAGAGATCATTTGCCCAGAGGATCGCATCAGTACTGATTCCATATTTGTCTGATATACTCTGAACACTCTCAAGTGCCCTAACCGTATGTTTCTTGACCGCAGTCACATTTTCCCGTAATTCAGTCTTAGCTCATTGTACAGGTGTACCTTCTTCAGATGAATCACCTCCAACTCGGATGAGTCCCGTATCCGATATATATCCATCCGTTGACACCTCACCGAGATCACTATAAGCTGTGATAATGGTAGATTCATCATAATCTCCAGCACGAACACTACCTCCCGATCCGAGGAACGAGAGAGATGGGTATATAGGAAATATGACGATGAGTCATATAGTGAACCATTTGAATTTACGAAATGTATCTGATACGGATGAGGCACCGATATGAGTTCGTGTAGCTCGAGCATGGCGAGCTCTATGATTTGGACGTATGGACAATCTAATATTTTAGTGATAAAGGAGAGGTATTATTCTCTCTATATTTCTCTATTCCGAGAGTTATTGTTTCTAAATTGAAAATCAAGAAACTCCAAGAAAAAAAGATAGTAAAATCTAGGCGATACTTGTTACCGTGAGGCGAGTCTGATAGGCCCGGAACCCTTGAGTACGCATATAACGTTTTTTTGATTTGATTTTGAAAACCCGAATTTTGTCTGCTTTGAGATGTTCAACAACTTGGAATGAAATCAGAGATCCTTCCACTGTTGGAGTACCTACCTTGACTGTTTTACCATCTGCACTCGCGATGAGGAGAGCTGGAAGAGTCATAGTACTACCGACATCAGCTGATTGACGATCGACAACGAATGTCATATCTTGTTCTACCGTGTACTGTTTCCCACCGATTTCTACTACTGCAATCATAAAAAATGAAAATTAGGCTCATATGAGAGAATTCGCTAGAGCGAAATACTTTGGGAATCTCATAACGAAGCAAGATAAATATATCTGGATCATATCCAGAAACAATCGTTCGAGTGAAAAACTGTTTCCATGACATGAAATCGGGATTGTATCGATTTTGTATCAAAAGTCGAGAAAAAGAACTTGACGAATGAGAGGGAGATTTATTTTTTAGCTGTAATTTGTTTGAAAGTATTTCATCATTTCAGTGATTTTAGATATTTTTCATATCATACAGCCTCTAATCTGGTTGAAAATTCAAAATATGAAAAAAAGTTCAAATGGTCTCCGATGACAAGTTGCAACTACAATACCAGCATTATGCCGACACAGCCTTTGTTATATATTATTGGTCTGTCCAATATAATATTTTTGATCTAACTGACTCAGAAGTATATATACTAGAATATATAATACAGATGGTTGGGGTGGTAGGATTCGAACCTACGCATGGCGGAGTCAAAGTCCGCTGCCTTACCGCTTGGCGACACCCCAGAAAATGAAAGATCCAGAGTCCCCGAATGCCCCGCTTGGCGGAGTGCCTTCGCACTTGGCGAATTTCCATTATTAGGATTGGGTGAATTATAGTGAAAAGAGATAAAAGTCAAAACTTTTTATTCTGTCTAAATCAATATCAATATATTGTCAACTATAGAACTCACCAAGGCAATCTTATTCAAAATATTTGACTTAAAATATACATTGAGTATATTGACTTTTATATTAAATATTTTTTTATGAACAAGGTAAATACGGCTATATGCGCTGTAGCGATTCTATCAGCAATAGGATGATATAATCAACTAGATCCAATTGATGCAAATCCGATTGAAGCACAAAAAGAACGTATTATTGAAAGTATGAACGCCATACTAGAGCAAGAAAAAAAAGAAATTCCGCATGAAAGTATGTGTACAATTCTCATTGAAGGAAATTCTACGAAGGGTCAATTACAAGTTGATCTAATGTGTAATACAGGAATACATATCGCTCGAGTCTATAATAAGCCTCATATTGAAAACTACAAAACAGTTGTACGTAATATAGTTCCTAGTAGTAATAAAAATCTCTCTTCACAATGAAGTTGTCTAAAAATGCTAAGTACAGATCCAAATGGAGATAAAAGATATATCACGAGTCTAGGTTGTGGTCCAAATACATAAATATTCCACTTTCATTTTTCACTATCTTCCATATACTTATATGGAAGATTTTTAGTTTCTTTTATTCTACTATTTCCTATGCCCACTCACAAGATTACCGTCGAACTCCTCCAGGACATTGCCCATGTCGGTCACAAGTGAGCTATTATCGAGGTCTCTGCACCTCAGGCTCGAAACTCCCTCATTCCTCGAGGGATTGCGAGAGAGATCACACCAGATCGACTCGTAAAAATCGAATCTGATAAGCGGAAATCTCAAGATCAAGCAAGATTAAGACTCGAACAAGCATTCGAAATACAGAAGCAATTAGAAGGACAAGTCCTGGAATTCACCCTCAGAGGAAAAGGAAAAAAGGTCTTCGGTGGGCTCGATGAACATACAGTTGGAAGTCGTATTGCTGAGAAATACAATACCAAATTCGAAAAAAAGGACATCAAACTCCCGAATAATACACACATCAAAACTGCAGGACGGCATATGGTCTATCTCCATATTACCAGAGATACGCTTGCAAAAATATTTGTTGAAGTCACAATAGATGAATAGTATAATCAGCATCGATTATGGAACTCGCAAGTCTGGACTCGCCTATTGAGTAGAAGGATTTTGTTTTGGCTGGAAGACTGTTCTCACAAGTGATCTCCTAGAAATATTACCAAAATGGATACAAGAACGAAAGGCTGAAATGATCGTCATCGGTATGCCCTATAATATAGATGGAACGATGTCGAAACATGGGAAGCGGGTAAGTGAATTCGTAAAAAAACTCGAAACCATCATCTCTATTCCCATCAGACTCCATGATGAGCGACTCACTACGAGCGAAGCAATGCTCGCATTCGATGAATATGGCATCAATGGCGATATTGATGCCGAGGCTGCACGACTCATACTTATTGATTTCCTTCAACAAAAATAACACCAATTTGTACTCGCAAATATTTGCAATTATCATATTTTACTATATATTGCAGTTCGTTTTTTGGACTTTTAAGACCCTTTTTATATCAACGAAGATATTCAGAAACTACACTATACACTCTAATCTCTCTTGCCTATGCCAGAATCTCGCGTCACAGAACCTCGCAAAAGGTTCGTCGAAATCCTCTCTCAAAATACTCGTATTACGTTCTCTGATCTGAAAAAAGAACTCGTCGGAAAAAAATGAGAACCTGGAATGAATCTCGCAACCCTCTATCGTATTGTCGATACATTCAAAGATCAAGGACTCATCCATGAAGCCATAATAGCTGGAGAACGACTCATATTCGCCTGCCAATGTACCGATGGAAAACTTGATGATGCTATTGCGATCAGCTTTTGTGAGAATTGCGGAGCTATCTATGATACGCATACTCGTCTCTCGGGACAACTCACTATATCGAATATGTACCAACAGACGAAGTCATGTACAGGATGCTTGATTAGATAAGTCGAGAAAAGTATGCATAAATATTAACAATAGATACTAATTATGTTTCTCGCTCTACTTTTATTGATGATAGTCTCAGCCACAGGACTCGTACTCTTCTTGTTTCGGACTGTCAATCGCACTATACTCAATCTCCTCATAGGACTTGGTGCTGGTTCCATGCTCGCCGTATCTCTAGTACATATTTTCCCTGAAGCTCTCGAGCAGACTGAATATGCTGTATATGCTTTTATTGCTGGATTTCTGATAATCTATCTCATCGAAGAGGTTCTCACATCCCATGCACATGACCACGGTCATGATGATCATACACATGAGGATCCACATGAACACTACGATCATGTAGCTCTCGTTTCATTTATTGCAATATTTATCCATACACTCTTCGATGGTCTCGGGATACGAGCAGGATTCGGTATATCATATGAGATCGGATATACTATATTGGCTGGTGTAGCGATTCATCAGATTCCCGTATCACTCTCCCTCGCTGCGATATTTCGAGAGAGCAAATTTAGCAAAAATATCCAGATTGTATTTTTGATGTTCTTTGCACTCGCGGCTCCTATTGGTTTTGTCATATCAGATCTCATCTTGTCGAATATATCATGAGTATGGACTGGACTTGCTACCGCATTTGCTGGAGGTTCTCTCCTCTACATAGCCACAGCCGATCTCTTACCCGTTATCCACTCACAGACGAAATATAAATATGCGACCGTTGTACTTTTTATGGTAGGAGCTATTGGCATGAGTGCTGTGAAATTTTTCGAATAATAGACTTATCTAAAACGTTATAAAGATTCGCTTTCCAAAGGAATTTTGATATAATTTGTCTATTCATAATTTGTAACTACATACTGTATGTCTCAAATCTCTCGCCAAGAATTCACTGATAAAGTACAAGACTATATCAAGCGAATCAACCAAATTGCAGAAGAACAAGGCTACTCAGTAATGATGGCATATTATATAGAAGGTAGTGAGAATATACCCGATGATTTCATCATTGACTGGAGAAATATGAATCTCAATGATAATATATATGCCCTATCTCGCTGGAATCAGGATATCATGAATAATTTCGATGAGGATGCTGATGAGGATCGATTTGATATACGGACTCCGAGTTTTGAATAGGAAAATATACTTTCGGTATCGCACTATCATATAAGATGCCCTTCCAGCGATTGGGAGGGATCTTTGTTAGGTAAGAACATCGATAAATAAATGGACATATAGGAGTTTATTTTTACCGAATTTCAGAGAAGAGAGAATATTACTCTCTTCTAATATTTTGATATACTTGCTCGCGGATTGTCTCGTGAATCCCATCATCTCTGTGAAATCTGAGACTGTGAGAAATGATTTCGAAAAGAGTATTTTCGTTATTTTGTGGTAGTCCATATTCAGCTGAGATATCTGTCCCTCCACTTCTCGTATGAGAGTATGTATCTTCATGATTTTATCTGAGGTGGCTTGTGACTGGATGATTATCCCTTCGAGAAGATAGATGATGAACTCATTATAGTTTCCTTCATTTCAAGTTTTATTGAACAGTCGATAGTACTCTGAACGTGTCTTATTGATATATTCACTCAGAAATAGTATCGGAAAATCAAGCTTCCCTGTCATCACGAGGTAGAGGACATTGAGTATGCGACCAGTACAACCATTGCCATAATAGAATGGATGTATAGACTCAAACTGATAGTCTATCACTAGCATCTTGATAAGTGGATCGATATCATCCTCAGTAGTATGTATCCATCTCTCTAGATTCGAGAGGAGTCATACGATGACATAATCACCTCTGGTTGCCTCATATCTATAGGTATTAGATACTTTCGTGTTCCTAGGAGACAACGAGAATATATCACTTTCGAGGATATCTCTAGAAAATCATTGAGTTCCATTACCAATTTCTTTTCCGCGATAAAATTCTGCATGATTCTTATATTTTTCAATGAGTTTTTGGATAAAGAGCGGCATATCGGGTGTATCGGATTATTTCGCCCCATTCTATCAATTTCCTTCTATTTTGAAAACATAAAATCCCTTAGAATTGCTCCCAAAAGACCCTCTCATTCGTAACTCCTAGTGCTTCGAGTTTTTCTCGGGCACTTTTGACCATAATCGGTGATCCACAGAGATAGAATTCGTCATAATTGACTATATTCTCAGCTGTAATCCAATCGATCACATATCCCTTTTGGAAACCAAGTTTATCTTCACGAGAAAGATAAGGCATATACTGGAAATGATCGAATTGGGTGCCAATCATTTGTATCTCATCTTCGTAAAATACATCAAGTAATGCACGGACACCGAATACAAATGCAGTATGAGATTGTATCAATCATAGCTCAATACATCCGAGCATCTGACAATAGAGTGGCGCAAATCCAGTACCCGTACCGATAAAGCACTTTGCCACAGGGGTATCACGGAGTATAAAGTGTCCGAGTGGGAGCATACCAGAAAAAATAGCACCAATTTCTGCATCACAGATTATAGAGCTCCCTTTTCCCTCGACTACTCTTTTGATAACTAGGGTAAATGAAGTAAGTGTAAAAGATGCAAGTGAATATGATCTATTGAGCCCTGGAGCAAGCTGGAACATGACGTATTGTCCTGGTTTCGGTGGCTCTCTCACGAGATCAGGACAATTATAGACGAGTTCATAGACATCATGAGTGAGATCTCTCTTTGTTATGAGGGTGAATGTGGTCTTGAGCATATAGTAAGAAGAAATAGGATCCTGAGCTTCCAAAAAACTCAGGATAACAAGCTAAAAATCCCCTCAATTATGAGGAGATTTTGTTTTTTTACAAGAGAAACTTAGGCTGCTTCTTTGAGTTTTTCGTCATTGGGTGCCATAGTTGTTGGCTGAGTAAAATTCCCATCATTTGCTACTGTTGCTGTAGGAAGAGTATCAGTCTGAATCCTCAGTAGATCAAGCGCTCTAGAATTTGGATCTCATAGAGCAGTAGCAAGATCACGACTCATATTCGTATGAATACCTAAATATTCTCGAACTAACTCTGTCACGGCCCGAGTAATACCAGTCTGACGAAATCATGCTGCTCTGAGTCGTTCTGCAACAGAATTGAGTACCAATGAGGATGTATGAATATCTGCTTCTGACATAGAAAAATATTATACCATAATTGTATCATACTTTCTCTCTATTGCAAACAAATTATTTCTTGGCAGCCCGTACCGCTATCTCGATTTCTTTCATGATTTTTGGATTCTCTTTGAGAAAGATTCGAGAGTTGTCGCGACCCTGGCCAAGACGAGTCTCCCCATAAGAATAGAATGCTCCAGCCTTTTTCACAATACCACGATCTGATCCAATATCGAGGAGTTCTCCTGCGAGTGAGATTCCTTCATTGAAAAGGACATCGATTTCGACTTCACGAAAAGGCGGAGCAATCTTATTTTTCACGACCTTTACTTTTACTCGGTTACCAAATGCTTCTTTATCATCCCCAGTTCCTGATTCGAGTTTCTCTTTACGACGGATATCGAGACGTTGAGATGCATAAAACTTCAAGGCATTACCACCTGTAGTGGTCTCAGGATTCCCAAACATAACTCCGATCTTCATACGAATCTGATTGATAAATATAACCGTAGAATTCGACTTATTAATCACACCAGTTACCTTGCGGAGTGCTTGCGACATGAGACGAGCATGGAGCCCCATAAAACTATCTCCCATATTCCCTTCGATTTCAGCCTTTGGAGTCAATGCTGCAACCGAGTCAACTACTATCAGATCTACGGCTCCTGATCGGACGAGGGCATCGACAATTTCTAGAGCTTGCTCTCCATAATCGGGCTGTGAAATGATGAGCTCTTCAATATTTACTCCTATAGAAGCTGCATATTTCGGGTCAAGTGCATGCTCAGCATCAACGAATGCTGCCGTACCTCCATTTTTTTGCACTTCTGCTATCGCATGGAGCGCTAGAGTCGTCTTTCCTGAGGACTCAGGACCATAGATCTCGACGATACGCCCTTTCGCATATCCACCGCCGAGAGCATCATCGAGAGCTATCGAGCCAGATCCCGTAGTTTCGACCTCCATATGGACTTTATCTCCCATCTTCATGACGGAGCCTGTTCCAAATTGTTTTTCGATCATTGCCAAGGCTGAGGCGAGTGCTTCTTTTTTGTTATCTGTCATAGGGTATAGAATTAGAATATAAAGTTTGGAACTCAGAAATAAAAAATAAAATATTAAAGTAGGGGATTAATTATATATTCAATTTTATAGAAATTGCGAATGAAATCAAGGTGAGAATAATGAGAATAAATAGTATACGGTTGAAATAGATAATCATGTTATATGTATGGTAAGTGCTAAAAATCTCTACGCAAAGAGGGAACCTGGGAATGCTCGGACAAATATACCCTGAACTGAGAAATTATCTGAAAAGTCACCGAGAATAATCGGTCTATGAGATGGATTATCTGAATGAGGAATAAGATAGGCAAGATCACCTTCATGACGGAACTCCTTGAGTGTTGCCTCATCATTGATGAGAGCAGCAACAATCTGTCAATGAGAAGGAACATCAGTTTGCTCTATGAGAACGAGATCTCCATCATCGATCCCCTTTTTATTCATCGAATCTCACTGTGCTCTAAGGAAGAAATATTTTTTGGAAGCTGAGATAAGTCGAGTCGAAACTGGGATCTCGGTCTCTATATTTTCTTCAGCGAATATCGGCATTCCACAAGCAATCGTGCCAATAAGTGGAATAAGTCTGACCTCATGACTATCCGAGCGGAAATCTGGAGAGATACGAATCTGAGAAAGACTATCTCGATAGATCCAACCCTTTGTCATGAGCTGCTCCATAAGGACTGATATCGAGCGAGGTGAGGCATATCCTAGAATCATCTGTAATGCTCTTATAGTGATACGCTCTCCTCGGGAAATGAAGTCCCGAATATGTTGGAGTAGAAGTTGTTCTTTGTTAGTGAGTTTTTCCATAATTTAAGTGGTATGAGAAAATAGGGCTTGCTCGAATTTTCGAGTTAAGTACCGAATCAAGGGCAACTCCTGATAAACCATTCAAATACATACAATATATACACTTATATATATTCATAAATTTATTGAATGCAAATCTTTTTTAAAAAATCCCACCTTTGGAGTGGAATTATCGTTTTCTTTCATAATGTTCTTTGAGTCATTCTACAGTTCCAATAGCTACCCTTTGGCCATTACAGGTAGGACATTCATAGAGGAATTCTCGGATTTTTTTTCATACTTTCTGGGGTTCGAGATGTATCGGTTCGATCTGTTTACGACAGTCACGACACCAATAAGCCATATCTCACCTAACAGGATTGAATGTAGATTCTCGTTTTTTACCAAAAGATGGGACATTGACGAGATCAGTATAAGAAGTAGACATAAGATAGGAGATAGGAGATAGGAAACATAAGATAGGAGATAGGAGATTTTCTGATTTCTCATCTACCTCTCATCTCCTCTATTTTATCAAAATTCTACTCTCCGTAGTAGATATCATCCCAGGCTGTCCGGTAGAGTCATTCACCAAGTCGTTTCTGATCGAGAGCATGTCCGATGAATCCGATCGAACGAGCGAGGATGAAGAACGCATTAAATATTCCTGCATCAATATATGTCTCAATTTCCGATTGATTCATACCGATAGAGACAAAAATATCAAGCATAGAAGCTGCTATATGACCATCGACATTCAGAATAAGATTTGTTTTTTTTTCTAGAGTGAGGACCTCGACAGAAAGGGCATATTGTATATATTTATTCGATGGGATGTCTTGGGCAAGTTTTTTGAGTATTTCACATCGACCATCTGGATTGAACTTGTTCTTCACTTTATGACCAATTCCTGCAATGGGATTACCACTTTTTTTCATGCGAGATATGAGATCTTCTGGAGTTTCATTTTGATTGACTGCCTCATACCAGGTGCGAGCCGATCCATCAATTGCCCCACCGAAACGAGGACCAATAGTAAGAAGACCTGAGACCAAGGAAGTAAGGATATCCTTACCCGCTCGAGCTGTGACGATGGTATTGGTCGCTCAGGCTACAGCAGGCCCATGATCTGCAAGGAGAATGATGATCGTATTGATATAGTCGAGAGCATAGGTGGGAAGTTCTCGCTTGAGCCAGAGAGCTCAGATTACCTGGGCGATACTCGCATCCGAGATATATTTTGTGAGAGGCTGACCATTGTAAAGGACATCTTCACCTCGTTCATCCGAGATGGTTGAAGTGAATTTCGTGGGTTTACGATTTGCGATGATGGCGAGTTTTTGTTGTATAGTATCTTTTTGTCATTGTAAGGGTTGAGTCTGTCCCGCTCAGCGGGAAAGCAATCCATCCTCTATTTTTTCAGAAGTCTGAATCACTTTCTGCCTCGTGATGACGGAACCAAATACACTCTCAATCAAATCCCCGAAGTCCGAATAACTCTCAGGTACATGCGCTCCAGCTTCACGAAGGGCTTTATTTTTGTAGCTCGCTTTTTCTTCATCGGCATTTGCCTTGGCACCTGCATGTCCGAACTGTACTTCCATTGTCAGAGCCTCTGCGAAGGACCCACTGACATAAGCTACGACTGGTTTTGTTATTTTTTTTTGGATGAGGAGTTCTACAATATCGAGCTCATCACGAGAACCGACCTCACCGAGCATCACGATCATCCGAATCTCAGGATTTGCCTCATATTCGATAACTATATCACGAAAAGTGGAACAAACAAATCGATCACCACCGAGGGCAATACCAGTATGTATCCCATCGGTACGAGTCCCGATAACACGAAACATCTCATTCGACATACCACCAGATCTCGATACAAAACCCACAGATCACTTTCTATAGAGTCAACTGGCTACGATATTATCGAGTGAGCCACCAGAGTTTCCCATTCTGAGAACTCCGCCTATAATAGCTCCAGCCGTAGCAGGCCCAATAATACGAATATTTGCATTAGCATTGTTGTATGCTATGATTTCACGGATATCTCGTTCTGGTATACCCTCAGCAATGATCACGATATGTGCGAAACGCTCCGAATGAATCACCTCCCAAGTTGCCTCTGCAGCAGACCGAAAGGATGCTAAATTGATAAAAGTATCTATATCCGAATCCGTTGCAATATCTGCAATATTCGGATAAATAGGAACGAGGATCTCATCTCCACCAAAAAATAACTTTGTCACACTTGCCTTAGGATTGTTCGGGTCGATGAGCCCAGCCACTGAATGAGTACGACCTGATAGAAAATCAAAGTCGAGCATACGCTGAGCTACATCAAGATGACGACCGTAGATGATGGCGGTGGAGGTGAGAGTAAACATTTTTAGAGTTTTATTTTTTGTAGGATATCTGTCATATATTGACTCCCATCTGCGATTTCGCAAGGCAATTCCAGTTCTTCGCAAGCTTTTTGCATCATTGTGAGTCCCTTGGTATCATTGATCCCGCCTCGTCTGACAAGAATACGGACATCCTGAGCACGCATATCATATATCCGATCACGAAACGCATCGATCACTCCAGCAAATGTCCGATCAATATGAGTGAAGTTCGCGATCGCCCCCGCGATCACGAGATATTTTGGTCAGGTATTTTGTTGACTGGATTGCTTCGTTTCGCTCAGGGTGGCAGGAACTCCGAGCATCGCATCCAGGAGTGTTGTTGTATATGCCTTGGTATTTTCTCTATCAGGATTCCCGCTACACTCACCATAGTTCCCGATCTCAGTAGCAAAACCCAGATCAGCAAGCGTATCAGCAATGATGACTGATGCACCACCACCAGAGGTCAGGAGCCAGATGCGACCCTCTGGATTGAGAATTCGGAATTTGAGACTCGCACCCGTCTCAGAGTCGAGTTTTTCAATATATTTTTCTCCATCGGTTTTCTCAAGACCAAAAGGATGTGGAAATGCGAGACCTGCCCAATATCATCGTTGGCGGAATTCTTCACTATCATCAACACGGGCTACCATATCGAGACATACTATCGATCCATCGGCGGCAAAAGTGAACGGATTGACCTCGAGATAGACAAATCCGTACTGTTTAAAAAATGAATAGAGCTGAGAGATAAAATCTGAGATACGAGAATCAGTGATGTTAAATTGTTGTATAATGGATGATTCAAAATTTTGTCATCCTGTAGGAATCCCTTTCAAATTCAACTTAAGAGATTTTACTCATTCTTTCCTCATAATTGCAGGGGAAAGGGATTCCTCCGCTCTACTCGGAATAACAAAAAGAGGTACTCTCATCTCCTGTACTTGATCCCAACTTTCTTCCACCTCGATACCTCCCGCCGTCGAGAAATATATCACATCGTGATCTCGCTCTGTCTTGATAGCTATATAGTATTCATTCGTATGAGCAACAAATGATTCGATGAGAAATGTTGTGAGTTTTCCTTCTTGTTGACCTATGGTAGTGATCTTTTGATCATGCTCTATCCACCATTTTCGAATATCTGTAAGAGTGAGATTGACACCGATGAGCCCATATTTTCACCTCTTACCAAATAATTGATCAGGCTTGATAACCCAACTTCTATCTGTTAGACTCTGCGTACTCATAAACATATCCATATCCTCCTCATTCTCGATAAGATATCCTCCATATTGAGATGCAGAGAACTGAGCAAACATACGCTTGGCATCATATTCGCGGATAGCTATTTGTGCCATAGTTTTTGCTATAGTATATATAAAAAATAAGGAAAACAAAATATTTGCTTATTCATATCAGCCTTATTCCCCGAAGAATTCTTGTATCCATCATTTTTTCATCTTTCATCATTCAGATTGTATGAGTGCGGCATAGAGTCTCTTCTGATCTGATGAGAGTCGAGTAGGAATATCAATTTCGATATGTATGAGGAGATTTCCTAATCCTCCCTTGCGATCGAGTCTCACTATACCTTCATCACGATATGAGATCACCGTTCCATGTTGTGTCCCCACCTTAATATTGATTACCTTTTTACCAAGAATGGGGAGTTCTAGAGTACGCTCGATTCCAAGTGTTGCCTCCGCGGGTGAGATGAGAACTCTATAATGGAGATCTGCTCATACGCGGGTGAGTCCTCATTCATTTTCGGGAACTGTGAATGTGATATAGAGGTCACCATTAGCATCCCTTCACTTGTTACCTTCTCCTCGGAGTTTGATTGTCATACCATTCTCGATACCCTGTGGTATATCGATCGTCTTTTCGATTTTTTCACGGATTTTGCCACTTCCGTGACAGTAGCTACATTTCTCCAGGATAAGTTCTCACTTGCCCTGACACGTCTGACAGGTTCGAGCCTGTTCCATCACACCGAATACCGTCTGTACTCGCTCGCGAACCTGACCTTGCCCTCGACACGTCTGACACTTCTCGGTCGTGCCTCCCTTCCCACTACAATGATGACAGGTAGTAGTACGATCGAACTCCAACTTGCGGCTCGCACCTCGAATTGCATCCTGGAGAGATATACGCAGTCGCATCTCGATATCTTCTCAGGTATCGGACTTATTTTGTGATCTTCCTCCTCCAAATCCTCCTCCAAAAAATGAGGAGAAAATGTCGCCCAAGTCAGAAGAATCAAATCCCTGCTGAAAACCACCAAATCACCCTCCTTGTCTATGATTATCCATAGTACCATGACTATCATAGTGGGATTTTTTCTCATTATCAGAAAGGATAGAATAGGCTTCATTGAGTTTTTTGAATTCTGCTTCTTTGATTTTATCACCTCCATGACGATCGGGGTGCACCTCCATTGCTTTTTTTCGGTAAGCTTTTTTGATCTCATCTGCTGTCGCATCGCGTGAGACCGCGAGGATAGCGTAATATTCGAATTGCATAGATATTGGTTACAAGCTAAAATTTTGTCATTTGCCAAAGCAAATAACAAAATTAAAAAGTCCTAGAGAGAATTAGGCATGTTTGGCGATAGCCGCTTCAAGAGTGGATACATCTTGAGCGCCCACCCATTTCTCGACTGGTTGACCATCTTTGAAGAGGATCATGGTCGGGATAGACATAATACGCATCCCACCTGGAATAGTGGGATCACTATCCACATCATGTTTAGCGATAACTGCCTTACCATCTGTTGAAATAGCTAGTTGTTCGAGACGAGGGAGCATGAGCTGACATGGGCCACACCACTCAGCCCAGAAGTCGACCAGAACAAGGCCAGTCTTTGTAATATCCGAAAATGTAGAATCAGTAGAAATTTGGAGAGACATAATAAATGTATTTAACAGTTAATCTGAAGATAGTCTAAAGCAAAAAAATAGTGCCCTATTTTTATCTCAGTTATTGTATGAAAATATGTTGTAAATGCAAGTGGAATAATGAGAACTAGTCTCATAAATAAAAAACTCCACCGGAATATTTGGGAGGAGTTTTTGAATTTGGAATCTATTTGATTATTATTTATCCGATATGAGGCGAACGAGCTCATACACACCTGCAACTCCTACGAGAACCAATATAACCATCAAGAGTGCTGGAACAGATCCGAATAACATAGCCACGAGATTGTAGTTAAATGCTCATACGAGTCCCCAGTTGATAGCCCCAATGATCACGAGAATGCGAGAAACCATATTCACAACAGCCATAAGGAAAAAAGTGAAGGGTAAATGTGCAATTGCACACAAGAATTATATTATCTTGGATGAAGAACACAAGTTTTTCTTTGATATAATCATGATACTATCATCGATATCTGTTTTTTCGAGACGATAGAGTATATTATTCTCTTCGAGATACGTATAGAGATCTTTCATCTTATCTGCAAATTTCTCAACATCATCTATGACGATCATCGCGTCCATGGTCATCTTAGGTATACAGAGTAACAAGTATATGAGATACTCTTTTTTCATCGCATCGATATACACCAGATCAAAAAATCCATCCGCAAGACTGGGGATAATTACCTTGGCATCACCCCAGATAGCATGGATATTTTTCAATTTACAGTTTTTGAAATTGGTCACAGCATCAATGTGCATATTCCAAGCCTGTTCGATCGTTGTTATATCTGAGGTTTCGGATATTGCAGTAACAAAATGAAGCGCTGAATATCCATTGGCTGTACCAATCTCGAGAATATGTTTAGGATTTTTCTCACGGATCAGCTGTTTCAAGAATTCTGCATTCTCTAGAGAGATATTAGGGATTTCTCGCTCGAGTCAGATAGTTTTGAGATTTTTAAGAGTGAGTGAGATAATTTGGGACATTATTCTTTATTTTTTGATAAAAGGCGAAATGTTTCCCCCAGAATTTGTGAAGTAATTCCATATATAGAAAGCAATGCGAGTTCTCGTTCACGCTCTAGTGAATGTAGGATCACTCCATGAGCACCTTTTATTTCTGCTGTTGATCATTTCATTGTTTCAAATACTTTTGGTTCCAATGGTATTTGTGTATCTCATTTTTTTGCAACGCTCCACTTATCTGTATCATCTTTAGCCAATTTAATTAGTACAGATAAAACCACTGTAGAAAATTTTTGTTCTCGAAAGAAAGTAGATACATTTCAAAGATTTTCCTCTAAATCTTGAGCTGATCCAGACTTGCTCTCAACTATATATACAATCGCATTGATAGAATTTCTTACATTTTCTACTTCTTGACTAACAATAGACTCATTACTTATATTTGAATGTATCGATTGAGTAGATCTCTGAAGTAATTGAAGAGCTGCAGTACGAGCCATATATTATATTTAGGGTTTGAATGGTAAATGGATCTGATGTTCTGGAATACGAGCTACAATTCGCATATATTCCTGTAGAAAATGAATACCTGTTTTAGAGATATCTGATTTATCGAAATATATAAGTGACTCAACCAATTCCCGCAGTTCGTCTGTATCCGAATGCTTGTATACGCTCGTAAGAGTCTCCTGGAGGATAGCATTCCATTGATCACTACTCCTTATTGGATAGCATCATTCCTGATCAGTATGTTCCCATAACTTCTTTCAATTTTTTTTTGCATACCGAATATCTGAGATCAACTCGAGCCTTATTAGAATTCTATCTTTTCAATTCTTTATAAAAAGAACTGTTTTTTGAGAAGGTTCTTTTGCTCATAATGAGACAATCCTCGATATATCTCTCCTGATAGCATTGGCCAAACGCAAAACCTGACGAACAATTATTTTTGTATCATCATATTTTGGACTATGCGAAATAGCAATTACACTAATAGAAATATATTATATTAATTCAATTATAGAATATATTTCTATATTACAACTCTTTTTTTATTTTCATCCATTCCTCGATATCTGATCTGATATCTGCAATGAGATCCGTATCGCGAAGATCTGCAAAATGCATATCTGGAACTCAGGATTGACGTACTCCATAGACCTCTCATGGTCATCTGAGATCGAGATCAATCTGCGATAACTCGAATCCATCATTCGTCTGTTCCATTGCTTTGAGTCTTTCAGATTTGTACTCTTTGGTAGTGAAGAGATAACAATATGACTGATGATCTCATCGTCCAACACGACCACGGAACTGGTGGAGTTGTGAGAGTCCGAATCGTTCTGCTGCTTCGATACACATGACAGTAGCATTGGGATTATTAACTCCAACCTCAACTACTGAGGTTGATGAAAGTATTTGTATTTTATTTTCATAGAACTCCTGCATAATTCTATCTTTCTCTTTGCCACTCATCTTCCCATGGATGAGTCATACCGAGAGATGCGGAAAAACCCCAGAAAGGATCTCCTGCGTATTGGTTGCTGAGGCGATATCGAGGGTATCAGATTCCTCAACAAGAGGAGATATCCAATAGACTTGTCGTCCTGATCTCACTTCTTCATCGACCCATTTGTAGATCTCATTTCGTTTTTCTTCTTTTACTACCCTTGTATGGATCTGTTTACGACCTGCTGGATACTGGTCTAGAACGGATATATCTTGATCACCATAGAGAGTTAGAGCGAGAGATCTAGGAATAGGAGTTGCTGACATATTGAGTCGATGAGGAACAATAGTCGAGTTACTGCAGTATTCTTCGAGAGTTTTACGTTGTTCTACACCGAATCGATGCTGTTCATCTACTACTACAAATCCGAGTCGAGCAAATGAAACCGAATCCTGGATCAGAGCATGAGTTCCAAATACGATATCCGTCTGACCACTCGCGAGTCTCATCCGAGCATCTACCTTCATCCGGGGTGTCAGTGAACCCACGAGGAGGTCTGAGCTAATTCACCACTTCATCAGCCAAGCCTCCTGTCCAGAAAAATGTTGCCGAGTAAGTATCTCTGTAGGAGCCATTATCGCAATTTGAATAGGTTTTCATCCTAGATTTTTGGCTCTATCTACGAGTATCGTATGAACACTGGCGAGGAGAGCAACGACGGTCTTCCCAGTCCCCACATCTCACTGGAGCATACGGGCCATAGCATGAGGACGCTCCATATCCTTGAGTATTTGAAATAGTACAATTCGCTGTTTATCCGTTAGGTCAAATTGGAGCGAAGCAATGAGAGACTTCATAATATCCACATCGATCTGCAATTCTGGAGCGAGTCCGAGGGATTCTCGTTCGAGGGCATATTTTTTTTCAAGACCTTTTTTCTGGAAATGAAATAGTTCTTCATATCCAAGCTCTTTTTTGGCTCAGTCAAAATCTTCAAGTGATTGAGGAAAATGTATCGAGGTAATATTCTCAACTCTTGTACGAAACCCGTTTTTTTGCCTGATCTCTACTGGAACGGTATCTACAAAATTTCCTCCAATATAAGACTTCATGAGTGCTATTTTCTCCCTGATCCAAAGTCCAGAAATATAGTTGAGGTCTGAGTAGACCGGCACTATTTCCCTGCGTCCAATTTTGATATATTCGATTTCACATGAAGGGAATGTGAGTTTCCCATACTCGTACTTGGGCTTACCATAGATGAGTACGCTATCTCAGGAAGAGAATTGTTGCATGAGAAACTTGCGATTGAACCATACCGCCTCAGCATATGATCCATCACTATCGACGAGAACTGCCTTGATGAGGAGCTTTTTGTTTCTGGTATTCTCACTCGTGATGAGTTCTATCTTGCACTTGATAACCTGTTTGTCTAAGATATTGACCTCCGTAAAACGCTCGCATACATTGCTCTTATCTTCGATATCACGGGGATAGTAAGTGAGTAATTGCGAAACTGTCTCGATCCCGGCATCTTGGAGTCGCTTGATATACATATCAGTTGTATGGAGGAGTGACTTGGTCAGTTGCATACCATCGAGTATATCGATGAGAGAGAAAAAGAAAAGTAAAATAACGAAGTGTATACTCTGGAGTATAAAAAAATCACCCTATGAAATAATTATTTTAAAAAGTGATTTTTTTGAAGAAAAAGATTTCTTGCCTTTATTTCTTTTCTGTTGGTGCCAATTCTATTATATCAAGTGGAATATATCACTTTGGAAGAGTATTCACAAATGCTACTATTTTATCTGCAATATCTCGGACGGCTTCTTTTCCAAATATTTGCTGTAAAAACTCGTAACGCATAATTCACACATCAGGTCTTCAGGCACTCGTATTAAATTCAATATCTGGTCAGCTATATAATGGCATTATTCATTTGCTGGCAACTTGAGCTTTGCATTCTGCTAAAAGGTACATACGAGCTTCACATACAGAACGTTCTATAATAAGAGTATTCATGAGTTCTTTGAGAAATGATTCATGATCTGGGACTATGCGTCCTAGATTTAATTCTCTCCCATCTAATTTAATAATTGATCCATTTTTAGAATTATCGATTATCAATTTTCACTCAATGAAAGACCTTGCATTATTTTTGTCCCATCATTTCGATATATCTATCATATCTCGGGAGAATTCCTGTTGGTATGAATCAACTTTTGGTGTTCCCATATTTGTATATATATTAATTATGCAGCAAGAGTAAATTTTGCGTCATTGCTAGCAGCCATAATTTTGGCAACAACACTATGTACTCCTCCTATTTCTTGTTTTACTCCACTCTGTCCTTCTGGTAAAAATGATTGTCCAATCTGGAATCCACCTTCTATGCGTCTCACCACACTACCAGGCGGTAGTTTGATAAGAAAAGAAACACTGCTTTTCGCTATAGTAGTCTTTGAAGCTCAAAGTTCCTCAAGTGCCTTACCGATTTCAGGAGCAGTACCGCCAATCAGAGTGATAGAATTTGAGAATTCTGGTGGTTCCAAAGCATTTTCCATATAAAAAGATTAAGATTACCAAATCACTATGTCACAATTGTTTTATTTTTGCAAATATTAGCATCACTTTTCTTTGCATTATTTTCACTTGTGTCTATACTCCTATGTAGGTCTATCTCTGATGAACTCGATTGGCACCGAGAGAGGAGAAATATCACAATAAAGTTGTTCTACACTACGTAGAAAACTTGGGTGGAACCGTCCAAAATAATAGAAATATTATAGGACCCCAAGAAAGTACCATTACTTTTTTAGGGGTCTTTTTATTTTTTATTTTTATAGAATATGTCTCTCGAAATGTCTACACTGGTTACATTTGCCAAAACCAAAGGATTCGTCTATCAAGGATCTGAGATCTACGGAGGTCTCGCTAACTCTTGGGACTATGGTCCACTCGGAGCTCTCCTCAAAGAAAATATCAAAAATCTCTGGATCAAGGAATTCGTCCAAAAACGCAAAGATATGGTCCTCTTGGATGCTTCTATTATGATGAATCCAAATGTCTGGGTCGCCTCGGGTCATGTGGGATCATTCTCTGATCCGCTTATGGAATGCAAAGAATGTCATACACGTCATCGAGCGGACAAACTCGTGGAGGAGGCACTCGAGAGAGATCCAGATTTTCCTATTCCTAGTAATTGGGCATGAGATAAAACTCCACTCGAAGACCTCAATACATATAATGCATCAGGTCATCTTGCTTGTCCGAACTGTGGAGCCAAGAACTGGGGTGAAGTAAAGCGGTTCAATCTGATGCTCTCGACAAGTCAGTGAGTTACTGAAGATGCGACATCACTCGTCTATCTCCGTCCTGAAACAGCTCAAGGAATATTTGTCAACTTCCCGAATATTGCACGCAGCTCACGCAAAAAGATACCATTTGGAGTCGCTCAATGTGGGAAAGCATTCCGCAATGAAATCACACCAAAAAACTTCATATTTCGAACTCGAGAATTCGAACAGATCGAGATCGAGTATTTCTGCAAACCAGGAACTGATGCTGAGACCTTCGAAACTTGGCTCATAGATGAAGGGTTATTTTTCACCGATGTTCTCGGATTCAATTCTGAGAATGTGAGATTCGTAGAAATCCTAAAAGAAGGACTCCCACACTATAGCAAACGAGCATGAGACTTTGAATATCTCTTTCCATTTGGATGGGGAGAGATATCGACTCTCGCCAATAGAACAGACTATGATCTACGAGCTCATATGGCACACTCAAAATCGGACCTCTCCTACTTTGATCCGTTTGATAATACCAAGTATATCCCCTATGTCATCGAACCATCTATCTGACTCTCTCGTCTGACTCTTGCTGCGATGTGTGATGCCTATGATGAGATTCCTGGTGAAGAGTGAACGAGCAAAGTAGTGATGCGATTTGCTCCTGCGGTCGCTCCGATCAAAGTAGGAATATTCCCTCTCGTCAAAAAATTCTCGAGTCAAGCAAATGAGCTCTATGATCTCCTCTCATCTCAATTTGTATGTGAGTATGATGAGGCGGGGAGTATCGGTAAACGCTACCAGCGAGCGGATGAAATCTGAATCCCATATAGTATCTGTATAGAGCCTGAGAACTATGACCAATGACAAGTAACCGTTCGAGATCGAGATACAGGCGAACAAGAGATCGTGCAGATAGGAGGATTGGTCGAGTGGCTGCAAAAAAAGGGTTGCTAGTATTTCTACTATTTAAAAAAACACATTAAAAATTAACTTTAACTAATAATTTGAATAATATAAATAGAATATACATTATTTATATGTTGGCTACTACAATCTTAGTAAGTAGTTGTACAACACTTGTAAAAAGTAACAATCAAACAGATATAACTTTAGAGCCAGATAAACATATTCAAGATACTCAATTTGATTTAAATATAAATTCTCTATCCTACCAATTACCAATATATACAAAAATTTGTACACCTAAAACACAATATGTTTGTTCCCTAGATTGATGTAATGCAGGCAAGCCAGTTATATTTGTTTTGTATAATGAAAATATAAGTAAAGTATATCGCTGTGATAACAAATGATGTGATGGATATAATTTTTTAAAAAATATTAGTGGCATGTACACTAATTTAGCTCCTGTAATACCAAATGGATCATTAGTCAAATTATCTATTAATAATTAATATGTTAAAACTGTAAGTACTGGATTAGATTTTATAATCTATAGGGGAGAATGTACTGACAAAAAATAAATTTTAAACCAAGATATTCTCGATAAGTTTGCCCAGTAGCTAGTAAAAATTAATCTTTATTATTCAAATATTTATGCACTCTCTCATCGATTCTCTCTTCTCGTTTTTCTCTACCATAGACTATACGGCTATATTCATCTTGATGACACTCGAATCATCGATATTCCCCGTTCCATCAGAACTCGTGATGATACCAGCCTGAGTATCTGCGATGGGAGGACATATCGATCCAGTTCTTGCCACACTCGTCGGCGGAGTAGGTTCAGTTCTATGAGCTCTGCTCAACTATTGGATTATCTGAAGACTGCTCGGAAAGCCATTTCTCGAGAAATACGGCAAATATATCCTTATCACCCCAGAAAAGTATAAAAAAGCGGAAAATCTTTTTCTGAAAAATGACAAAGTTTATACATTTATTGGGCGACTTATTCCAGTAGTTCGTCATCTCATCTCGATTCCTGCTGGTATTTTCCGAATGCCTATGGTACCATTTATCTCTATCACATTCCTTGGTGCCACACTCTGGTGTGCCATCTTGGTGGCTCTAGGATACTTTTTTGGTGACAGTGTCATAGATATAACAACTCGGTATGGTAAGGAGGTCACATATATTACCATTCCACTGATTGCTCTCTACATCTGGTACAAGATTTTTCGAAAATAATTACATAACCTATTCTTTCTTATAACAATATGAAACATACCTTTTCAGTCGGAGCGTTTGCTATGATATGGGATGATCAAGGTCGTATCCTTCTCTGTCTCCGCAATGATATGCATATATGGAATCTACCTGGTTGATGACTAAATATCTGAGAATCCCCATGGGAATGAGTTATCCGAGAAACTCACGAAGAAACCTGACTCGAAATCCATATTAGAGAACTCACAGGAATCTATAACAAGGGAGATCACAAAGAGATTCTTTTTGCTTTTGCCTGTGATATCCAAGGTGGTGAAGGGATATGTACGAATGAATGCTCTGAGATGCGATATTTTGTACCAGATGAGATTCCTACAAATACACCTCGGAGACACAAGGAGATAATACTTGACTTTCTAGAGAATCCAGATCATCTTATTATGAGACACCAATAGGAGCAAACTAATTCTAACAAAAAAATATGACAAAAACATTGATCATTATTTTTACTTGCCTCCTATCGAGTTGTAGGCTATGACCACCACATGATCCTGTCATCCAAAATAGAAATATAACCATACATACATGAAAAACCCTCTCAGGAAATGTAACTATTCCGGATAATACTGGAGCGACCGCAGTATGAAATATATCTCATACTTGAGCTATCAATAGTGGAACACTCACTCAAACAGGAATCATAGTCATAGACAAGAATCTCATATGTATACAGGAGATTTGTCTAGATAAAACTCATCCTTACTTTATAGATGGTGATAGTCTTGTGCAGATATCCTGAACTCAAATAGAGAGTACTGTAGTCCAATATCTGAAAAAGAATCCTGGGAAAGACGAGAATAATGCATACATCATTCCCTATGAATCTGGAGATATCACAGTAATCTCTGTGAACAGAAAAACAGCAATGCAAAAAAAGCAGGAAATATTGGGCGGAGCACAGGTTAGTATCTCGTATCCCACACCAGAACTAACTGTAAAAATAACAGAAAATCAAGGATGTGTCACTTCATACAAGGAAGAGTTTTTTGATCTTCATTGAACCAAAATTATTGATCCGAGCAATCTCCTACCCACATATCCCAAATCCATAAAAGTTGGAAATCTAGTACTGAATTCTGATTGGAAATGAGCTGATAAATCCAAAATATTTGGACTCAAATTCACTAAAAATGAAACTCCAAAAAAACTCGGTATATTTTCTCTCAAAGATAATTATGAAAGTAAGATACTAACATTATTACTCAGCGATAGTGGTTATGGCACATATGCTCAATATGTTATAGAATTTCGAGAAATTCCAGGAGTCCTCTTTTTCTATAAAAATAGTCTAGGATCATCAGAAGCAATCATCAATACATCAATCACTCCATCGATGCTTGATCAAGGTAGTAATCTCATAGATACAGCCAAGACTCTGGAAATACTCGGACTTTATCGTGGTGATGGTACTGATCGAAAGATATATCGAGACATCCGAAAAACCACCAATACAGATGATTACCTCGGTATCACGGCATCAGGATTTACTTCTGATATGCTTCCGATTTTCCGACTTCAGCCACTTGGGAAGAATGGATATTATCTCGTATTCCCAGCTAAGTGATACGAGGGATTTACCTCTGCAGAACTCTGCAAGCCACTCGTATACATCTATGATAGAGGGCAACACGACAATTCACTTACAGTCCAATTTCCCAGAGGTGGAGATTTTACCCGCGTCATTCCGAATTTTACAGATGGAAATCATTGGGATTTCTGAGCTGATTCCTACGGAAATATATCAGTAAAGAATGTTGCAACTCTATTTCCATATCTCTACTATTCTGTAAAAGTACCCGATTATACATACAACCAATATGGTTGGCAGGTCTATGGACGAGATATAGGATCATTTTTTGAGCAAAAACTCGATACTATTGGATTTAATTCACAAGAGAAAAAGGATTTTATAGAATACTGGAAACCTGAATTTGATTCTGATACACTCTATTTTGTATCATTCAAATTCGATGCCGCACTCGATCAGTATGTGACGCTCCAATTTGCGAGAAAACCAATTGCACAAATGCGAGTACTCCTCGAGGCTTATCCAATGAAATATCCAGAGAAGAGATACCTCTGGCCAAATATCGGCAAAAAAATTGATTCTTATATTCTCAAATCATTTATCCGATCTGGAGAATTTGATGTATTTGAGTGGGGCGGAACTGTCCAGAAAAAATCTCAAGGACCCATCCATATTCACTAAATTATGCCGATTCGCCTCATTATCATTGTATCTCTCATCTTGAGCATCGTTTGAGCGTGTTCTACTACACTTATAGAAAATCCAGAAAATATCAAACAAAATGATTCTGTTTTTGAGATTGTCATCCTCCCACATCATGGTATTACGGGTAAAAAAATCGATGAATTCTATGAAAATATAAAGAAAGAATTCTCACAATTTGATCGCATCGTGATAGTCTCACCTGATCACTATGGTACAACCAACAGGGACATAGAATCCCTTCCAATTACTCTCAACCAAGTATGCTATGCAGGCCATTGTGTGTAGGGAATATGACTCTCTCCGTATAGCGATGGCGACACTACTGGGGGTGCATTCACTCAGTCATGAGAGACGCATGAACATGGGATCGGTGAGCATATTCTGCGTGTGCAGAAATATTTCCCGAAAACACTCGTGACACCAGTGATCCTAAAACGGAAACTCATACCAGGAAATGAAGAAAAAACCCTTGCAAATACTCTCGCAAATCTCCCTGAAAAGAGAGTTTTGATTATTGCATCTGTGGACTTTTCTCATCATGTTCGAGAAGAATTCGCCCGTCTCCATGATACAAAAACGATAGATACGCTGAACATGGGTACGCTCGAGGATTTTGCAAATGTAGAGGTGGACTGTCGTAATTATCTTGCCGTAGCTCGGCTCACTGCTATAGAGAGAGAGAGAAGCCATATTTTGATCTCTGGACTCGAACAAGTGTCGATACATTGATCTGATCAGGGTCAGAGATCGAGAATACATCCCATGTTTTCTGAACATTTCGAAACTCTAACTGAAGTACTTCTAAATGAGTTTTTCTCTTTGCAGGGGACTCTCATTGGGCTCGCGGATTTGCATCGTATGAGAACAAAAATGCGAATTATTTCGAACAAATAATGCATACCTTTTATCAGAAATATGATTCATCAAATGATCCAAAAACTCTATACCATCGCCTTTTTTCTGGGTTTGATAGTGTTATCATCAATCTAGAATCAGCAATTGCTGAAAAGTGAGTTTGCCAAAAATCAGGAAAAATTACGCAGATGTGGACAGATCCAAAAATATTCAACAAATTGTCCGCTCTCGGAATCAGTATGGCAAATATAGCTAATAATCACAGTCATGATTGTGGAAAAAAAAATTTAATGAGAGCCTAGAGAAGCTGACGTCATCAGATATTACTCCCTTTTGATATGATACCATTGCTTTTCACACAATCCGAGGGAACAGTTTTGCATTCATCGGTATAGATACGATCGAGGACGCTCCTGATTTGGCAAAAATCAACAAAACAATACAATCACTCACAGCATCTGGATATCTGACAATTGTAAATGTACACTGGTGAACCGAATATACTACTATACATGGTATGACGCAAGCCAAAATTGCTCATAACCTCATCGATGCAGGTGCTCGACTCATCATCGGACATCATCCACATGTAGTACAAGATATCGAGATATATCGATGAATCCCGATTTATTATTCTCTCGGCAATTTTCTCTTCGATCAGCCAATGCTTGAGACCCTAAAATGACTCCTAATAGGCTATGAGATATCTCCCAAATCCACAATTTGTCATGATATATCCGTATACCATGATCCCAAGAATTATACTATCCACTTCTAATAATCAACCATGAAAACCCTGATATTCATCCACGGTGGTGACTCCTATATTGATGAGTCCCAATATCTCGATTTCCTCAAAAATGATTATATTTCTTTCTATACAAAACCATGGGAAGATACAGCAAAATCCGATTATCGTACACCAATAGCAAAAAAATGGAAAGAAAATGGAGGTATTGTATGGTATCCTACTATGCCAAATAAACAAAATGCCCAATACCGAGAATGGAAAATTGTTTTCGAAGAAATCCTAGGAAAAATAGAGAATGGAGATCATATTACTCTGATATGATGATCTCTTGGAGGATGTTTTTTGTTAAAATATTTCAGTGATATTGCAAAATCTGATGAAATAGTCTCTACCCAAATGAAGCAGAAAATATCTCTTTTTAATATTGATGCAGTTCATCTATTAGCAGCCTGTATTTCTGAGGGAGATTTCACGACACCAGAGAACTATAACTACCTCAATTCACTTGGTAATAAAGTCCACATATGGCATTCTGAAGATGACCCAATAGTTTGATTTGATATTGCTAAAGAATTAGGAAAAAAACTTCCTCAAGCTACAACACATTTTTTTCCGTCCACAAAATGATATGGGCATTTTTTTGCCCTCGAACAATTTCCAGAGTTAGAAGCCACAATATTCCAAAAATAATACGAGTGGGAAATTCTGAGAGATTATATTTTCAGCTTGGTATTTCCCCACCAATCCGCAAGATTTATGAGTTTTTTCGAGAGTTCTTGTCCACTCGGAGAAAGAGAGTATCGAGAATCGGGGATATTTTTGAGGAGTATTCACTGTGATACGAGTTCCATGAGTCTATCGGTAAGAATCTTGGTATTGGGCTCTCCAGTATCACGGCGAATCTCTGTAAATGTTGTCGCACCATGCTCTACAGCTTGCAAAATGAAGATTACCCACTTCTTACCTAGAAGAACGAAGAGTGTCTGAGCATGAGGACAACTACACTGAGGTGATCGAACCATAGTATTTTATTAATATAGAATAACTATAATCAATTTCTTTTTTAAAGCAAAAAATTTGCTTTTCATTTTATTATAGATATGATTGCATTACTTTATTTTTTACACTAAACAATATGTCTTTCCTTTCCAATCTCTCATGGCGGTACGCTACCAAAAAATTCGATATAGCCCGAAAAGTATCAGATACGGATCTCGAGAAAATCCTCGAAGCAGTCCGTATGACACCGAGTTCTTTTGGCCTACAGCCATATCACTTCTATGTAGTGAGTAATCCCGAAATCAAAGATAAAATCCAAGCTGCTGCTTACAACCAAGCACAGATAGGGACTGCTTCGCATCTCATCGTGTTCGTCGCTCGTACCGACTTTACCAAGAATAATGAGGAATATTTCAGTCTCATGAGTGGTGGTAATCCAGAAGTTCGAGCACAGTTGAAATGATTCGAGGATATGCTCACGGGATTCTGAGAGAGTAAGACTGCGGATAACTATCTCACTTGGGCTGCTAAACAGACATATATTGCACACGGATTCGCACTGGCGGCTTGTGCGGAACTCCAGATCGACTCATGTGCGATGGAGGGATTTGATCCAACTCTCGTCGGTGAGATATTAGGACTTCCAGAGAATCACAAAGCGCTTGTACTCCTACCTATC
>JAYTZT010000007.1:0-31159 GCA_043741945.1 Candidatus Altimarinota bacterium
CAGCAGGTCCAGTGGCTCCGGTAAATCCCGTGAGACCCGTAGCACCAATGGTTCCAGCAGGTCCTACTCCTCCCGTCAGACCGATGGGTCAGACAGGTCCAGTAGCACCAGTTGCTCATGTTGCTCAAGTGGCACCTGTGCCAGTACTGAATGCTATGAGTTTATCATTATTTTTACAATCAGCCTTTTTGAATCCCTCCCCAATTACGAATACGGCTCCACTATTCTTTATACAGAACTGTAAACTCGATGTAGGAGCCGCCTGAATATATGACAATGATCACATACTAAGGAGTAAAACTATCAACCCAATATACAATCTTTTCATAAAAGAAAAATTAAAAATTAGGAACTATAGATACATAAGGCCGAAAAAAAAGTTACAAACTAAAACTCACTTATTCATAAGTTAGGACTGATAATTATAATGCTTTTTTAAAATTTCACAATTTCTGAAACTTGACACATATGATATTAGAGGTTATTCTATAATTAACTCCCTACAGTATCCTTTAAGATAGATAAAATAATTCTTGTATAAAAATTTCATTTTTTAATAGACATTTCATAAAAAATAATTAAAATATAGTATATATACTACTGTATCGTATTATGATGATACATAAAGTTGCACAAAATTTGCTATATTATTTCATTCTATTCTAGATCCATGGATAATCTGAATAAGACAAAAAGCTTACAGTTGTAAGCTTTTTGTGTAGAAAAAATTAGTTGTGATGATGGTAGCGATACGGAGACTCGAACTCCGGTTACGGGAATGAGAATCCCGTGTCCTAACCCCTAGACGATATCGCCATACCTACAGGGGACCTGTAGAATATATTATTTGCTGAGATCTGTAGTGATACCCATAGACCGAGCAGAACCTGCGACGATACTCATAGCATGATCGAGATCATTGGCATTGAGATCTGGCATTTTACCTTCTGCAATTGTCTGGAGTTGAGCCATAGTCATATGGCCAACCTTGACTTTATGAGATTCTTTTGATCCACTCTTGAGAGCGAGTGCATCCTTGATCCACCATGTCATAGGAGGCTGCTTGGTATAGAAATCAAACGAACGATCCTCATAGATATTAATAACCGTAGGAAGAATCTTCCCCATCTGATCTTTAGTCTTTTCATTGAATTGTTTACAGAATTCGGCAATCTGTATACCAGTAGGCCCGAGAGCCGTACCAACTGGAGGAGCGGGATTTGCCATTCCTGCCTTGAGCTGGAGTTTTACGACTTTTGTTGGTTTCTTTGCCATAATAATAGGAAATTACATACTTCACGAGTGCACTGAAATATGGGTGATACGCCTCATCATGATCGGGAAAAGCATGCTGAGAGATCGAAATATAATTTGTTTGAAGCTCGTGCATTATAGAGAAAATGCGGAAAATGCAAATAAAAATGTGACAAAGTTTCATATTTATAGTATTATGAATGTATTATGACTAATACCCTAGAATCCCATCGCCAGCATCCCATCATCGAGTATCATATGAGAACTGATTTACCTATTTTGCAATCTCGAAATACTATCAATACTATTAGAGAGATGGAGAAGAAAACTATACCAAAAAGTACTGAAGAACTCCTAGAGTTATGGACATTACTCCTAGAATCAAAAATGAAATACGATGCTATAAACTATGCTCTCATAAAAGAATTTCCAATAAATGAACATCAATGAGGTTGGATAGATAAAGTCCATCCAACAAAACTTTCCTTAAGCTACGAGCAAATAATTCTCATAATAAAAACACTTGGAGAATATAAGAAACAATTCGAAAATAGTTGATTTGAATATACGAATATAGAACTCATGATTCTCTCACTAAAAAATGGGAATTTTAAGGAGTTTGTATTGATAATAACAGGAATGCCGAGTTTACAACAGAGTCTCTTATCTGATCAAGAGTTTTCCAAGAAATGGATGAAAATCTATGAAAGTAAGTGAGTTCCTGAATTATTACAGATGTGAACTTGAAATTGCAAAACTCTCGCACTCATGTCAAAGATGATTTTAGAAAAAGGAAATTCTAGATGGAATCTATGAATCAAAAAAATAGAAATCATAGAACAAGAAGATAATCATGTTGTCTTGGCTATTCATACTTCGAAATGAATTATTCATTATGATCCAATGAAAGTCTTATATCATCAAGATTCCAAAATAAAATAATCCTCTCTCCTCTCCTTTCTAGTTTTAGTTTTTTGACTTCCTTTTTACCATAGGAACTTGGATCTCAGATAAATCTGATGAGTTCATCTATGAGCCCACGAGAGAGTCACTGCGAGGAGCCACCATGTGCCCGAACATAGAGATAAGTGATTATCTCCGACTGGAAAAATGAGTCGAGAACTACAAATGAAGAACTCAAAAATGTATTTGGCCTTCAGGATTCTTGTTCACTTTTGTATAGCCAAGCTTCTACTTGTGAAGTCAGATAATCTCATAGTCACTGCATATATACAGACAATTCCCCGAATGTGTTATGAATATTGGGATTGAGTGACTCAAGCACTGGAATGATATCATGACGGATACGATTACGATCGTATGTCGTATCCATATTGGTACTATCTTCTCCATATACTATACCCTTCCCCTGAGCATACTGAAGAATCTCAACCTTGGTTATAGAGAGGAGTGGACGAAAAATTGAACCCAAAATCACAGATATTCCTGAGAGTCCTCGTACCTTGGCTCACTTGACTATATTACCAATTATCGTCTCTGTCTGATCGACAGCATGATGAGCAGTCAATATATACCGAGCTCTATATTTGCTACGAACTAATTCGAAAAAGGTATATCGCTCACGTCTGGCAATCGCTTCGAGATTCATTTTTTCATCTCTTGCCATTGTAGATATATCCAATTTATGAGCAATTAGAGATACACTTTCTTTATTGCATATATTTGCAACAATATCTCTATCCCTATCTGACTCTATTCATCGGAGTGAGTGATCGAGATGGGCAACGATAATATGTGCCTTCGGATGAAACTGCATAACCAAATCAAATAAAACCATACTATCGACCCCACCACTGACTGCGAGGACGATGATATCATCTGGAGAAATATGTGATGAGAAGAGAGTGAAAAAGGATTGCATAAAATCATACTATGAAAGCTCAGAAAAAAGCAATAAAAAAACGATTCTGTAAACAGAATCGTTGATATGGATATCTCCATTAGTGCCACGCTAACAGCCCATTGAACGCAACATCACATCTTATAAAGAAATATCATCCAAAGAAACTCTAGAGACGCACAATTACAAAGATTACACACATGATGAGTGCAATCAATGTAATGGATAAACTTTTTTCTATGTATGCCCAAATAATCATGAGTATGATTACAAGTAACATAAAAACATTTATAAATATTTCCATATATTCCATTCCTTTCTCCAAAAAAAGTTGATGACCATTATAGAATATATAAATATATATTTCTGTCAAATTTAGAGTATTTTCGCATTCTGACGCTTTACAAATCCGATGAAGTCATCATCTGGTGCTACTATATTGAGCATTTCTTTGTTACAGATAGTGCACTTGTGTCGTATCATATCTCATTTATTTCGCTTGTGATCAATCGCAATAGGAGCCATGAGTCCATAACAATCAGAAAGACGATCCCCAGGACTCACATCATCAACATGGAGTGAATAGAGACATACATTACAATGGTTGCGTGCAGAACCTGTCGGATGTGGTATGACATCTGCTCAGCAATGTTGACATGAGAATGATTCGTTCCGCATCGTGAAGGACATATATAATTTATTTTATTTCGAATCAAAATATTTTCTCAATTAAATCCAGTAAACCAGGAATATTATTAAATAAAACAGGTAAACAGTAGAGCACAATACTCAAATAATAAAATCAACTTAAAGCTGCTATAATACCAAGTAAGAAAAATATCAAAGTAAAGTATTGACGAATTTTTCTTTGCGTATGCATTCGAGAAGAGACTTCTCAATTCTCTATATTTGCTGACTTCCGAATATAGATATAAAGAATGTAATTCGCTACATCAGCTAGAAGCAGATTAATTCCATATATTACTCAAGCAACTTCTAGACGTGGATAAGTACCCAATAATCCTGCTGAAAAAGGTATCAAAGCGAGAATCGAAAGAAAAATAATATTGAGTTGTATGACCCAGCGATCTATATTTTTTGCAGTAATATGGAACATAAAATGATGTCTAAGCCAAAACATTCCGATCACTGCTACAGAAAGAAAATATCCCATTAGTATATGACTATACTGTGATAATGCATACCAAAGCTCCATATTTGTCACTGTGGGACCGAGTTCAGGAATCTTGATTTCTAAAACAAGAATTGTAATAATAATAGCAAATATACCATCTGAGAATGCTTCTAGGCGAGATTTATTCATAATTTTATATTTGGATTACATATCGAGTTCTATCATCATCGGACAATGATCAGAACCCATATGAGTAGTAATATATTCTATATTGCGAGTTTTCGCAAATATAGTATTGTCACCCCAGAGAGCATCGATACGCCATCAAACATTGCGATCTCGAGAGCGAGTCACAGGATCCCACCAAGAATAGATCTCTCCAAGTTCTGGATTCATCTCACGCCATATATCATGCCAACTATCTCAGGAGCGAGCATCGAGCCAAGCACGCTCAAGGGGATGGAATCCTATCTTACCATCGTTGGCATCTGGTCGGGCTAGATCTATCGCATGATGTGCACAATTGATATCTCAGCCCCAGAGTACAATATGTCCGAGAGTACGAAGAGAATCCATATATGTAGAAAACTCCCTATAGAATACAAGTTTTCCCTGCCATGCTTCTTCAGATTTGCCTCAGTTCGGGAAATAGATACCAAATATATCTACAATTGTTCCTGATTCCTTATTGGTGAGAACCATATGGGCCACTCGACCCTCATTTGCGGTAGGATCATTTGGGAAACTCGAGAAAAATTGGATATCATGAGTATCTGAGACACGAGAATGTACCCAAGCACCCGTTCCAGAATATCCAGGTTTTTGGGCTGGATTATAATATGCAGTATATGATTCTGGAGCATTCAAATAAGCCGAAAACTTATCAGTGGTTCACTTGATCTCTTGCATAAGCAAGATATCTGGATCGTAGCGACTAATAAGATTCTGGATTTCATTTTTTTTTTCGACAGCCCTGAGACCGTTCACATTCCAAGTGATGATACGCATAGTTGTATGGATAATATGAGATGATTGTATAGAAAATATGACAAAAACCAATCGAAAAATTGACAGAAATTATAATCAGTAGTAAAATATATCTATCCAATCTACCGATTGGCAGAGTTGTAACTCCTCATAGAATGATATATCCCTGTCAGCTATCGATTGGCTGTTGGGGGAAAAGGTGAAAATCATGACGACTGTCAAATACGTAAGGTTTGGATTTTTTGTTGCAACGGTGGCATACTTCATTTTATGCGCTTGTAAGGTATACGAGATGTCCCTGAAACCAGACACATTTTCTGGCGCTGGTTTTTTTGCAGGAATAATTGTCGTAGTCATATATATAAAAATATATATGGTGTATGACTTATTCATGCAGAGTCTAAAAAAGGAGTGATCTGCATGAGGGAATTTTATCAAAATATTTAGAAGTACCCCCAACCAACAAAAGAACCCACTCATAGAAGTGGGGCTTTTTCATTTTAATATCTTACTCCACTGTCACGCTCTTCGCCAGATTGCGAGGTTTGTCTACATCTCGTCAGAGTGAGTTCGCTATATGATATGCCCAGAGTTGGAGGATTACTACTTCAAGAAATGGATTAAGTTCTGATATGAGAGGATCGAATTCGATTACATCAGCGTAGATATGTTTATTCACGTCTCAGCGGGCAATGATACCGACTACAGGTCCTCCACGAGCTCGTATCTCTTCTGCAGAAGAAGCATTTTTCGGAGAAAGCGGACCTCATCAGTTGATCATCAAAGATGGAAAATCAGCATCGATGAGAGCAATAGAACCATGTTTGAGTTCTCCAGATGAGTATGCTTCTGAGTGGATATAGGCAAGCTCCTTGAGCTTGAGCGATCACTCCATAGCGATGACGAGCTCATGAGCACGACCCAAGTAAAAAAAATTCTTTGATCCTGCATACTTCTCTGCCACCATTCGGATAGCTTCATTCTGGAGTAACAGGTTGGCTATAGCCTCAGGGAGTTTTTCGATAGAATCAATAATTTCTCGATATTTTCTATAATCGAGTCCGTTTTTTTGTCCGAGATAGAGTGCCAGAAATAGGAAACAGGCAACTTGTGTCACAAATGCCTTGGTTGAAGCAACACCTACCTCAGTCCCTGCTCTGGTAAAGAGTCCTTGTCCAGCCGCTCTCGCAATTGCAGAACCTGGCACATTCACGATTCCGAATACATGACCTCATTGTTCTTTCACAATCTTGAGCGAATCTAGAGTATCAATCGTTTCACCAGATTGAGATACAAATATATAGAGTTCATTAGAAGAGACGAATTTCTTTTTGTACTTGAACTCTGTTGATACAATGACATCAATAGGAATATTCGCAAGTTCCTCAAGATAATACTTCCCTAAGAGTCCCGAATGGTAACTCGTTCCTGAGGCCACTATAGTGATGCGCTCTATGCCTAATGTGGCAATATGAGCAAGCGTATGAGAATGAAGAGAATATTCCTCAAAATCTATACGTCCGCGAAACACATCCTGGAGAACTCGTGGCTGTTCAAATACTTCCTTGAGCATAAAATTTGGGAAATCACCCAGTTCGGCAACTTTTTCATTCTCATCAACTGTCTGACGAATGCGCTCAGCCATGATTCACTCCGATATAATGGTATAATTATCAGGAGTTAAGAGGAAGATATCTCCATCCTCTAGGATAATATAGTCATCAATGAGTCCGATGAGCGATCGATAATCAGAAGAGATATAGCGCTCTGTTTTGCCAAACCCGAGTACCATCGGACTTCCTTTTTTGGTTCCGAACATAACATTACCATTTTCTCGATCGAGAAATACCAGACCATAGGCTCCATGCATCCTTGCAACGAGTTTTGTCATGGTTGACATGTAGTCTCCATCAAATATATCTTCAAATAGATGAACCGTAACCTCTGTATCAGTTTCAGAGTGAAAACGGTATCATTTTGCAATAAGCTCTGTTTTGAGTTCACTATAGTTCTCTATGATACCATTATGGATGACAACGAATCTACCCGATTGTGATATATGAGGATGGCAATTGGCCTCGGTGACACCTCCATGAGTTGCCCAACGAGTATGCCCGATACCTGCATGGTATGATGAGAAATCCATCTGATCTGTTTTGAGCTTGAGATTGCTAACCTTGCCGACTGCTCGGATTACCTGCATATTTGATGCATTGTCGATAACACAGAGACCAGCGCTATCATATCCACGGTACTCGAGTCTCTGGAGTCCTGCGAGTACCTCACGAGCCGCTGATCCAGGATGTCATATATAGCCAAAAACTCCGCACATAGGTGATAAGATAGAAAATAAAATATACAAGGTACAAAATCAATAAAATTTTGCCTCGTATTACGAATCGGATTATAAAAAATACATAAGAAAAAGCAAAGAAAATAATATGACAAAAAATGATTGTTAAAAAATAATTACTTATTATTTCTTTCTTTATTTCTCTTTTCCTTCTTATTTGATAAATTTTTAAGATCTGTCGATAAGATTTTTGAAGAAATTCGGAACTGTTTGACAACGTAGGAAGAGTTTTTCGAATTTCCAAAAATGAATCGATACAGATACAAAAATGAGTCAAGCAAAATAGAACTTTTGATACTTTTGGTTACAAAAGTATGGAACTGTATCTCAAAAAAACAAAAAAAGAGCCCGACTCATGTTGGCTCTTCGAGATGGAGTGGGAATATATATAACCTTCCTAATGAATTTAAGAATCTTGGAATTATTATTTCCATATTTTTGCTTTTTTTGTTTGATTGTGACAGTATAAGTTGAGACCTCAGATCAATCCTTTATTTTAAAGCTCATAATATGGAAATATATATCCTCCTCGTACTCTGCCTCCTCCTGGTATGTGCATTTGAATTTATCAATGGATTCCATGATACAGCGAATGCTGTCGCTCCTGTTATCTATACCAATTCTCTCACACCAAAGAAAGCAGTACTCCTTGCTGCGTTCTTCAATTTTCTCGGTGTATCACTCGGAGGAATATCAGTAGCTATGGGAATCATCCACCTCCTCCCACTCGATATGATAGCGAACCAGCCCATAGCATTTGGCATATGTGTTGTACTCTCACTTTTGATCGCTGCTATTATTTGGAATTTTGGAACATGGTATCTTGGCATCCCAGCTTCGAGCTCACATACTCTGATTGGTTCTATTCTTGGGGTATCTCTTGCGATGTATTGGCTCGATCCAACTAGTGTCACAATACCTTGGGCCAAAGTACTAGATGCAGGCAAATCACTCCTCATCTCTCCAGTTGCGGGATTTATACTTGCTTTTGGAGCTATACATATACTGCACCTCTACGTCAAAAATCATGACTTTTTTCAACATCCTGGAAGATTCTGGAATAAATATCCAAAAACATGGATCAAAGCAACCCTCATCAGTTCCAGCGCCTTTGTGAGTTTTGCTCATGGATCAAATGATGGACAAAAAGGTGTAGGGCTCGCTATGCTCATATTGATCTCACTTGCACCAAGTTATTTTGCAATGAATCCAGATATTGATCTCAGTGTTATAAAAACAAATATCGATATAGTGCAATCTAGATTTGAGGAATTGGATATGACAAAAGTATCACAAGCGGATAGTCTAACAATAGAGGAAACCAAAAAGAATATTGCAGAAATAGGAACTCTTCTTCTCAAAAAAGATATAGAGGTTACTGATCGTATTGCACTGAGAAAAAATATTCTCAAGATACAAAAAGATTATAAGAAGCTTTCTCCCAAAGAGTTTTCTTTTTTACCACAAGCTAATGCAGGAACGGAAATAAAAAATCTAAAAGATTTAGCTCCAAATATCGATCTTATTTCGAGTGTAACTGATTATGCACCTTGGTGGATCATCGCTATGATATCGATCTCTCTGGGACTCGGTACGATGATCGGATGGAAACGAATTGTTATCACAATCGGCGAGAAGATCGGGAAGGATAAGCTCACCTATGCCCAAGGAACAGTAGCATCTCTCATGACAGCCGCAACAATTAGTTCTGCATCTCATTTTGGACTGCCTGTATCTACAACGCATATTCTCTCATCAGGAGTCGCAGGTACGATGGCCCATGAGCATGGAAAAGGCAGTCTACAATGAGATACTATTAGATCTATTCTCATGGCTTGGGTGCTCACTCTTCCTGTCTCGACCTTTCTTGCAGGCAGCATTTTTCTTATACTTCACTTTATCTTCGTATAATAACTTTGACTTCTCGAGTCTTCTCTCTATACTCACATCGACCAATGCCGTTCAAATCATTTGTCTAAAAACTCGAGAGCAATCTCGGGTTTTCTTTTTGAGAAAAATGGTTTTGATAAAAATGATATAATTTATATTATAATTTTCTATATTTATAAAAATACTAATGAACTCATCAGATATTAACGATCCTATGCCAAGCATATTAATTTTAGCTGGTGCATCTGGAATATCAAGATTGCTAAGAAAATTTGAAGATAGAATTCTTGAAACTATAACTAATTATAAGTCACACTGAGATACAGTAGGGAGAATTGTTATTGAGCGAGATACCGCCATTAATAAAAGCCCAATGATACTATAGGTCTGAAAGAAATTTTGACTTGTTTCTCATTTTTTATATACTTCCACTATGCCTCAGCAAAATACTATCATTATTACGAAGATTATCTCTCCACACGGATAGGTTTTTTGTTGTGAAATAGTACACACCAAGCCTCTCCGAAATCGGGGAGGTTTTATTTTTAACTTTTCTAATATGTATACCATAGCGACAACTTCATCCTCATTTGTTACAAATGATCCTCAAACACCTTTATTACCCCCATTTTCTTTACCGCAAGGAAATAATAGCCATTCAGAAACTATGACTCCAAATGATGCACTAAAGCGTATGAATTGAGCACAATCAGGTTTTATTTGAGATAAGTTTGCTATACTGGTAGCAAATACTCTCAGCTAATTTTTTGCCATTTTCCCTCTTTTTCATATATTGGATATGAATTTATTTATGCGAAAAAATATACTTTATCTCGTCATCTTAGTCCTTAGTATTATAATATCATATGCAACTCAAATATGAATAATAGAATTCACTAGTGACTTCCGATATATCAAAATTGGAACAACCTATCAAAGACCTATATTTGGTGAACTTGACTCCAAGTGAGTTATCATATAAAGCCACATATGGTGAAAGTGATGATTTCCTTTTCCAGCATATTCCTGCAGTATTGATAGTAGCTGAACAATGATATAAGTACGCTGTCCAAAACCGACAATAATATGAGAATTCGCAAATGGTTTTAATATAGTATTCTGGTTTATCGTACTGCGATTCATCTCATCTTACTTCTACAGTTTTCCTAAAAAATAATTATGTCCTCTCCCAACTATTCTACTGAAACCCTCGACCGCATCAAAAAACTGGAACGCATCCGATCACTCGGGGTCAATCCATTTGCTAATCGGTTCGATACAACGCATCAGATCATAGATATCAGTACAAAATATAAGTCAAGTATCGATACTGAGAGCTGAGATGTGAGCCCATTCCGTAGTGTCGAGGAGGTTATAGCCACTCCAATGAGTGATATCAGTATTGCTGGACGAGTCGTCCTCCATCGCAGTTTCGGAAAGATATGTTTCGCAACAATTTCGGATGGAACTGGGCGTATTCAAGTACTGTTTTCTCGGGATAACTGTAGCATAGTAGTAGATGGGGTGAAAAAAAATATGTTAACTTTTATTGATGAAGATACTTCAAATAAAAAAGTTGTTGAATGACTTGCTATGACTTCCAGTGGTGAAGCCCTTGGAACTTCGGCTTACAAGTTTGCAGAGAAATTAATAGATCTGGGAGATTTCATTGGGGTGACGGGAGAGTTGTTCTATACTCATAAAGGTGAGCTCACACTCTTCGTGAAGGAATTCACTTTTCTCACAAAAGCAATCCGTCCACTTCCTGAGAAATTCCATGGATTGGGTGATCAAGAGATTCTCTACCGTGAACGCAATCTCGATCTCGTGACCAACAATGAGACATTTACTCGGTTCAAACTAAGATCCAAGATAATTCGAGAAATGCGTCGATTTTTCGAAAATAAGGGATTCGATGAAGTCGAAACAGCTATTTTACAAGCTCAGGCAGGAGGTGCGATGGCTCGAACATTCTCGACACATCATAATGATCTCGATCATGACTTTGTCCTTCGAATATCTCTAGAACTTGATTTGAAACGAACTATTGGAGGAGGTTTTACGAGAGTATTTGAAATAGGAAAAAATTTTCGTAATGAGTGAACCGATCCTTCCCATCTCCAAGAATTCACGATGTGTGAATGGTATGCAGCTTACGTAGATCTCGATACCAATCGCAAATGGACTGAAGAGATGTTTCATCAGATTGCACGTACTTGTCTCCCATCTCCTATTATACAAGTTCAGAACAAAAATGGTGAATATATTGCGGTAGATCTAAGCGCTCATTTTGATGAAAAAAGATTTCCCGAGCTTCTAAGAGAACATGCTGGAGTCGATATGTTTACTGATAGTTTGGAACAATTGCAAAAAGTCGCAAAAGATGTAGGAGTTGAGAAAATCACAGGAGTTGGACGAGCCAATCTCCTAGATGATATCTACAAAAAAACTGCAAGAACGAAACTCATCCAGCCTACATTTGTGTTCGACTATCCAGAAGATCTCAAGCCACTCGCCAGACCAAATGGAGATGGAACAGCTTGTTGCTATCAACTTGTTATCAATGGATGGGAAGTTGTGAATTCCTATGGAGAACTCATCGATCCAATCGTACAGAGACGCCTTTTTGAGACCCAGTCAAGTGCAAAGGCAGGAGGTGATATTGAAGCTATGGAAATCGATGAAGTGTTTTTGAAGGCTATGGAACACGGATTCCCTCCCATGACTGGATCAGGATTTGGTATTGATCGCCTCATAACCATCTTTTCAGGGCAAGCAAATCTGCGGGATGTCGTTCTATTTCCGACTATGCGACCAATACCTATACAAGGACTATAAAAAAATACCTCCAAATTTGGAGATATTATTGATGGAGATTTAGTTTCAAAATAGCTCTGTCATATAAGTCTTCCCACCTTTGACTAGATATCCTATTCCTATATATTTCCAACCATTATCGAGCATATTGTGACGATGACTGCCTGACTCCTCGAGTCAATCTTGGAGGGATCTATCTGATACATTACCTCAGGCAACATTCTCTCCGATGCTTCACTCTATATTAATACCAATTGAATTTGCGAAATCGAGTATATCGAGTCCCTCAGGAGTCCAGTGTCAAATATAGTCATACTGTGCCATATTTTTGGCCTTTGCAGTGGCGAGTTTTTGGAGAGTGGAACTCTCTTGTAACACTCATTTTCACAGACTCTTTCGTAGGCTATTTATACGATCGATCGTTTTACTTGAGACGAGGGTAGCGTCGCTCCGTATTGTACTTATCTCTTTTTGAGTAAGTGGACTGATAATATTCCAGACACTCCCATGGGTAATGGGCAAATTGAAATATGCATATCCATTTTGGAGTACAGTCTCTAGTTTGTAGGTACCTAGTGTATTCGTAGCGAAATTTGCCTGAATCCATACATCAGATACAAGAAAACCATCTTCACCAATATATTTCTTTGGAAAATGATATTCTTCGATAGAACCATCTGGAAATGTAATATAATAATTATCTTGCACCTTTGTATCTGTATTTTTTAGACGGAATCTGAATATTACAAAATTTCCTCGTTTACGGATATTGACATTCTGTCACCCAATGGATTCATGAGTACGGTCGAGGAAAAGTGTGCCAGAATATAGATTTGATATGGTTTGGCTCCGATCGAGTGATGATGGAGTTGAGAGTGTATACCCTGAGATCTTCACTTTTGCATTTCCGATTGCGAGATTGTTCCCCTCAAAATTGGGAGCAGAGCCATGAGACTCATAGACCTGAGATCATTGTTGTAGGGTGAACTGTGCCCAAATTGCAGCATCCAATTGGATAAGTGGAGTAGATAAAGTAGAGTTTAGTTTGGGATGTGTCACTGATCCAGTATATTTTGGAAGGGTTGGATACTGGAGATCATTAGGATCTATAAGTTTTATTTCTATAGGAGAATTAGTGGAAAAACTATTCCCACTTGCTATGATATAATAGTAGACTCCAGCCATATCTGGGAGCGTAATTGGTAACTGGAAAAACCCTGAAGCATCGGACTTTACCAGATGAGAATACTCTTTTTTCGTTTTCTTATTCTCCAGATATATCATTGCATCAGCCTTGCCATCGAGTACACGTCATCTCACGAGTATGCTATCTCGAGTGAAATACGTATTAGATATATCCGCTGTGAGCTCTACTCCTAGAGGAGCAAAGATATCTTTTGGGAGATTTTTTTTGGCAAATGTATCTGTATTCTTTCCGACATTCGTGAGCGACATATCATTGATACTGCCTACTCGAGTCGGAGCAAATAACTCAAATACCGTACGACTCAGATCGACCAGATTGGGATATTTGACACAATTGGGTCGGTCATTGATCGTAACAACTATACCAGTTCCACCTCTTGCAACATACCCATACTGTCCGAGTGGAACCTCACATGCTGCGAGCGAATGGATATTTTGAGAAAATATATCTCCGTTTGCCGTGTGTCACCCTTCGAACTGCTCCGAATAGTAAGTTGCCTCAAGGGCAAATCCAGACTCGCACACCAATACCAAGAAAACAAGAACAAATAGAAGATATTTGAGAAGCATACGTATATGAGAATAAATGAAGGATTACTTACTAAGTGTAATAAATAGCTATTAGAAATCAATAAATTCCTGCGGTTTTTGTGTGATTTATATCCGTAAACATGCAAATAAACATAATTATTTCACAAATGCACTGTTGTATAATAATAGGGATTTTTTTGCCTTTTTCTTATTTTCCACTACAATCTGCTCGACTCTACTCGTCCCCGTAGTTTAGTGGAAGAACAAGGCACTCCTAAGGCTTAGACACAAGTTCGATTCTTGTCGGGGGCACCACATTATCAGATATATCGCCCCTCGCCCTTCTAGAAGAGATCGTCAGATAACTATCTGTTCTAGAGAGACGAGTGATATATTCCAGAATTTCTATTTTTTATCATATATTATTATGCTCGTCTGACTCAAAGACAAAAATGCCCTCGATAGGATCGTCGTTAGCAAAACCTACTCTATTTGTGGTAAAAATATCACTCTAGAATCAGGTCGCTTGGCTCTTTTCGCAACTGGATCAATCGCTATAAGTGACGAAATGGGTAATTTCCTCCTCACGACTACTGGGGTCGGCGGTATTCGAGATGGTGACTTTTTCCCACTTACTGTCGAGTTCCAAGAGAAGTACTATGCCAACGGTAAGATTGGAGGTAATCGTTTTATGAAAAGAGAATGACGTCCGAGCGAAGCCTCTATACTCAATAGTCGTATGATCGATCGCCCAATACGGCCGATGTTCCCAAAAGGTACTCGTACGGAGTTCCAGATTATATCGACCATTATGAGTTCATCTGGGCTCTCAGATTTTGGATGGTATGGTATCATGGGATCGAGTATCTCTATTATGCTTGCAGGGGTGAAAGAATTCGAGGGACCAGTGGCTGGGGTGCGCATCGCCAGTGATGAGACTGGTAATTTTATATTTGATCCAACTTTTGAGCAAATAGAAGCGGCCCACCTCGATCTCACGGTTGCAGGAACCCTAGATGCTATCACTATGGCTGAGTCTCAATGAAAAGAGGTTTCCAATGATCTCATGGTTCGAGCATTTGCATATGCTCACGAAATCGTAAAAACACTCTGCAATGCACAGATAGATTTCGTTGCAGATTACAAAAAAGTACACATACTCCCTGAAACTAATATCACAGTCTGAGAGATAGATTCAAGTACTCTTGCGAAGGTTCGTAGTATTGTAACTGAAGACAATATTCAGTTACTCTACTGACTCGGCAAGCTCGAATTCCATGATGCTATATGAGCACTCATCGAATCAGTAGCGGTCAAACTCGGATATGATAAGCTCACGAATACCCCGAAGATGGGAGATATTGCTGAGAGTGTGAAGTGAATGGTCCAGGAACATATGAGACGCACAATTATCGATACGCATACACGCCTCGACGGACGATCCTGTGATGAGGTCCGACCAGTGCGAGCTACAGCTCCGATTCTGGGTCGTACTCATGGTTCTGCTCTTTTTGAGAGAGGTGTGACACAGGTTCTCGCAGTTACTACCCTAGGTGGACCTGGGGATATACAACTCATCGATGATATGTTCGAAGAGGATACCAAGAGATATATTCACCACTACAATTTTCCTCCGTTTTCAGTGGGAGAAGTCAAGCCACTCCGTGGAGTCGGTCGTCGTGAGGTCTGACATGGGAGACTCGCTGAGAAGGCCCTCGAACCAGTTCTGCCAAAACAGATTGATTTCCCATATATGATTCGAGTTGTATCAGAAACCACCACTTGTAATGGATCATCATCGATGGCATCAGTCTGTGGCTCTACTATGTCACTCATGGACGCTGGAGTCCCGATCACAGCTATGGTGGCTGGTGTTGCGATGGGTATGATTTACGAAGAAGAGACAGGAAAATATGAGATCCTTGCAGATATCCAAGCACAAGAAGATTTTCTCGGAGATATGGACTTCAAGGTAGCTCGTACCGCAAAAGGGATCACAGCATTACAGATGGACTGCAAGATTGCCTGACTCTCTATGGAAGTAGTTACAGAGGTATTCACGAAGTCAGTTGAGGCAACTGCCTATATATTGGGTGAGATGCAACAATGTATGAGAGAACCACGAGCTGAACTCTCTCCATATGCACCATTTTTACTCTCGATATTTGTTCCAGAAGTGAAAATGAGAGAAATCATCGGAAAAGGTGGTGAGACCATCCAAGGTATCGAGAAACAATTCTCAGTGGAGGTCAATCTCGAAGATAATGGAACCTGTACTATTACTGCTCGAGATCAAGTGAGTGGTAAGGCAGCACTCGAATTCATCAAAAATATCCTGAAAGATATCGAAGTCGGTGATATCTATGATGGTAAAGTGATAAAAATCCTCGATACAGTTGGTGCAATTGTAGAGATTGCTCCTGGAAAAGAAGGAATGATACATATTTCAAAATTCGGTGTAACTGAGCGAATCGCAAATGTAAATGATGTCGCCAAGGTCGGCGAAATAATCAAGGTGAAAGTATATGCAGTAGACAAGGAAAAAGGGCGAATCGGACTAGAGAAGATTGTGCTAGTATAGTAGCACTTGATATGATCATATCATTCAAAAGAAAGAACATTGCAAATATGTTCTTTCTTTTTTAGTCATATTACTGTTGATTTTTAATCTATTTCCAAAAAAAAGATTGGATATATTAAAATAATTGACAATAACAATAATATGGTTAAAATGCTTTTAATTAGTCAATATTCACATCTACTCGATCGATCAAGAAAAGATGAATTAGGCTCGAGAAGATTGTAAGTTTAGCCAAGATTGAAGAAATAGAGAAGTAATTAATGAATGATAGTTAGTGAAAAATACTTATTAAAATAATCTATAATAATCATTATGAATAAACCCACTCTAGATACACTTGAATTAAGATCAACACTCCCTCCATTTTTTCACATGGGCATAACTGTAGGTAAAAATAATCAAATAATTTTTGATGAAAATGCCCTAGTGGCACTTCAAGAATACATCGAACCGCTTGTAAAAAAATTGAAATGAGAAGAGCATGATACTCATATAAAGATTTCTCATCTATCAGAAGATGTTGTAGCTAAATTTGTAGAAAATTTAGAGTCAGAAGGTAAAAAATGAAGAGCTACTCGCTTACAACAAGGTTTTAAACGACTAATAGGCTGAACACTAAAAAATAAAGAAAGAAAACATGTGAAAGAGGCAGTAAAAAAAGAATTATCTCATTTTTCTTATGTTCTTCCTATAGAATATCTTGATACAAGTATTGATCGGCAAACTTTTGCAGTAGAACTCATTCTTTGGTCATCTTCTACAGTTGATTTGATTATAGAATCACTAAAATGAAAGGTTTCTATGATTCCTGCATTATCAAAAAATAAAGGAAAGTAGATAGTTTTTTTGTGGATTTTCCCTTTGCTCTTTTCTAAAAGTTTTATATAATTTCCTTATATAAAACTTTTTTTATGCACTTCCCTACTCTCGATGCGATTGTTCTCGAAACAATCGATCTCTACAGCACCAGAACTAATCTCGAAAAAATAGATCTCAGTCACTTCAGAACTCCATTGGTAGTATGAAGTGGGAATGGCTACTACACGGGGCGTATACTGTTTAGGAATCTTGGAGCATTTTTTGCAACTGAATCCGAAGTAGAGCAAAAACTAGCAAATATAGAATCTATAACTGATGTGGTAGTCGTCTCGGCATCAGGTGAGAAACATGCACCGATCATACTCAATATAGCAAAGAGCAATTCCAAAAATACACTCTTAATATCATCAAGTGAAAAAAGTTCAGCAAGAGAAATAGCAGATAAAAGTATTATTATGCCAAAAATACGCGAACCCTATACCTACAATACTTCGACATATTTTGGCTATATGCTCGCCGAGAATCCAGAACTAGATCTCGTATCTCTCAGAGAATTCATTACAACTACTTTCGAAAACGAAATTAATAAGATTGATTTTACCAAGTTTTCGAGTTTTTGTATAGTTATACCAAACGAATTTGTACTTCTCCGAGAGATGTTGGAAACCAAATTTATCGAACTATTCGGGCGTAAAGTAGCTAGAGATATATTCTCATACGAGCAGATGAAACATGCTACAACTGTAGTACAAGATGAGGGTGAACTCTTTCTCTGTTTTGGTAATACAACTAGTATTCAATATGGTGAAAATCAGATTGATCTTCCTACTTTTGATAGTGAGAGCTACGCAGCTATGATGATGGTAGGATACTACATGATCTGAAAAATTCAAGAAGCCTTTCCTCCATATTTTGTGGAGTCAATAGAGCAATATTGTCTCAGGGCAAAGACTCAGAGCGGATTCAATATATCCCCATGGGTAGAGGTATAGTATTACAGATTCTGGAGGGTTTTCTTTTGGCTTTCCATACAATTACCCACATATCTCTGCGGAGATATGCAAATCCGACAAACAAGTTTTTGTATATGCATATTTTTTGTTGCTTTCCAGTCCTCTTTATCTATACTCTGCCTCATGAACAATACAAAGAATCTCTACGCATTTACCCTCGGTCGCGAGTGGAAGGTCTCACTCGCAGAGCTCATGGCCATCTGGGGTACTGAGGCATATAAGTCGCATATCGAGACAATCGCTATCTTCCAAATAGTATGATACTCGAATGAACAATTGCAACGCAAATTCCTGAATATAGGTGGATCTATTCGTATTATTGAGATACTCGGAGATACTACGGTTGCAACATTCCCAACTGATGCGATCGAGTTTATGACTCGTCACAAAGGAACTGGAAAAATAGATTTTTCTCTTGGATCATATGGAATCGAGTTCCGACTCTCGGATATCGGACTCCGTATCAAAAAAACTATGCAAGATGCTGGATCGAGCATCCGTCTTGTTAATATAAAAAATGAAAATATCAATGCCGCAAGTTTCAAAAAAGAGAAACTCGCAAAAACTGGACAAGAATACTCTCTTATTCAGATGTTGGATATCTGTTATATCGGACGCACAATTGCATGTCAAGACATCGATGCATATGCCAAGCGTGACACTGCGAAATCTCGGGATATGATAATCGGTATGATGCCGCCAAAACTCGTCCAGATGATGATCAATGTAGCTATATGAGGACGCAATATAGCTAAAACTACCAATCCTATTTCCATCTATGATCCATTTTGTGGACTGGGAACCACCCTAATCGAAGCAGCGAATATGGGAATATCCCAAGTCTATGGAAGTGATATCTCTCCAGAGATGGTCAGATCCACAGAAATAAGTCTAGCTGAGTATATAAGAGAAGAACGTGTTTGGCAAGAACGTATCATTACGGCTGGAGGCACTCCAAACAAGAATTTTGCTGATTTTGAGAGCAAAGTAATAGAACTCGATGCCCGAAATGTTGCAACTGCTGACAGAAATCTAGCTATTCCGGGTATTCCATTTACCAATATCACTATAGTTTCAGAATGATACCTCGGCGAAATTATGCGTGCTCATGAAATAACACTCGATAAAGCAAAAGAAGAACGTCGCAAACTCGGTCGTATATATGATGAATTCTTCGCTGGACTCTCTAGAGCAAAATTTTGCGATAGCATCGTTATGACATTCCCTTTTTGGAATCTCAATGGCACCTATTCATATTTTATCGAAATATACGATATCCTCGATAAACATGGTTTCGGAGTTGAGTCACTGCTCCCATGGGAAATGAAACTCAATACGATGAAAGGATCCCTCCTCTATCGTCGTGAGAATCAGACAGTCGGTCGTGAGATCATCAAGATAGTACCAAAAAAATAAACCTATGTCCTTTAGTCTACTCAATCTTGCGTCTCGAGAAAAAAATCCAGATTACCATGATAAGTCCCGTGATATGGAAACTGCTCTCGCGTGGAATGCCGTACAAAAAACCCTACTCAATATGAATCGTGGGGATCTATCGAAATATATTAAAAGTGTAAAACTCTCAGATCGTACTATAGTAGTTACTACTACCAAGCCCATTGCCAACGCAGAGTTACGTATATATGGAGAACAGATTCTCTCAACTGCAAATGAGAGTTTTGATAATATCAAAGCGGCGAGGAGAGAGAAGATTATATGGAAGTAGATCACTGGAGTTCCTGCTTTCTTCTTTTCAAATTTTCCAGCCCTTGTTCGAGTAGTATGACAAGGTCCTCTCTTCAGAGTGCCCTTGCCTTCAAGATATATACTTCAGTGGACACTATGTTGCTTCTTACTTGATCGATTCAGACAGCCTTGAGATTATTGAGATTATCGAATCTATCTGCGGCTTTGATTTCGAAGTCTTCTTCGGAAAGATCGGCAATCATCCAAAGGAACTTATAGTTTTTGAGGCCTTTTTCATTCGAAAGATATGCATTATCCCAAAGTTCTATTAATCTGACATGAAGCTTATAATGAGTGATGATTCCTTGTCAGCTATTTGAAAACTTTCCTATAAGATATGGAAACATTTTATAATTACCAAAATTATTCGGATCCGTCAGTACTGACCTAGTAAGTACTCAAAAAGTTTCCTGTATAACTAATGCACTGGGCTTAGTTACTCAAAGGACTCTTCTATATATAGCTCATCAGAACATTTTGAATACTTTCTCAGAAAATTCTGGATGATCTTCAATAACATCATGGAGGATCACTGTACAGAGATCATCATGAGAAACCTTACTTTTTTTTGTAACTTGTAGATATGAATCAATAACTCCATCTATATGATTCATATAAGGAGTATCACTTAACTGTTTATCATCTATATGTGCCTCTTGAGCCAGACGATAAGCTCTTCTTATAGATTCTTTTTCTTCACTATTGAGAGCTATACACTTTTCATATCATAAAATACCTTCAAGAAAAGTATTATTAATTGACATTGGTGAATTTAATATGGTATTTGTAGAAAGTTGCACAAAAAAATAATATTATGGATAACCATTTTAACCATATAATATTACCTGTCAAATATATAATTTGACTTGTACATAATATTGTTCTTATTCTTTATTTGCCTGTTATACTTTTTTGTATATAATCCACAACTATGTCCATCCAATCCTCCAAATCTCCTGATATAAATCGCGTAGTAAAACCTGAATCTCGTGAAGAAGATATCATCTCGGAGATATCTCTGCGGCCTCAGCGACTATCTGAATACGTCGGACAGACGCAGATGAAACAGCACCTCACAGTAGCGATAGAGTCAGCAAAAATCAGGAAAAAGACTCTCGAACACATTCTATTCTACGGACCTCCTGGTCTCGGAAAAACTACGATCTCGACGATCATCGCTCATGAGATGGTATCTGCAATCAAGTCGACAAGCGGACCCGCGATCGAGAAGCAATCGGACATCGTCTCACTCCTTACGAGTCTCACTGAGTGAGAAATACTCTTCATCGATGAGATACACAGGCTCAGACCCCAGATCGAGGAGATCCTCTACTCAGCGATGGAGGACTACACGATCGATATCATGATAGGATCTGGAACAGGTTCGACGAGTGTGAAGATGGATATCCCGAGATTCACCCTCATCGGTGCAACGACTCGTTTGTCGAGTCTATCGAATCCGCTCAGAGACCGATTCGGCAATGTGATGAAGCTGGATTTCTATGAGCCTGCTGATCTCGCGAAGATCGTCAAGCGATCATTCTCTATTCTTGGATTCTCTGCTATCTCAGACGATGCTATCATGGCGATCGCACTCAGGTCTCGTGGTACTCCACGCATAGCAAATAGATATGCGAAGATCCTCCGTGACTATGCGACAGTAGGCAAATCTATTACCACAAAATCAGAATGTGAGTCTATATTCGATAGCTTCGGTGTCGATGCTCACGGACTCGATATCCTCGACCGCAAGCTGCTCTCGCATCTGATCGATACATTCCATAGCAAACCAGTCGGACTCTCCACTCTCGCATCTGTGATAGGAGAGGAGGTAGCGACTATCGAGGATGTGGTCGAGCCGTATCTCCTGCAGATCGGATTCATCGAGCGGACCCCACGAGGAAGACAGATCACACTGAGATGAGAAGAGTATACTCGATGAAAATAATTTGCGAGAAAAACAAAAATCGATATACTAATCCCAATCTATAACCAACCTATAGACATGGTCACATGACTTGGTACGAGCACATATAACCTTCTCCCAACGATATCGTAAGGCTCTTTTTTGTATAACTCAAAATCCCTCCCGATATATCGGGAGGGATTTTTTATCCTCAAGGGGTATATATGATTTTTGATACCAATTCATTTTTATTTTTCTCTAACCCCTCTTCCATGAAACTCCTCTCACTCGCTCTCACTCTATCGCTCCTCATCACTCCATCACTCTCTGCCGCTACTGTCTCAGGTGAGATCAGTGCTACTATGACTGTGACTCCGACTCAGATCCAATACCAGTCTGGAGTCCGTTGAACCTGCTACAACCTCGTCAAAAATCAGACAACTGGAAAAATGGTAAAACGACTCGTCGCAAAGAAATACTGTGCTAAGAAATAAAAAATGAGATATCCAAATCTAATTCTCAAAACTATGCAAAAAATCATTACTTTCCTCATACCCCTGATCCTCCTCTCGTCGTGTACGATTGACTGGAATAATGAAAAAAAAATTAGCTTTTAATTTAATTATTCTAATTTATGAAATCAATACAACTTGGATTTTTCAGATTCATTATATCTATAATTAGTGGAATATCCTTATTTTCATTAGATCAAAGTACTTTATTTACTTGAATCCTAATAACTCAAATTCTCATTACCTTATTATGTATATCCGAATCCGGATCTATTGAATATATGATGAAAGAATGTGATACTATTACGGAAAAATTAATGGTATTAATATTTGATATGTTTGATATCCTAATTCTTGAATGAATCTGTATCTACTTCCTTGTTTCTCATTTTTTCTTTTAAAATATTCTTTTATCTAATCTCCTATGTCTCTCTCCCTTTCTACTCGCCGCCACTCTCTCTCCCACATCATGGCCCAAGCCACTCGCATGGTCATGGGTGCTGACGCAAAACTCGCAATATGACCTGATATCGATACGGGTTGGTACTATGATATCGACTTCGGAGATACTACACTAGAGGAAGCGAAGCTCAAAGACATAGAGAAAAAGATGAAATCTATCGTCCGCGAAGGACAAGAATTCAAGCAGTTCTCTCTCTCCGTCGCTGATGCTCGGGCGTTCACGACGGCACTCGGTGAGATCTACAAGCTCGAGATGATCGAGGATCTAGCAACTCGCGGTGAGACGGTGATCGGATTCTATGCCAATATCGGCAAGTTCCACAATCCTGTATATGCAGGATTCTCGTATCTCGGTGAATTCACGACTGCGACTTTCATCGATATGTGTCAGGGGCCTCATGTCCAGTTCACTTCTGAGATACCAGAGGATAGCTTCAAACTCGACAAACTCGCAGGAGCTTACTGGAGAGGTGATGCAAAAAATAAACAATTGACGAGGATCTACGGTCTCGCTTTTGAGAGCAAAACTGAACTCGATGCCTATGAACATATGATGGAAGAGGCGAAGAAGCGTGATCACCGAATATTGGGCAAAAAACTGAAACTTTTCACCGTGTCAGATATGGTGGGTTCAGGACTCCCACTCATCCAGCCGAACGGGATGATCATCCGTGAAGCAATCAAGGACTATCTCTGGGATCTCCACAAGGATCGTGGATATGACCGTGTGTGTACGCCTCATCTCGCGAAGGAGGAACTCTATCAGACATCAGGTCATGCAGGGAAATACCTCGAAGACATGTTCTCAGTCTATGGTGGGACATCGAAGGAGAACTTTTTCCTCAAGCCGATGAACTGTCCTCATCATATGCAGATATTCGCAGATAATCAGTTCTCCTATCGTGATATGCCTGTTCGCTACTTTGAACCGGCGACTGTATATCGTGATGAGAAGACAGGACAACTCTCAGGTCTGACTCGAGTACGGTCGATCACTCAAGATGATGGACATCTCTTCTGTCGAGTATCCCAAATCAAAGATGAAGTATCGTCTATCGTTGATGTTATCAAGCAATTTTATACGACATTTGGATTGATGAAGGGATATTGGGTATCACTCTCGATACGCGATCCTCTCACTCCTGAGAAATATCTCGGAGGTGATGATGTATGGCAGATTGCTGAGCAGGCTCTTGAAGAAGCTGCTATTGCAAATAATCTCAATTACAAGGCAATGCCTGGAGAAGCAGCATTCTATGGACCGAAACTCGACTTCATGTTCAAAGATGCGATCGGACGCGAGTGGCAACTTGCGACGATCCAGTGTGATTTCAACCAACCTGCTCGATTCAACCTATCATTCAAAAATGAGAAAAACGAAGACGAGCAACCTGTTGTGATCCATCGGGCAATATCTGGATCATTGGAGCGATTTATGGGAATCATGATCGAACACTTTGCAGGAATATTCCCATTATGGCTTGCCCCAGAACAAGTCCGCATCATCCCAGTTGGAGAGAACTTTTTCCCATATGCTGACGAGGTATTTAAAGAACTGAAACAGGCAGGACTCCGAGTCAAGTTCGACGACTCCAATGACTCTCTAGGGAAAAAAATCCGCAATGCAGAGACCGAGCACGCGAACTATATCCTCGTTGTCGGAGCACAAGAGATGGAAGCTCATACTCTCGCAGTACGCAACTTCAAAACGAAGGAACAATCTATTGAGTCTATTGGAAATTTTGTTGCGAGAATACAAGAAGAAATAACTATAAAATCGCTCTAAGCGAAAGAGTCTTAAGTGAGGAATAAGTGAATTTAAACTTCTTTTGTTTCATAATTTATACAGCCTCTATTATAATATAATCAATTATAGGACTTGTTATTCAAGAAAAAATCCCGAATTTATTGGGATTTTTTAATGCCCCTTGTCTTTATTTTGTCTTTGATTTTAAAGACCTAGAGAATATCATCATCATTATTCCTACATGAATTATTTTATAGTTAATCTATATTACTCAAATAAGAGAAATAGTTAATCTAATTTTAAATCTGTAGGATATACAATGGGATTTATAATTTATAATGGGTTTTTTCTATGAAAATATCTCTCCTTATCCCATCTTACAATGAAGGCAAAAGTCTAGAAGCATGTTTGCTATCAGCTTTTACTCAAACTCGAAAATTCGATGAAATTATCGTGGTGAATGATGGAAGTACTGATTCCACCCGTGAAATACTAACACATTATGTATCACAGTACGATATCCTTAGACCTGTTCATCTCAAAAAAAATACTGGAAATAAGAGTAAGGCTCAAATGAAAGGATTCCCTTTGATAACAGGTGATATAGTCATCATGACTGATGGTGATACTATTCTTGACGAGCAATTTGTTTCAAAAATAGAGGCGAATTTCGAAAGAGATAAGAGTGGTACGCTAGCAGCTGTCGCTGGTTATGTATCGAGTATTCGATATAATTGGATTACGGCTTGTCGAGAGATAGATTATATAATAGGGCAGAATATATTCAAAAAAGCACAATCTATTATTGGATATATTTATGTTATGCCTGGTTGTGCTACCGCTATAAGAACTTCTACACTCCGAGAACTCACATGTCATCATGATACCGTAACTGAAGATCTTGATTTCACATTTCAACTACATCTTAAAGAACTAAAAATAGCCTATGATATGGAGGCAATAGTATATACACAGGATCCACCGAATCTCTTATCTTATATACGCCAGATGAAGCGATGGTACTGAGGAGGATGGCAAAATATCCGGAAATATTGGTCAATTATGCTGAGTAATCCCTCAGCTGGGTTCGTACTATCTTCTGTTTTTATAGATGGGGTGATATATAGTGCTATTACGCTAATAACACCTATTCTATACCCAGAATTCTTCATTACTTACCTTTTACCAACATATTTTTTAGGTGCTTTTATATTTGCACTTTATGCTGGTATACAGAGTAAGAGATACGAACTTATTTTGTATTTTCCCTATTATGTCCTAATCATATTCATTAATGCTTTTATTATTGGATACGAATTCTGGCGAGAGATAGTTTTTCGAAGACATGATCTCTTATGGGAACGAGCTGATAGGGTTTCTACTCAGTTAAAAAAAAGCTGATAGCATATATCTAAACAATAACATATATATAATATGTCCTCTCCGTTAGTCAAGATTGCATTCTCTATAGGTATAATACTTACAATACTATTTTTTAGTGGTGGAAATATTTTTGCTCTATTTAATGGTTATTTTCAAGAAGATAGATCTATCTTTTCCATTGGTCGAGATCAATTCTGTATACCTCAGGTTCATATTCCTACGAATCTAGAAGGTAAAAAATTGGTAGTTCTCCGTTTGGATGATGTTCAAGGGTATACCTGGAGAGATATTTCTATAAAAATAATTCAAGATGCTTACAAGTTCAATGCTCCTATAGTAGCTTGAGTTATACCAAAAGGTCTCGAAGAGGATCTCACTATTATGAAATTTCTCAAGAGAGAGAATTGTAATATAGAAATTGCTATGCATGGTTGGGATCATTTTGGTACATGAATGACTGGTGCTCAAAGTCAATACTTGACAGAGTTCTGAAATATTGATTTTGCTGAAGCTCACGATCGTATAATCATGGCAAAGGAGGTCTTGGAACGACTCAGTGGTAAACCTATTATGACTTTTATTCCTCCTTTTAATATAGCATCAAAAGATGCGGTACAAGCAATATTTGCTGCGGGAATACAAGTAATCTCTTCCATATGAACGGGAGCCTATGATTACCATAGTAGTACATATAATTTCGATAAAAAAAGAATAGTTCCAGTAAGTCAAGTATTACAAAGTTGTGAAGATGTTTTTAGTAAAAATTGACTCTGTGTTATCATGATGCATCCTCAAGATTTTGCGAACTCTGATAAAACTCTCGACCAAACTGCTTACAATGATAACTACTTAGCAATGCTACAAACTCTTACAAAAGATCCAGATGTTACTTTCGTAACTTTTGAAAGTCTGATCAAAAATAAATCAACTGCTAACCAATAAGACTCACTTTCTATCATTTAATTTCCTATATATGCATATCAACTTCTGAATCTCATTTCTTGTACATCTCATCATTGTGGTAGTTTGGGAAGTCAAAAATTTTCTCATCCAACAATATGATTAAATACTTATACATATATAAAAGAAGATTTTTAGAAAAAAATTATCTCTTAATTTATCAGATATGCAGTTCATTCCACTTATTTTTTCGGGATTTTGGATAGCCTCATCCTGATTATTCGTTACTGAACCCATGACACAAATTGCTTCAAGTCATAATAACTCCGCAAAACAATCCTCATATCAATCAGTATTTCCAAGCGGTATAAATATATTTTATTCATCAAGTATAATACCGATCAGAAATAATAGTATTCCAAAATATCTAGAAGCACCTCTTTATAATTCTCCTACTCCTATTCTTAGTTCTACAGATACTGTTTCTCTAGACGCTGAAAATTATAATAAAGAAATATACCGCTATTGATCAAAAGAAGAAGCCGTAACTTATGCATGGGAAACATGGAAAGATATAGATTTTATTCTGATGATTCAAGAGGAATCACTCTGGAATGAGCTCATATTCTGAGATGAAGGGAGTAGTATTGGTTATTGTCAATTCAATATCTACTACTCACCTGAAGAGTACAAACAATATCTGGTATTGTCAGACTGGGAATCAAGGATAGATCTTTGTTATAAACATTATCAAAAATTCCGAGATACAATAGGAAATGAGTTTCATGGTTGGAATAATAGAAAAAGGAATCTAGCATCTTTCACTTTTCAGTAATTTTATTGAAATAATAAAAATGAATTTATAACCCTACTACATATGAAATACCTTCGACTTCTCACATATATTAAGAAAAAAATACGCTTCTGAATATATATATCTATACTATTTTTTAGTATTCCCATAACAAGTTCTTGGGCACTTTCTGGATTTGAAACACAGACAGTTGTATCAGGATTGACTATTCCTACAGCTATGACATTTGCCCCTGACGGGAGAATATTCGTAGCCCAAAAATGATGAAGTGTAAAAGTTATCAAAAATGGAATACTACTAAGTAATCCACTTATTACTCTCACGGATGTGAATACTTATGGGGATAGATGACTGATCTGAATAGCAATAGATCCCAATTTTGCTACTAACTGATATCTCTACCTCTCATATACATATGAGAATTCTCCAGGTACAAATATAGCAGGGCCAAAAACTGGAAGAATTGTACGGATAACAGTAGTTGGTGATACCGCTCTTCAGTCGAGCAAAGTGATAATCCTGTGAACCATCGGAGGGACTCTCGCAAAACCATCTTGTGAAGATTATGCAGTGACTGCCGATTGTATTGCATCGGATCAAGCGAGTCATTCTGTAGGATGACTCAAATTTGGTCCTGATGGAAAACTCTATGCTACACTTGGTGATGGAGCGAGTTTTGATTATGCTGATCCACGATCTCTACGTTCTCAAAATATTGATAGTCTTGCTGGAAAAGTTATTCGAATAAATAAAGATGGAACAGCTCCAAGTGACAATCCATTTTATAATGGAGATTCGAATGCAAATAGATCAAAAGTATGGGCTCTCTGACTCAGGAATATGTTTCGTTTTAGCTTTCGTCCTGGAACCAATACGATGTTCGCGGGCGATGTAGGATGGAATACATGGGAAGAGATAAATGTGGTAACCGCTGGAAATAATCTCGGATGGCCTTGCTATGAGTGAACGGGTACGACTGTTGGATGACTTGGTTGTAGTGTAGTCAATCCAATATCACCATTCTATACTTATCGACATAATGCTGCCTGAGCCTGAAGTGTGACTGCTGGAGACTTCTTGAGTACTACATATCCTGCGCCGTATAATGGTGCATATGTCTATGGTGACTATGCGCAGAATACAATGACACTGATGAGGCTCGATAATTCGAATAATATACTCTCCCAAGAAGCACTGATCACAAATCCAGGAGGACCAGTAGATATCAAGAGCGGACCTGATGGTCACCTCTACTACATTGCTATCTATACGGGACAACTCAAGAGAATCAACTATACTCAGTGAAATAGAAAGCCTGTTGCCGTACCAACGAGTGATGCTGACTCTGGATTGACACCGCTTAGGGTCAATTTCTCAGCAACGGGATCGACTGATCCTGATGGAGATCCACTCACATATTCATGGGATTTCTGAGATGGAGGGACAGCGACTGGTATTGCTCCTTCTCATACATTTATGATAGATTGATCTTATGATGTCGTTCTGACAGTGCAAGATGGTAATGGTGGTATAGATATAAAAAGTACAAGGATATATGCAGGTAATCAGAGACCATCTGTAACAATTGTCACACCCTCAAACGGTGCGGTCTATCGACCCTGAGATACTATAAGTCTATCTGGAACTGGCGTGGATCCAGAAACATGATCTCTACCAAATTCAGCATTTTATTGGCAAACTCTCATCCACCACAATACTCATATTCATTATCTCCAAGACGCCACTGGCAATCTCGCATCATTCGTGGCACCAGATCATAATGATCCAGATGTATATGTTGAAGTGATATTGACGGTCACAGATCCGACTTGAGTTTCTTCGTCGTCATCGCTCAATATGTATCTCAATAATGGCGCACCAACAGTAGGCAATCTCGTCAAAAACCCATGAATGGAACAAAATATCATTGTAGCTGATACACCAGATTTCTGGTCAACAGGATGGTACGGGAATAATGATCAGATATGGACATATCCTATAGTATGAGATAAAAGTCAGCGATGATCGTGAGTACAAATCACACGATACGTGAGTGGTGATGCAAAATGGGTATTTGATCCGGTTTCAATAGATGAGAATACTAATTATATCTTCTCAGATGCTTATAAGTCAGATATAGTAACAGATGTTATCGTTTCTATATGATATGCTGACGGAACTCATTCGTATCATATTATTGGTACGCTCCAACCTTCTAGTGATTGGCGTACTTTTACGAGTTCATTTACGACTCCAGCGTGAGCAAAAACTGCTACCGTATATCATAGAGTTATGGGAATAGGATTATTAGATACAGATAACTACATTTGGATGAAAAATATAGGACAATCTCTACCTCCAATTGCAAGAGATGATAGTGCAACCTGATCGATTAATACGACTATTACTATACCCAATATTCTTGCTAATGATGAAGCCTTCGGATCAGGAAACTCACTGCGTTCATCTACATTAGATCTCAATCCTCTTATTAATGAACCTCAAACCACACTTGTAGTTCCAGAATGAACATTTAGTGCGAGTCCTTCTAGTGCTATCGTTATATTCACACCTTCGGAAACATTTAGTGGAAGGATAACTGTACCCTATACGGTACAGGACACTCTAGGACAAGAGGCTCAGGCCTCACTTATCGTTACTGTTATTAGTTCTTCCGTGCCACCAACCACCTCCAATCTCGTCCTCAATCCATCTGTAGAAACAGCGAATGCTGTAGGAAATATACCTCTCAATTGGAATCAGGGAGGATACGGGAATAATACTGCGACCTTCATTTATCCTGCTACTGGAATAACAGGAGCTAAAAGTATTCAGGTAGAACTCACGAACTATGTGGATGGTGACACTAAGTGGTACTTCGATGATGTTAGGGTTACTCCATGAAAAGAATATACGTATTCAGAGAAGTATATCGCCAACATACCGACTTCTCTGTTTGTAAGATACCAATTTGCAGCTGGAGTATATGACTACGTCTTTTTGCGAGATCTTCCTGCCTCCACAACCCCTACGGGAGTACAATTGACCCTCACTCCACCATCTGGAGTTACCTCCCTCACCATATGGCAAGCGATATCTCAATTGGGTACCTTGACTGTAGATGATATCTCACTTACTGGAGATACTACCACATCTACGGATACGACACCACCTGTTCTCACCTTTAGTTCTCCTGTCTCTGGATCTACACTCTCTGGAACAGTTAATCTCGTAAGCAATGT
>JAYTZT010000008.1:0-29938 GCA_043741945.1 Candidatus Altimarinota bacterium
AGGAGTGAATGCAGAGGTGGTTCCATTACCGACTACAAAATCAGTAATATCTACTCCTGTTACGGATTCAGAAAAAGTGGCCGTAACCATAAATGGACCATTTGTCGGACTAGTAGCACTCATAGTGAGAGTAGCTATAGGAGCTGTATTATCCATAGACCGTGCACTTGCTGCAAAAGGAGTACCTGGAGTATTGGCAGTACAAGTTATTTTTGTAAAATTATCTACACAACTTGTAGAGACATTGGCCATCATGAGTGAGTGAAGTGCTGTCACAGTCTCTGCAGTAGACTCAGAAATGACAACACTATGATAATAATTAGTTGCATTGATAATAGCTTGAAATGTTTCTCAAACAGTAGGACTTAACGGTACAAAATCTACAATCTGAGCCATAGAAGTTGCTATCCCAGGAGTGGTACTGACCTCAGAAACTGAGAGAGTTCCTAACTCAGCTGAAGTAGTATTTCCATCTATTGGACTTCCTGAGTAGTTAAGAATAAAAGTACCGGCAGCTTGAGTGGAGGCTATATAATTGGTAAATGTGAACCCAGCGAGCGCCGTGGCCTGTTGATCTACTGAGATATTTGTGATTGTGTCTATAATTCAGATTCCATCCGTACAATCCGTATCAGCAGTTCAAAAATCGACAAAGCTAATGTTACAACTATCGAGGGTCAGTATATCAGTATTTATTCAGGCGGTATTCACGGTAAAGGTGGTGACAGACTGTATGGCTTTAATATTAGCTTGTATCTCACTCACCGTGAATGTTGAACTCAATGCAAATAATGGAACAAATCCCAGTTGACTCAGTGCCATGAACATGAAAGTCACATATATTATGTGTCTTCGTAAAAATAAATGAGATAATTTCATACCAGAAAGTATTATAGCTTAATCTCAAATACTCTATCCTATATATCTATACTACGCAAATTATTGATGCAATATTTTTTGCAAAAATGCACTATTTGCATTGACATTCGAATATATGATATGTATAGGCATATCTATAAAAAAACTCCTCCTAATGAACTCGAGAGAAGTTTTTTAATTTTTGTAGATCTACACTATCTCTTTCCTGTAAGATCCACCAAAAGTGGTGAAGCAATACAAATGGATGAATACGCCCCGACAAGTGTACCAAATATAAGAGCAAGTGTAAATCCTCGAATACTCTCAGGACCAAAAAAGAACATAGCTACGAGAACGATAACAATAGTGAAGCTAGTGAAGAGTGAGCGGCGCATAGTTTCCCAAATCGAGGTATCGATAATGTGGGCAAATGAACCTTTGCTCGATTTGGGATGTTGAAGGTTAGATCTGATACGATCCATAACCACAATAGTATCATTGATAGAATAGCCGAGAACCGTCAGCATCGCTGTGATAAAAAATGTATCAATCTTGAACTCTGGAAAAAAGTAAGAAGTAACTACATAGAGACCAAAAGCGATCACTACATCATGTGCAAGCGATACTCCCGTTACCACAGCAAATGGCCAACTGGCCATACCAGCGATAGAGCCACGGAATGCATATTGGATATAGAGTGAAATAGCGATAATAGCAAGAGCAAGAGTGAGATATCCTGATGACTTGATATAGTCACCGAATGAAGCCCCCACATTACGATACTGTGACTCTGTAACTGTAGCTCCGCTAATTTTATCGAGTTCTTTTTTAATAGAAGTACTAAATGCAGTCTTAGCAGCCTCGATACGTACGAGATCAGTCTTGCCATCAGAGATAGCCACACCTTCATTAATACCTGCCTCGACAACGAGATGATCTGTACCACTAATTTGGTAAACTAGCGTGTCAGTAATGATAGATTGTTGATCTGGAGTGAGTCATTTTTTAACACTTGGAATGATGGTATCTTTGAGTATCGCTACAGTACTACCGAGAGAAACTCCCTCTATACCATATTCTACTTGTATACCTCAAGTCATATCGATCCCTTCATTGAGACCAATAATCCAAGGAGATGCGAGAGAAAAAAGAAATAATCCAAATGCAAGAGCATAGAAATAGTAACGGTTTTGAACGAAAGAAAACATGATAAGAATTGTAATTGGATATATGAGATTTATCCCACCATTTATACGATGAAGGCTAAAAAAGTCAAAAGAAATATCGATAATCTGCTTGCGGTTTTGAGTCGCTTAGGATATACTCATCTAGTATGCAGTACAAAATACCTATCCAAATCGAGAATGAAGATGTCATTGTAGCTTGACTCTCTTTGCGCCAACTCATGATCATGATGATTTGGGGAGGTATTGGCTATGGACTTTTTAAATACACGGAACCTCGCCTCGGTGCGACCCTTGGGCTCTGGTTATGAACTCCATTTGTATTGATTGGCATCATCATAGCATTGGTTCGGATTTATGAGATGACATTTCTCCCGGCAAGTCTGAATTTTTTCAGATTGTCCCTGAATGCCAGGTCACGAATATGGTCACAATGAGCAGACAGCTATAGCGAGATGGATATTGGCTATATCACTCCTACTGATTCTCAGAAAGTAGCTAAGGCCAATAAAAGCTATGAGCAGATCACGACGGATGAATTCGAGAATAATATCGGAAAACTCTAAACTCCCTCCCTATGTCCCCAAAAGACTCCGTAAGAACGTGAAAAAAACCCGTGAAAGATGCCAGTACACAAAGGTACTTGCCATTTTCTGAAATCCGTGAGAATATTGTTATGATGAAAGATGGATCATCTCGTATGGTTTTGCGAGTTCATGCTCTGAATTTTAATCTCAAGAGTACGGATGAACAAGATGCTATACTGATGAGCTATCAACGGTTTCTCAATGCTCTCTCATTCCCCATACAGATCATGATCCGTTCTCTCAAGGTAGATATTGAGACCTATATCAATCGCCTCAAAAATCTTGCCCTCAAACAAGAAAATCCTCTTCTCCAAGAGCAAACCTACAAATATGTTGACTTCCTGACTACTCTCATCGATCTTGCTCAGATAATGAAAAAAGAATTCTATATCGTAGTTCCATATGATCTGGAGAATAATGAGAGTGTCCGAAAAACGGATGTATTCGGATTTTTCAAATCATTCTGGTCTTCTCTTTCCCAAGAGGAGTCTGTGGCAGATATCAGATCAAATCGTATCCGTATGATGAAGATGCGAAAATGAAACTATGAAAGATTATCGCAGATAAAAATAAGCCTAGAATCTATATGACTCAAAGCTGAAGAAGTAGAAAAAACAGAGCTCGTAAAGCTGATCTATAATTACTACAATCCTCGCATCAAGAATGAGATACTCCTCAAGGGAGATGTAGAAAATATGGATTTGGGGTAAGAAGAAGAATCAAAATATATAAGCATAGATACGAAATCTATTAGAATCTTATGGAAATATTGGTTTAGAAAGTATTTTCTTCTATTATGGTGAAGTTTGAATATCTGTTTCTTTCCTTCACTCGAGAAGAATGAACTCAGCAGGGTTTGGGGGAAGAAACTGTTTGAGTCAGATGAGAGAATGAAAAAAGATTTGCCGAAGCGGCCTTATCCCAATAATATTTCCAATGCGACAGAGTCGCAAAGGGGTAGTTTTTTCCTCCAATGCTTTTGAGGCTTTTGGCACCAAAAGCCTGGAGAATAATGTCAGAAAAAGTAAGAGTAAATGGAATCTGAAACCTAGATTGCTTCGTGCCTTGCAATTACGGGTACAATGGACTCTGGAAAATAATAATATCATACCCTCTATGTCTCGTTCTCTCATTCCAGCAGCTGCGAATCTCATCGTGCAACATGGATCACATGTCCTCCTCATGAAACGATCTCATAAAACAAAAGTTTGGCCCAATTTCTGGGCATTTCCATGAGGAAAAGTGGATGAAAATGAGCTCTGGCGTGAGGCAGCATTGCGCGAAGCACGAGAAGAAATCGGTATCCATGTCAGTCCCAGTGCGATCACGGCTGAGGCAATCGTGATGTTTCGTACGATTCAGTGAACCAAGGTTGGATATTTTGCTCGCGTAGAACAATACGAGAATTCTCCTGAAATTCTCGAAACTCATCTTGCAACTGATCTCGCATGGTTTCCCATCACTGAACTTCCAGAACCGATGGTTCCACAGCACAAAGTAGGACTGAAGGCCATACTCGACCATATCGGATATGTCGAGATGGATATGATCTAATCCTTGATAAATAATTATTTTGTACTACAATAAGAGAAATTAGAAGCCTTCACGCTACTGTGTTTCAATTTTTTATTTTTTGTTCTGGCTCCTATTTCTATTTTGTCTCCGTTCTAAAATCTAAGCTCACGTATTTTGTCTCGCTCTCACCTCTACATCACGGGTAATATTGCCTATAGTCCCCGCAAGATTACCCTCACCTCTGGTGATATATCGTATTTTGTAAAACCATTCTCAGTACGATCGGGATATGTGCATGGTGATAGGGTACGGGCAAGAATAATGAAGCAGTGAGATGCCGGACGCCTAGCAGAAGTAGAGATCCTCTCACTCGTGAGTCGTTCTCGTGATCCACTCCTAGCAAAAATAGTAGTGAAAAAATGAAAACAATATATTAAAATCATTCCAGAACAAGGTAATCTAGAGGTTGCATTTTTCGAAAAATATACGAAATACGACGAAAATAGTATCATATCTGTCCGAATATGAGCAAATGAACATGTGGAGATTGTATCAATTTTTGGTCATGAAGATGATATTGATATCGATGAGCGACTCATCCTCTGGCTCTCTCGCGCTCGAACGGATTTCTCTGCATCAGTGATTCGGGAAAGTGAAAAGATACAAGAGACTTCCCAAAAACAAATTAGTCAAAAGAGTGAAGCTTATAGTTTTTCAAAAAATTGATCTCGGACTGATTTCCGTGATTGGTATACGCTCACTATTGACGGATCTGATGCAAAGGATCTAGATGATGCGATCTCTATCAAAAAAGAGGAAAATGGTAATTATATTCTCGCGGTACATATCGCAGATGTTGCTGAATATGTAACCGAGAATTCTCAGCTCGACCGAGAAGCACTGATGCGAGCTACAAGTATCTATACGCCCGGAAAGGTTATACCTATGCTTCCAGAAGTACTCTCGAATGATCTCTGCAGTTTGCATCCTGGAACTCCCAAACTCAGTCTGTCGGCTGTTATGACTATTGATCCAAAATGAAATGTTCGGCATACTGAAATTGTAGAGGGTATTATCGAAAGTCGGCATCGCGGTGTCTATGATGATATATATCGGCGTCATAGTGAAGCAATATGAAAAAAAACAGAACTCGATGATATCCTAGATATTACTTTTGCACTGTATCATATTTTGGAAAAAAGACGCCGAAAAGAAGGAAAGATTACATTTGAATCTACGGAAATCTATTTTGATTTTGGTACTACTCCTGAAAAAGACGACAAAAACTGAGATAAACAACCGAAAATTCCAAAACATATCAAAAAACGAGAGCGAAATGATGCACACAAGCTCATAGAGGAATTCATGGTACTCGCGAATGAGGAAGTAGCAAAGTGGTGCCAACACCATGGTCTCCCATTCCTCTCACGAGTGCATGGACTCCCAGGTAATGAACAAGCTGAAATAATACAGGGTATATTACGGAGTAACAAATCTCCAATACTTGAAGGGGGTACACGCTGAGAACTCGTTCTCACGAAGCCAAAGTGAACTTCTGTACTAGAACCAACTCATATCCGAGAATTTCTCGAGAATATAGAAGATCCTACAGAGTTATATAGATATTCTCGACTTCTCCTCCCAAAGATGGCAAAGGCAACTTATTCTGATACACCGTTTCGCCACTTTGGGCTCGCACTCGAGTATTACTCTCATTTTACTTCACCAATTCGTCGCTATCCAGACCTTCAGGTACATCGTATTATCAAGGAGCAAATTCGGGGTATACTCACACCGGCGAGAGTTGCCCACTACAAAGCTCTCCTAAAAAGAGTGGCTCGCAATTGTAGTGAGTGAGAGCGATCTGCGGAGGATATAGAGCGAGCCATGAATAGTCTCTATATCTGTCGATATATGGCAGACAAAGTAGGCAATAACTATGACTGACAGATATCAGGTCTCGCTGAGTTTGCTCTCTTTGTCGAACTCGAGAACGGTATCGAGGCAACTCTCTATATTCCACGAGGCAAATATAATATCGACTCGATAGCTGGAGTACTCACCACTACGAGTGGGAAAAAACTCTGAGCTATAGGAGAGAAGATACGAGTGAAAGTCAAAAGTGTGAATATGAGCGAGAGGAGAGTGGTGGTGGAGAGGGTGTAGGTTATAGGAAAGTAATTTTGATAATTAGATATTTTAGATAGAATATTTTTATTCTAAACCTTAATTTTCTTTCATATGAAAAAGTCAATTCTGCTTCTCTTACTTCTAGTCTATCCTTTATCCTTATTTGCAGCTAGTACCGATATTTCTTGTGATGATGTTATTACTACATTAAGCTCAGATAACTCAATGAATTGGGAGGAATTTGACTGAAATTGAGTTCGCTGAAATTATTGAACAGATCAAAATAAATGGACACCTATGTTTGATAACATGGGAAAATGATATTAATTCTCCAATAATACTATCTGTATGTATACTTGGAAAATTACAAAACCTCCTTCCTTCTTCAGTCCAAATGATTACCAATATCTGATTTTTATTCAAAATTGAGAACTTAAATATTATGCAAATAGGTCTATAACAAGATCTTTAATAAAACAAGAAGAGGCTTTACAAATCAAGATTCAATGACAACAGACATGAGAAATCATAAAAAATATAGTTAGTAATAGTGGCAGTAGGCAAGCAGAAATAGATGAATATAATAAATCTATAGAATATGCGAGGAAGATTATCGAACAAAGGCAATCTAATATTGCCCCTATAGAACAGAAACAGTCTTCTGTTACCTCTACTGAAGTAAAGATAATACGAAAACTTACGCCAATAAATGAAAGGAAAGCAATTTTAATACAAAAACGGATTCAACTCTTAAAGAAGCAGTTAGAATTATTAGAGAAGCAACTTAATTCTCTAAACTAATTAATTCTCGAATAACAAAAATCCCTTCATTTCTGAAGGGATTTTCTATTTTCTATCTCCCACTCTCTCTTCTTGGAGATGATTGTCTAGGTGCTGTTCCTCCAGATGATACCCGAGGTGGTCGTGGTGCACTACTAGGTCGAGCTGATGAATCGCGTGAACTTGTTGCTCGATTTGGTGTTGATTTTTGAGGACTATGCTGATCTCTTCTCTGTGGCTGAGACGCACGAGGAGATGATGGTTCTCGTCTTGCCTGTGGTCTTCATTGTCCACCTCGTCCCTGTTGTTTGGGAGGCGAGAGGGTGAAGTTGGTCTTGGGGAATGGATGATCTTCGATGACTGGGATAGACTGAGAGATCAGTTTCTCGATATCACGGAGGAACTCGAGATCATCATGTTCACAGAACGAGTAGGCAACACCGCGGGCTCCAGCTCGACCAGTTCGACCAATACGGTGTACATAGGTCTCCGAGATATTGGGAATATCGTAGTTGATCATATATTCGAGAGCGTCGATATCGATACCACGAGAAGCAATATCGGTCGCAACCAATACTCGTGTCGTCTGTTCCTTGAAGTTTGCGAGAGCTCTCTGTCGATTGTTTTGAGATTTATTTCCATGAATTGCCTCCGCGGATATCCCCTTTTCTACTAGGAATTTTGTTACTTTATCCGCTCAGTGCTTGGTCTCAGTGAAAACCAGTACATTCTTGATGCTTGTATCCTTGAGCAGATGGATGATGAGTGGATTTTTATTGATTTTATCTACATGGTAGACATGCTGTGTGATGGTTTCAGCCGTCGTCGAAACAGGTGTGATCTCTACTTTGAGGGGATTTTTGAGCATACTACTCGCGAGAGTAGCAATTTCTGGAGCCATAGTAGCTGAGAAAAAGAGGGTTTGCCTTTTGATGGGGATCACCTTGAGTAGCTTGCGAACATCATTGACGAATCCCATATCGAGCATACGATCTGCCTCATCGAGAACGAATATCTCCACATCCGCGAGTGATATATATCCCTGTCCCATAAGATCGAGTAGACGACCAGGAGTCGCAATGAGAATATCTACCCCTTGTCGCAATCTCTCGACCTGTTTCCCCTGACCCACACCACCGAATACCACCGTCTGATGGAGACCAGCATATCTACCATATGAGGCAAAACTCTCTTCAATCTGGATAGCGAGCTCGCGAGTAGGTGTGACGATCAGGGATTTGATCTTTCGTTTTCCCTTATTGGGATCTTTGCGAGCTACGAGAAGTTGTATGATAGGAATTGCAAAGGCAGCAGTCTTGCCGGTACCCGTCTGAGCCATTCCTTGAAAATCTCGACCCAAGATAATCGAAGGAATAGCCTGTTCTTGGATCGGAGTAGGACTAGAATATCACTCTTCTGCAATCGCTCGAAGAATCGGTTCAATGATCGGAAGTTCGGAAAATAACATGAAATAAGGTTTAATAAATAACTACGGCACTAAAAAAAATACACTAAAATAGTCGCATCACGCTCTTGGTTTCTAGCTTGATCACTCCTCGCTTCACGAGTTCAAAAAAAGATCGTCCAGTTGCTTCGACATCGACGAGAGCATCATGTGCCCCATCGAAATATTCATCGAAGAGGAATCGATGCAGTTCAGAGAGCTTTGGAGATTTCCAGGCAAATCCTCTTCCTGGCAATTTGCAATAATCAGTCGATGTCCGCATGGTACATATGGATTGAATCGGAGTATAGTCACCTGGTCTCCCGAGACGAGCGAGCTCATATCACAGAATTTGTTCATCATATGACACATTGTGTCCAACGACTATATCAGCCGAGTTCAGAACTTTCATGATAGTATCAATATGCTCTTCGATATATGGAGTATTTTCCACATCACGGTCATAGATACCATTTACCTGTGAGGCTCAAAATGGTATCGATATACGAGGTCTGATGAGGATATCATGCCTCTCAATCTCTCGAACGGTTCCATCATCTGAGAGTTCTGATACGATAGCCGCAAATTGTATGATATAAGGCTGTTGTTCGATTTTTCAGTCTTTTACGGGAAATCCAGTAGTTTCAGTATCCCAAACGCAGATAATCATAGGGTATTTTTACATTACTTTTTGAGAAAAAAATACTGTAGGAAGCAAGGAGATCGAGGAAAAATTATTTTGACAATAAAATCCGCAGTTTCCCACAGTATTTTTAGTGGAACTTTTTATAGTCAAATGACTTCATATCTGTATCAATACGGCGAATGATATCTAGGATAACTCCCACAACGATAATCAATCCAGACCCAGAGATCAGAAAATCTATCTGTGAAGAAGTTGGAAAAAGATTGAAATAGGCATTGACCTTCGTCATAATATAGGGAAATACGGCAATGAGTGCGAGAAAACCACCTCCCCATAGATTGAGTCTATCCGATACATGTTGGAGATATGTGGCAGTTTCTTTGCCTGGACGAACTCCAGGAATATAGCCACCTCGCTTCTGGATATTTTCTGCCACATCTGTCGTATTGAATGTAATAGAAACATAGAAGAATGCAAAACCAATAACTAGAGCAAAATACGCACCAATGTAGAACCAACTCGGATTTTGCATGGATAGATTCGATGTGAGCCATTCACCAATAGCACCACTTGTACCTCCTCTTTTGGCGAGAATCTGTCCGATAAGTGATGGGAAGGTGATAATAGCAATCGCGAAGATGATCGGCACCATTCCTGCCTGATTAACTCGGATTGGGAAGTATGATCTCTCATCTCGACCTGTACGAGTATAGATAAGTGGAACCTTGCGATATCCCTCAGTGAATCGGACTATAATATAGATCACACCAATTGTCAAAAGAGTTATGAGAAGCAAAAGACCATAGGTTTCTGTAGATATGTAATTGAGAATATGTTGTGGAACTCCTGCGAGTACGCCCGCAAAGATGATGATCGATGTACCATTACCAATACCCCGTTCGGTGATGAGGTCTCCGAGCCAGAGAAGGATCATAGTACCTGCAGTAATATAGGTCATTGCAGGAAATACTACACCCCAAAAATTGGTTGTATCAATGATCGGAGCGGCACCTCCCGTTCCGACGATAGTATTGAGAAGGAGTATCATGCCATAACTCTGCGCAAGTGCTAGAGGAACTGTCAGATAACGCGTATAGTTATTGAGTTTTTTTTGTCCTTGCTCACCCTCTTTTTTGAGTGAATCCAGAGAAGGGATGATAACTGCAAGGAGCTGGACGATGATCGTCGCATTGATGTATGGTGCAAGACCCATGAGAATGATCGAAAATCGCTCAAGACCACCACCCATAATAGAACCGAAAAATGCGAGCTGCGTATTATTTCTGAGTTGCTCAGAAAAAGCTGATAGTAGGGCAACGTTGATACCTGGAACTGGGATTGCCGAGAGGAGTTTATAGACCGCGATCATAAGGACTGTGAAAATGATCTTTTGTCGAATATGCTCAGTTGCCCAGACTTTTTGGAGATTGGCTATCATAATGAGTGAGAGAAAAAATACTCACGGAATAAAATACTCCATGAAAAACAAGTGTATTCTAGGGAAAGAGAGGAAGAAATCAAATAAAAATTATAGGTTTATATAAATCTGAAAAAAATGGATTCTTCAGATCACTAAATTGATCTGAAGTTAAGAAATCAAATAAAAAGTGCAGATCTACTAAAAAGCGAAGAATTATATTTTGATAGCTAGCAAGTGATCGAATATTGAGAAATTACAAAATAAAAAGAAAAAATCTAAAATCAAGATTAAAAATGGAATACTAAAAATATTAAATATATCTTGTCAATATGACTTTTTCATTTGAATTTGGGAAAATAATGAACAACTGTTATGATTGAAGAAATATTTTTTTTATGCTACTTGTATGGATCAGATTCTTTTCTGGAACTTCATCCTTGCGATTGCTCTCGGAGCACTCATAGGGACAGAGCGTGAGATGCCACGCACAGCAACCAAGCCCGGTGGAGCAGCAGGATTCGGAGGTATCAGATCATATGCACTTCTTTCACTCTTGGGTGCGCTCACTACTTGGATGGATATGCAGATGGGAACTGATATTTGGAAAATTAGTGGACTCCTTATTTCCGCTATTTTTGTAGTGATTGCCTATACCTATTCCTCATTTGCAAAAAATCTCATGGGCGTCACGAGTGAGTATGCTGCCCTTCTCACCTATCTTATCGGTGTGATTGCCATGGGTGGACATCGGATAATCGCAGTTATACTGGCCATCCTCATACTTGTAATTCTCTCATCGAAGGAATACCTCAGAAAACTGAGAGAGCGTTTCTCTCGGACTGAGCTCGGTGATGCGCTGAAATTTGCTGTTATATCTCTTGTGGTACTTCCCCTCCTTCCGAATGAAAAATTTTCGATCATAGATATATTTAATTTTTTTACAGGTGGTCATCTTCAGTGGTCACATGAGATTCTGGTAATGCATTTTTTTAATCCGTTTGGAATATGGTTTTTTGTGGTGATTATGGCGGGTGTCGAATATATCGGATATATACTTTCTAAGGTACTCGGCAATAGAGGGGGTGTTATTGCCTCTGGAGCAATAGGGGGTATGATATCATCGACAGCGACCACGGCAGCAATGACCAACAAATCTAAACAACATCCAGAATATCGAAATACCTATATTGCTGCTACGCTCATCGCTTCCACTATTATGTGTATTCGCGTGATTGCAATCTCGGGATTCTATAGTCGTGAGATCCTAAACGTTGTGACGATCCCCGCACTCTGTATGCTAGTGGGACTCCTTGGTACGGCATATTATTTTTATCGGCAGACTCCAAAAGTATGAGTCGTGAAAAAAGACGAGCCAACTCCTCTAGAAAACACAGAATACGAGAGTCCGTTTCGGCTCATTCCTGCTATACAATTTGCTCTCGTCATCGTCGTGGTGAAGTTCATCTCTGGGCTCGGACTCATCTATAGGGATATCCTCGATCCGAGAATATTTAACTATGCACTAGGGGCGATGTCAGGCCTCGCTGATGTAGATGCTATCACGCAAGATATGGCATCCAAGGCCGCCGAAGGGAGCATCCTTCTCACTATCGCAGCATTGACCATCTTGATTGCGGCTATGTCGAATAATATCGTGAAGGCCTCTATCGCATATCGATGGGGGGAGCCATTATTTGGAAGAGGGGTTATCATTGGATTTGGACTTTCTATTATTTTTGGGCTAACAGCCATCATCATTATGAACTTTGTATTAGTCACTTCTGCTTTCGGGATATAGTCGTATATTTACAATAGAATTATTTTCTATTGCTTCTTCCTTATGTGAATTTTGGGTATCTACCCTATTTCTGACAAGAAGAGTGAACTCAGCAGGGTTTGGGAGAAGAAACTGTTTGAGTCAGATGAGAAAAGGAAAAAAGATTTGCCGAAGTAGAGAAAATAAATATCATCATTTTACGGTGATATTTTTTTACTGTATACTTCCTACTTACGTTAACCCATCATCACATGAGCAACTCACTCAACAAAGTACAAATCATCGGAAATCTCACGGCTGAGCCAGAGGTACGCGAGACGCCAAACGGTCAGAAAGTCGCTACATTCTCCGTAGCTACCAATCGTAAATGGAAAGACGCATCAGGCATGCTCCAAGAAGAAGTCGAATACCATAACTGTGTCGCATGGCGAGGACTCGCAGATATCGCAGAACAATACATGCACAAAGGAAAAAAGGTATACGTCGAAGGATATCTCAAAACTCGAAGCTGGGATGATACTGCAGGAGTAAAGAGATACAAGACAGAGATCGTCTCTGACAATGTGATCCTCCTGTCTTCTCCAGGTGGTGCTACTGGATGAGACTCATACTCTCAGGCAGATGCTGCTCCAGCCGAGATGACCGCTCCTCGAAAGACAAAGGCAAAAGCAGAAGAATCTATCAGCATCGAAGACATTCCTTTTTAGAAAATTATATATAAAATCCCTCGAAATTCGAGGGATTTTATATTGTGGATATTACATAAATTGTGAGAAATATATAGTATCCGTATCAGATTGTATAGGAGATGTTGAGGAAGTCGCTGCAGCTATTAGCGGAGCTGGAACATTCTGCGTTTTATTACACTGGGCAATAAACTCTTTGATTTTTGCAGTGGTTATAGGACCCAATATTCCATCTTGATTTCTTTTATCATCTATTCATTCCATACCGATCCATCGTTGGACCTCTTGTACAGCTTCAATAGTTGGATTCTTTAGCATAGTATTAAATACTTTTGCAAATCCAGATGAAGCAAGCAAGGCTTCATTCTCCTTAAATTCTTTTACGAGTACTTTCCAAGGCTCTTTTTTCATCCATTTCTCTGAAAGGGATCCACGACGCTTCTCAGTAAGGGTAATATTAGCTGCATCTTCACTCGTGCGCTTCAATTTAATTTCTCATTTTTCTTTTTTTGAATCCTTTCCGCAAAGAGTGTCTGTAGCAGCCTCTGGAGTCAACATATCTCAGGCACCCTTTCATCCATTGCACTTTGATAACAGAAGGAGAAGAAGTGCCAGAAGTGCCAAGAGTGGCCATTTTGGGATCTTTTCTAACTCTTTTTTTACGGCAACTTTATCTCATTTTTCTATAGCTGCGACGAGTGTTTTGCCAGATCATGGAGCCAGTGTATCCACCTCTTTGCTCACTATATCATTGAGTCGTGTTCGAACTGCTGCGTTCTCTGCTATTATTAGGGCTTTATCAGTGACTCAGAGAGAAGAATTTTTAGGATCTTTCTTCATACTCGCTAAGAGATTTTGATTACCATTGATGATACCATCAGCATTTTTGATTACTGCTGCATCACTCATATTTCGCACCTTTGCCACTGCTTCGTACATCTGTTTTTCATAGGCTTGTATGCCTTCTGTTCATTTGGCATATTGTGATTGCGTATAATTCTTTTGGAATGTAGCATCATCCATTTTCAGCATTTCTGCTATCTGCGTACGAAATGATCCACCCAAGAGATCAGCTTGTCTGATTCTTGGACCTTCGATATTATGCTCTCAATTAATACGAGACTGAGCATGAGGATCTACAGTATTAGAATGTGAGAGATCACTCTGATTAACAAGTGGACTTGCAGATTGAGATTTATCCTTCTTTGGAGAGTTCATAGAATCTTTCATTTCCGTTGTAGTCTTTTGGACTCCTTCAGTATAATCCATACTCACCCAGGTCGAATCTGGATCAAGTTTTTGCCATCTCTGACCATTTGCGGTATATCTCCACTCTGATCCATCTGGAAGTGTGATAATATCACCTCGCTTAGGATTGGAGAGATTAGGTACTTTATTTTCGATTTTGAAAGTTCCCAGAAACTCATCGATACTATTGTAGGTTTTGACTTCTGATCCTGCTGATGTCACATCTATCTTAGAATCAGTATGACGATTGATTGTATATTCTGTATTTCCGATCTTGATTCCCATCTCACCCGTTCATTTTGGTATAGCATTGAGACGGTCGCGAATAGCGTCCGTAGGACTCATTTTAGGATTTGGTACCTCTACTTTTTTGGCATTAGGGGTTCAAGTCGCGTCAGTACTTTTTTCATTTCACTCAAGATGAGGCTTATCATTACTGTTTTTCGGACCAGGAGCTTGGACCTCATCTGTAGGTTTTTTCTTAGTCTTGATAACGACATCCTGTATGTCTGTAGGGGGTGCGAAACGAGGCTTCATCTTTCCATCAGCAACTGGTTCTACATATAATTTTTCTACTGCTGGTTTTTTGGACAATGCCTTCTTGAGTTTATCTGTCATTTTAGTCAAAAGTGTTTGACCGTTTGTGGTAGTGATTTTCACCTCACTTCCAATTAGAGTCGGCTCAATACTTTTTATTCCTATTTCTGGAGAACCACTACTCTTCTCTAGTCTCTTCCCCATAGTATGAAATGCTCCAATCATAATAGCTCCTAATAGGAACTCTTCCAATGCTCAATGGTATATATCAGGATCATTGGCAAGGAGTTTTTGGCCCACTCCTACACCCGTTATAATAGCTGGGACAATAAGACCTTGTTTGATAAGTTGGCCAGAAAGTGGATCCAAAGGAATTCCTGCAAATTTCGTAGCTCCTGCAAGATGCCTTGAAAAACCAAAACCAAATGCATTTTTGATGAGGTCTCTTTCCCACTGTGGCTTGTCCGTAAATAATCGTTGGTTTCGGAGAGCCTCAAATGTCAGATCAAATGTAGCAGCCTCTATCCCTGCAACGGCGACCTTGGTACCGATAATTGCCGTATTACGAACTCCAGTGGCAACTTTGCTCGTGTTCTGAGCATAATTGGCGAGTGCGGGCATACGAGTCAGCATCGAGACACCCTTGAGCGCTCATTTTCCGACGAGTCCAGCCGCACCTCCAGATACGAGCATCGGTGCGAGATCATAGAGGAGGAAATTTGCAACCTGAGTTTTCCCAGCATCAGACCAATTGAACCACTCATCCTTGATATCCATGCTATCCCGATAGTTCTCCCATACATTTTTGAGGTTTGGTGGGACTGAGATTCCTCCTGCTTCATCAATATATTCTTTGGCAATATATCTCATCTGATACATAGCTTCGAGTCCGGATCGAGCCGCATTTTGTTCATCTGGAGAGGCCTTATCGAATACTCCCTGAGCGATCATTTCTCCAAAATGCTTATTGGTTCTTCGGGTAATATCCGCCTTAGCCTTGTTATCAGAATCCAGCTTGATGACCCCTTCAGAAAAGAGAGTATCGAGTGATTTGCTCGCAACTTTTTCTACTTGATCTGTTCCATTATCAGCACGCATAAGTCTGAGTGCAATCTTCTGGAGTTCATCAATACTACTCCATTTTGGTAAGAGCTCATCTCGTACTAGAGTACCATCTTTTAGAGAGAGACTTGCGCTCGCGATATCGATTTTTTTGGGATCAGTTTCATTTTTTATGGTATCTATGAATTTGGTTAACTCACTAACTCTCAGGGTATATTCTGATTTGTCCCAAAGCTTGCTATCGGTAGTGAGCTTGTAATTCTGGAGACGAGAAAGGCGAGCCTCGAGAACATTGCGGACCAGCTCAGTCTTCAGAGATTCCTGAGTTTGTTCTTTGATTGTTTCAGGAAGGAGTTTTGGTCGGAGAGCCTCTTGCTCTCGTGATACTTCATTTGAACGCATAAAATAGAAAAATTATTATAACTCCTCTACTCTATCATATAGACTGTCTATATGTCAAAATAATGATATTGACATATAGGTATTATAATAATTATTTTACATATAATGATAAATCGGTATTATTATACGATAAATAATCAAAAAAATACTATGGATAACTTTTCGAGTCAGATTCTCTCGATTATCAAGAAAAAAAAGCTCGTTTTTCCAGGTATGAGTCAAGAAGCAATACTCAATCAAATAGTTCCAATCGCAGAAGAATGGGTGCTGATGCAAATTGTTACAGATCATCTCTGAATAGATGACCAGATGCTATTTCGAGATTGCTATAGGAGTTGACCGGATGTATTCGATTCCTCAGAATTCCTATTGGACATACTTCCCGATCTCGATCTCCTTATCGAACAATATTTCGAAATTTGGCTCAATGATTTTCAGAAACAGCTTCATAATTCCTAATTATATATCTATGCGACTATGAAATAAAGGATCTCACACATGAACACCTACAGAATCTGTAGTAGTATCACCTTCAAAGGAGTTATCACTTTCAGTATGAAAAGACTCAAAGGTAAACAATTCTCCTTCTCTTGATATTCTCGATCTCTCTCCCCTTATAGATATCTATGCCGAGAGTGAAGCAGTTGAGGCATTCGATAATGAAATGGGAAAAGAAAGGAAATGATTCTTTCAGAACATGAAAGGTTTTTTTGCTCGTAGTTTCCAACGAATGGGACGAGATGCTTGGATTGATAGCAAAAAACGAGAACTGATTCAGGATATCAGAGCTGGTCTCAAAAACGGTACCTATACCGAGTCATTTTTGAGAGAACATATTAGCGCAGGAGATCAAGGTATCGTCGAAAACGCATATCTGGCTCATGAAAAAGAGTCAAAGTCGGATACACTTCCAAAGGATATGCAGGCAATTGTAAATAAATGGATAGCGACTGCCCCTGACTCCCCGGAAAGAAAGCAAAAAACTGAGGAACTCAAAGCCAGTATCGAATCCAATTATCCCACTGTCACCGTTGATTTGTCACAAATTGAGGCCTCACTCCTACGACTCGAACAAGCCAAAATATCGAGTGAAGTTGACATTATCGAGGCAAAACTCAATTTCTTGGATTTGGGTCGTATTGAACAAGGCAAATGAAATCGGAAAGAATGATGGTTCGTAAAAATGGCTGACTCAATGAGTCATAGTATCAATAATTCAGGAATGAATGATTGGCTCAAGCAAAAACTCCTAGGATCTCTCCGTCATCCCAATACAGCTGCGGTGCTCACGGCCCTAGGAACTCGAGCAGGAGTAGCGGTGATCGCCGGATCAACTGTGGCAGCTGGATTTGCTGGAGGTTTTCTCCTGCCGATCGTTGCGGGATCAGCAGCATGAGGACTCTTTGCTGGAGTCAGAGCTCGACGTGAGATGCGAGATCGTACGGCACAGATCGATCGTCGAGGTGCTATGGGACTAGAAACGGGAAATACAGAGTTCGATGGTCTATCCTCTGGCTCTCTTCATATGACTCAGGTTTGGCAAGCCCCAGTTTCGGGTTTCTATGAGAGAGTATATGCTGCTCGCAATGACGTCACTGCACGAGAAGATGCTCTTATCGCAGGTACTGTGTATCTGGTAAGGCATCTTGTAGGACGAGAACATTCCCTCAATATGCTCCAATATGATGCAGACATCTCAGTATCTCGTCAGCATGTCAGTATGATTCGCCTGATGAATGAGGTATTCCCAGGTCTTGTGGCTACTTTCAATGACGGAACTCTCCAGTCTCCTGATAACAAGAGTCATGAAGCTGAAATAATACGGAATTCCTATATCGAAACAAAGAATCTAGTAGTACAGACACTCCAGAATCGCCAAAAAGAAGAAGGTATATACGCTCTAAAACAAGGGGCAATTTTTGGAACTGCTGCTGCGGTAATAGGAGGCACCATATGAGTAGCGGTACACGAAATTATGTCTCTATGATCCGGACAAGCTGTTGAGATTGCCAGTCCAGCATCGAGTGTCACTCACTATCCAGACCATCTCATAGCCTACAAAGATGTACACCGATGATTCTGGTATGATAACGGTACTCCGGCACCTCGATTTGACCATACGGAACTCATGGCACGCACAGATACCAGTGGAAAATGGAATATATCGCATCTTCTCAACAAGACTGCAACCGCTCTTCCAAATCATGCTTTCAAGATAGAGGTGGGTGATTTGACGGGAAAAAATATTCAAGCTCTCGTCACTCCGATCAAGGGAGGTCCGAGTTTTCTCATTCCTATAGATAGTCAGGGAAATATTGAGATTCCATCAAGTATGCAATCTGCATTTGGTAACAGGACATTTGCATGGATGGAAGTCGGTGAGGTGAAGGTAGGAACTGGTTGACGCATTGATCTCAATCCTATGCTGACGGTTGTCGGTAAAGGAAATATGGTTTTTGATACTATTACTGAGACTATTCCCGGAGCCAAGCAATCTACATTGGTACACGAAGATACAGGATGGTGAGCTATACCATTCGGAGGAAATCCGTATCAAGGTCTCGGGAAGAAGAATCCCAAAGATCGTATCAAAAATATCATGAGTGATGAACCACAAACAATGGAAGACATCTGAGAGAATACTCCCATCAAAACTCCACTAGTACTCCCTCCTCCTGCAATTGAACCTACAGGTCTAAGTGATACTCCCCCTACTATCGCTTTAGGTTGACCGACACCTCCAGATTTGCTACCAAAACCAACAGATGATAGTCCTCAGGCTGATATGTTACAGCTGGAAAGAAATAAAGAAAAGGATATGCTTCGACTCGAATGAAAGTGAGCGATACCACCACTCGGCATAGGATATAAGAATGAAAAAGAAGAACAAAAAGGTACACCAGAGAAACAAGAAAAAGATACTCTCTGGAATGAGATCGTCAAGATTCGTCAGATACTCGAAAGTCGAAATACGGGAGATATTGCTCTCTCAGAGGCTACAGTTCTCAATATGCAAGATACACTTACCAAACTACTCAGCACGTACCATGGTAATATGAAAAACTGAAATGAACCAATTGCAAACGTACAAGCAATCTCTCCATCAGATACAGGTGTGGATAGTGTAATAATGCTCCCATATGAGCCAAATACGAGTATGGAAGAGCAAAAGAAAGTATCAGATGTTTTGGTACGAGAGAAATCAGATAAAAAGTTACAAGATGAATATGAAGTAGTCACAAGAATACTCTCAAGTCCTTATGTTCTCAATGACAATGTGATTCAACAGACATGGCTTGCATGACATGAAAATGATCCAAAATTCATCCTCAAATGAGAGAATCATAGTAGTACTATCACACAACTACTGAGAAAAATTAAAGACTATAATTCTCCCTGAGCTCTTCGGGCAATCAATGCTTTGTATGCGAGAAATGGGAAAATATGGCTCTCTAATACCTCAAATCAATCATTGAGTAATATCAAAACTGGGAATATAGCACTCGGTCTCGGGGTACAGGAGAATGATAGACAAGCTCAGATGAATCGTCGTCTCTATGAGAGTACGAAAGTAGACCCTATGCCAGATACTACATCGATCACATTGCTTCATGAACTCGGACATCAAATAATATATAAGTATTCGAATACTGCGAATAATGCTATGATCCAAGATTTGAGAAAAGAATTCTCAACACTACGAGATTCTGACAAAGATGAATACTCTGATAGTCAATTCCGGGAAGATATGTCAGAACTCATGGGTCTCTATCTCATGTGACGAGAATATGTGATGACATCACTCGATGATCGTATCAAAACAAGGAAATCGAGAGGAGCATATATACCAGATGGACTCCGCGATCATATGATGAATACTCTCGATGCAGCATATCTACACTATATAGGATAGTGGCTACACACTAATAAAAACTCCATATATATTTGGAGTATTTTTTATTCTGAGGTACTCTTATGCTTTCTCAGGGAAACCAATATCTACTCCTAATACTTGGAGCGTATTTCGGAAGGAACTATCGATGAGGTTCTGTCCTGTAAAAGTAGGACCAGTAATAATGGTATATTTACTTATTTGTTGATCATAGTGAGTTTTTGGAAGATTTTTATTTGTTTCGAGATGCATAATAAGGAGCTCATCTAATATATTCTTTTTTTCATTTTCACTCTTTGACTGAAAAACCTCTTTCATTTTAGAAGTTGGATTATTAGCTATATCCAACCATCCTTCCTTATGCAAGTTTTTCATGATGTCTTCTGGATTCTCTGGGCCTGCAATATAGGCATAGGCACCACCAGTAACGACTAACGCAGCCCCTCATATAGCGAATCTTCAGGTTTTTGGTACTTTTGTTGCGAAACTCGTGAGAGCCTTGGTAACAGCAGGATTTGCAATTGGCGCCTTAGCGAGTGCTGAAATATTACGGGCTCCACGCACTGCTGATCCAGCAGCATTAGTAATATCGATTACTCCTCGGAATGGTGCCTTTGCTATAGTTATAGCTCATTGTGATACGGCTCAATTATACATCATGGAACTTCCTATAGCAACCTGATTTGCTACACGGACCGTTTCAAATAGAGCCACTCAACCAATTACTCCAGTTAGTGCCATATTTCAGAATGATGGAACTTTTCCTTCATTAATCATCGATTTGATATCGATACTCTTATCAAGAAGCATACTTACTGATCAATACACTGGAACAAATACTGTTTTTGCTATATCCATCATACTTCCATATACACCATCTTTTTTATCTTTATTATCCATAGCAATAGATCCAATACTAAAGAGTATGGATGTAGCAGGAATTAGTTCAGCAAGTCACTTGAGTCACCCAGGAATTACAGCCAAGAATGCTCGGAGTTTTGATACATCTTTTGCATCATCAACATGGAGAATTACTGAATCAGCACTTCTTGCCATTTTCATGTTTTTGAGGGCCAAAAGAGGTGTTCAGAGAACATTTCTGATGTTTCCTGCCAGGAACATGCTTTTTTGTTTCGTAAGTAGATCATCCGTTGTATCCATATAATGACGAATAGATCCTTCTGCACCACCTATATACTTATTTCCTGCTATTTTTGCAGTTTTTCACAAAGTTTGAGTCACATCTGAACTAAAAAGATATCCTGCCATTTTTTGCTGAAATTTTTCCTTATTTCAAACTAATCATTCAAGATCAGCAATATTTATTTTCTGTTTTAGGGATAAATATTTTGAATCATCTTTCAGTAAACTCATCATTTTTGATGGATCTTCATTGCTCTTCATGGCAAGATCGAGCATCAGATAATTATGCTGGAGTCACTTTAATCTGTCTGATAAAACAGCCAATGAGCCACCTTTTGGACTCGATCCACCAGAAAGAGTTGACTCTATGATTCCAATATCTCTCGAGAGATTATCAAAATTCCAAGCCAAACCATTTCATAACATATGAAATCCGTTAACTCATGTTACTGTATCCGTCAGCATCGCAATTCATCCTGCTGCAATACCTGAAGTGACCATTCCAATAGTTTTCCAAAGAAGACCATTTACCGCGTATAGTTGTACACGAGCAAGATCTAACGCATGCTTATCATTTCATTTGGCTTTTTCTGAAAGTAGTCATGACCATTCCGTCATACTCATCTGCATATCTACAAATGGGAGTCAATCAAATGTTAATTGTATAAGATTCTTCGAAGGTTCTATAATTGTATTGTAGATAATCTTGTGTGTAGGAATAATTCCAGCAAGAGCAATATCAAAAAAAGTACCAACAGGAAGCTTTGCCATGAGATCAACATTTACTTTTGCTACATCTCCCATACGAGTAGTGCCGTCTTTCTCGTACTGCAATCTGATCTTCTCAAGTGTGGTAATATCCAGATTTTTTCCGATAATACTCTTAATCTTTTCTAGTTGATTCTGACTGAGATTCACTCATTTTCAGAAATACTTTTCTCAGATAAGTTTCCCAAGAGAATCGCTCATGTCAGAAAGTATTTTTTCTTTATCAATTGGTTTTTTTAGTACCTCTTCTCATTTTTTCAGAAGCTCACTAGTACTTTTTTTGGTAGAATCTACCCCCTCCTCTATTTTTTTTTGAGTGCCCCCTTCTTTCTTCTTTTCAAGCTCTGCAATATTGAATCAGAGAAAATTACCCAAACTTCGGAGAAATCCCATAATCCCTGTTGCTTCAAGAATGCCTTTTATCGTATCACCAGCTCACTTCATAGTAGCTGATAAGGTTGCCAGAATTCATCCCTTTACTTCTGTGAGTTTATCTATACTAGCTGTCATTTTACTGATATCTCCATTTGCATTGACAATATCTGATACCGCAGATAGAGCGTCTTGTCGTCCTTTTGCAGCCTGTTCTTTTATCAAGTTACCTGCAGTTGCGACACTAGCAAGGAGTACCTCTGGACTGAGTTTTTGGGCAGCATTCAGTCAATCTTTTCAGAGTTCTTGAGCCTTATCTGTAGCTTCTTTAAGACTTATTACTGATAGAGTTTTAGCAAGTTCTTTTTTTCTCGCTTCACCTGTCATAGTTGCAATCTTGTTAGAGAGTTCCTCGATGTTATCTTTTACAGCAGAGAAAAAATCCCCATCAGGGAGATCTTTTTCATTGATACCCAGTTTTTTAGCGACTGCGGATCGACTGAGCGAGAGAACCTGTGGTATTGATGTTTCTCATATTACTTCAGGTAATACTGATTTTGGTGTATCTGCCATAGAGAGGACTGTATAATTACTATTCTATTAATTCTATCTATTATGCTCACGGACTTTTTGATATGCATCAGCACCATAAGTATATACCTTATTTCATACTAAAATAGGTACAACGGTTCCTATTAATCCTCACATATATTTATATGCGAGTACCTGGAAGGCAGCACCAGCGATATTTTTTATACCATCCGCTGTCTTGATATCATAGTTTTTTTGGACTGGATCCTGACTAAATATATATTCCAAAAATTCTACAATACTCGTAAATATCAATGCACTTTTCCAACTCATTTTTGATACGCCAATACCTGGTATAGGGATCATTCCTATTAGGTTGTCCTTAAAACTCATGGATGCATGGCCTGCTCCTGCGAATTCTGCCTTAAATTTTTTCCAGAATTTACTGCCATGTTTCTCTATAATATACTTTTCATCCGCTGGAGAGACATGGTCGCTGAGTTTTGCCTTTGCTGCCTTGAGCCAACTCTCTCTGATTTGTACAGGATTCTTACCCGTATAATGTGCGATCAGTAGAGTGAGATCTCCTTCAGATAGTGCTTCTGGATTTTTCTTGGCCCATCACTTGGTTAGAGGATCTTGAACTTCTACAGCCATTGCACCTTCTCCTTCACGGATAATACGCACGGGTGGATTAGTACCTGGAACTATTGACTCATGGAGTCATTTTAGATGAGCATCTACATGCTTGATTGACGTAGATTCTAGGAGTTTTATTCTTTCTTTGGGATCTGTTATAGCCTTATTTATTCCACTGGCGAGCTCTTTTTTATTATCAAAATTCTGAGTAGGACTACTATTGTGCTTCATATCATATTTTCATCCATCTTTTGGAATGATAGTAACATTTCCGAACTTGAGCTCTTCGCCAATCTTTGCTTTTTTGGGTATAGAAGATTCAATCCAATTAGAAATATCACTTGTAGCTACAGATTGAGCTGGTATTGATGTAACAGTATTTGCGGGTGCAGTTCCTACATGTGGTGTGGTAGTAGAATGAGTTGGAGGTGGCGGAGTTGTATTTTGCGGAGTAGTGTGGCTTGCGGTATTCTGTAGCACACTTGCGGAAGGAGTAGAAGGTGCTGAACTAGTAGAAGGGGTTGGTAGTGGAGAATGAATAATAGGGGCTGGTGGTGCGGTATTGATCGGCTGAGCTACAACTTGCTGTGCCTTCACAGCTTGCGCAATTTCGGCAGCTTTTTGTTCTGCCTGGGCAATTGTTGCATTTGCTCCTATTATATCGCCATTTTGGGCCTGATGAGCAGCTCGATTCATATCTCCTTGTACTTTTTCAGCTTCATTCCGTAACATTCCTTTTGTCCCCATTGCAATAGGGAGAAGTGCCCAGTACCAGTTATTTTTGAAGCTATCGGATAAGGTAATACTTGTATCTGCTTCCCATGCACGAACATAGTCTGCACCCATACCGAGGCCAATACCACCAACAGCATCGACCGTGATTCCAGCAGTACGAGCGATCATCGTGCCACTTTTCATCATTATATTAGCTCACTTAGCAATTCCACCTGCTAGCCCTAGGGTAGCTACATTGATACCGAGTTCTGTACCTGTTTCTCTATTGATACCTCATCGACCTTTTGTGGCTATCATACCAGCAGTAGTAATAACTCATCCGAGGAGAGCCGCTCCAACTATTCCCGATGCACCTAGTGTCAATGGTGATACAGCAACAGCTCATACTCCTCCGATGGTTGAAGCAATCATACCTCCAGTTTGAGCTGCAAGATCTCTATTTCTTGCTTTGAGATCGAAGAAATCTTTTGTTCCCATAATTGATATCATTGTATCGAGGGCCTTCTGTCACTCTACTGAAGCGAGAGTTGGCCGCTTATCCTTAAGAGACTTCAAGAGTAATTGCATACTTTCTTCATATTTTCCATATATCTTTCTATAGACCTCATCCCATTGCGATCTGACCTGTGGATTAGAGAGAATTTGTCCAAGGTCATAACCAGCTCGCATATCATTCTGGATCTTTTGTTGGAGTTTTGGATCAAGGTTATTGAGTGACTTAATGACGTCTTTTTGAGATGGTCTCTGTGGTATCGTGTATTTTTTGAGATCATTTTTAATGAGAGAAAGTGCTAGATCGAAAGCAAGATCATAATTACGATAATGTCTATTTTTGATACCCTCAAGAGTATTATCAAAATATTTGGCTATCTCAAGTACTGTTTTTTCGTACAGTATTTTATCATCTTTGGAGAGTTTTTTTCATTCGATAGAATTCAGTATAGGAAGTACATTTTTCAGGCTTTCATTGACTCTGGATTTATATAACTCTATCTCTTCTGGTGTATCATATATTTTTCAGGATTTATCTGATACCTCTCGAATAGTACTTCGAAAATTCGCCATAGCTTCATCGAGTTTTTTTATCTCATTTGAAGTAGTTTCTAATTGTAGACTTTTTATTGGTGCAAGTGAAGTCTCTGGTACTTCAGTTTTTTTTGCTATATCTGGTTCGATAGGGCGACGCGTAGGCTCAGGAAGGCCATCGATACGCCGTGTTGGACCTGAGATTGTAGATATTGATGGAGTTAATTCAGCGACAGGAGTGACAGAGGCTATTGGTTGTGAAGTAGCTGGAATAGGAGTATTTACTTTTTCTACTATTGGAGGAACGGATATAGGAGTTTTTGAAACTTCCTGCTTTATTACAGTATGTGGTTTTTCAATTCAGAGTTTTATCTCAGTTTGCTTTTGTACGGCTTGAACTTGCTGGTAGTATTTTTCATACATCTCAAAGAGTGGATTGAGTCCACTTTGGGGATAGTTCTTATGTTCTTCTGCTATCATTTTTTTGATAGCCTCATGGTTTGGTTTTTGTTGCTTGAGCCAATAGACTGCTTGTTCTCGATTCGAAAATCTCTGCGAACCATATTGGAGTCCTATACTATCCTCAAAAAGACCTATTTCTGATTCCTTTCAGTTTTGAGCTCGATACGTATCAAGTGCAAGTTCAAGATCGTATTTGTTTGCCATATACTTTATACTAAAATAATAATTACTTATGTACATTATCATAAAATATTCAATTTTGCAAGTTTTGGGCTAGTTATTGTATAGGCAAAGCACAAAAAAACCATCTTGGTAGATGGGATTTTTATTGAAATACTATTAGAGATTCACTATGTCATCGATCATTGCAGTTTGGGTTGCTTCATCGATTTTTCCGGTTGTTTTGAGTTTTTTGGTAGCCTGATACTTACGTAGTGCGAGGAGCGTTCGAGGACTCATCTCTCCATCAGGAGTACCCACATAGTGCTTTTGCTTCAGGAGAAAATCCTGAAGTGAATGAATGCCTTCTCCAGACTGCCGTATGCGTGGTTGACCAAAATTTGCGACTGTGATTTTAGCTTGAGTATATTCACCCTGCCAACTATCATGATCATCGAGGAGTTTTTTCTTCGCATTTTCTATAGCCTGGAGCTCAATATTGCGTCGAGTCTGATAGATCGCATGGAGACTAGCAAGTGCTGCTTGAGTGCGGGGTCCATAGGTACCAGCGGCATCATCATATTTGGAAGTGATAATTTGCTGATCCAACTGGAATTCTATAATCATCGACTTGGTATCTGTCCCCGTATAGTTATATCCTAGATCTGCAAATTCAGATATCACATCAGCGGAGAGTCATCCGACAGAGAGTGATCAAACTGGAGGATACTGTTTCAGATTCACAGATCCATCATCGATACCCGCGAGATTGATTGGGGTAGCAGTGCTCGCAGTCACGATAGTCCCATGTACGGTTCGACGACCCCATGCGATAGTCCTCTTAAGTGCTGCATCTCCATATCCCATCCATAAATCGATTCGATCATAAGACTGTCATCGGACATATGCCTCTACAATGGCTCCACCACGATCTTGGACTGTTCCGAGACCAAGTCACTCAAAAAAAATCTGCGTTCCAAAAGCATAAGTCTTTGGAGCCGCAATCATACCAGTAAATACTGGGGTGCCACTGGCACCGTTAGTACCATTACCGTTGAGACGCACATCGGCATCATAGCTTCATCGGTAATAGTTTTGTTGTCATTTCAATGGCGAATAATACGCTGTAATGATGAATGTTCGTTCTGTAGAAGAATCCACATTATCTGCTGCGAAGGATGTCTCGCTCGGAGATATCATCAGAGTAGTGAGACAAATAGCAATATAAGTCAAGGGTTTCTTGTAAGCAATTCTTTCTATCTTGTCTGCTATTTTATGGCAGGACTGTGAAAAAAAGAAACGAAATGAGAATGAGAATTCTACAGTTTCAGGAGAAAATATAGTTTTTCCAGAGTTACCCAGAAGTGAGAATATATCACTACGGATCATGGAAGAGAGTGTGGAACTCGTGTTACGGAAAGAAGAATACATGCAGTACTTTTAGGAATAAAATTCAACTCAGCGTTCCAAGTTATTAATATAGGAATTACCAAGGAATAGGTCAGACACCAGAAGCGAATCAAATTATATCATACTTTATCTGAATTTGTCGAATAAATTCTATTGACGAGTATATATTATTTGTTCATAAAAATGGAAAAAAAGAAATTCTCTAGGGGTTTTTGGGTGTATCTGAGAGACACTTAGGGGAAATATACCCCCTATCTGGTACACAAATACACTGGAAAAAACAACCATAGAGATGTCGTATCCTATCCAAAAATATAAAAAATACAAAATAAAATTGCAAAATCGAGTCTTTTTCATATACTTCGGTGGCTTTTTCTAAGCAGTGTGTTTATGGCGGCTGTAGCTCAGTTGGTTAGAGCGTCGGACTGTGAATCCGAAGGTCGTGGGTTCAAGCCCCATCAGCCGCCCCATATTTTTCTTATTTATTTTCTATTTTTTAACTGTTTATTTCTTATGTCAGATTTCGCAAAGGATCTCGCAACCGCTACCCCGATCCAATCCTATAGAATAGGTGAAGTCGTCGGTGGTACTGTCATTGTATCCAATCAAAAAATGATCCTCGTGGATCTCGAAGGTCAATTTACTGGTATTATCACTGGTAATCATATGACTTCTTCTACAGAAGATACTTCAAATATCCAACCTGGGAGCCGTATCGAGTCTATCATCATAGGTGATGATGCTCATAGTGGTCTTATCCATCTCTCTCTTCGCAAGGCGAGTCAAGCTAAGCTTATTGAAAAACTCCACTCTAATTTTGACACCAAGGAGATTATTACAGTTATCCCAAATGAAGCAAACAAAGGAGGTCTTCTTATCGATCTCGATGGAATCAAGGGATTTATCCCAGTATCTCAGCTCACTCCTGCTCACTACCCTCGTGTTGAGAATGCCAATCCAGAAAAGATTCTCGAGCAACTTGGGAAACTCGTTGGAAAGCCATTCCAAGTTCGTGTCCTCAATGTTGATCCATCCGGAAAGAAAATCATCTTCTCTGAAAAGGCAGCTATCGAGGAACAACGCATCCAGTCTCTCCAAACTATCAAGGTTGGTGATATTGTCGAAGGAGTTGTTTCTGGTATTCTCACATACGGACTATTCGTCTCATTCCAGGGTATCGAAGGACTTGTCCACGTATCTGAGATTGACTGGGGACATGTGAATAATCCACACAAGCACGCCAAACTCGGTGACAAAGTAACTATCCAGATCATCGGTATCGAAGGTGAGAAAATCTCACTCTCTATCAAGAGACTTAAAGCTAATCCATGGCAAGTTCTCTCTGACAAATATCAGGTCGGTGATATTGTAGAGGCACCTGTTCTTCGTCTCTCACAATTCGGAATATTTCTCGAGCTCGACGGTGGAGTCTCTGGACTCATACATCTCTCGGAGATCACTGCCGAAATGATGGAAGGTATCGAAGGCAAGATTCATGCAGGTGAGATGATGAAGGCTCGTATCATCACATTCGATAGTGTAGGTAAGCGTATCGGTCTGTCTCTCAAGGCACTCGATCCGAACTATGTACCAAGTGATGTTCCGGTAAATATCCCAGCAGCAGCCCTCGAAGCATAATACTTCCTCAAAAATCCCTCCAAATTGGAGGGATTTTATTTTTGTATATACTTGGGCTATGGAAAAACTGATTCGCGTTTATTTTATCTAAGATAGTTGTGTAGTAGCTCCATCTCAAGAATGGTGATATAGATCAACCTCCTAAAAGAACCTTTTGGTTTATTTGGAATTTTATAATTTCTATCTATAATTATTTTTTATAAAATATATGAAATTACTGTATACGAAATTTTCTTTATTATGAACCCCACTATGAGAAATGAGTCCCATATTTTTAGTAAGAAACGATGATCTCAACTTCTTCTTTGGGAAAGATGGAGCTACTATTGCTAAATATATTATAACCCAAGACTATGAGTGATTCCAGAAAAGCTTATTGGGATTTTTTAAAAATAACCCCGCTCAAACTTTTGATACTATAGAGATACATAAAATATTTGAAAAACTCCTAGAACAAATCAGGCCTCCATCTCAATGACTCAGTCGAGGACTCCAAAAGAGGATCAATACCGCCCTAAAATGGGTAGGAATATGAAAAAATAAACGAAAGATACTAGAGAGCATTATACCAGTTGCCTCCTATATAACAATGTCAAAAGAAACTCAATATACATGAGCTATGCTCTATACTTATTTAGAAGATAGTTTTGAAAGGGTATAAAAATAAAACTCCCGTTCTTTCGAACGAGAGTTTTATTTTTCTTATAATGGTGCCCGAGGGGGGACTTGAACCCCCACACCTTTCGGCATACGCACCTCAAGCGTACATGTCTACCATTCCATCACCCGGGCAAAAAATCTATGGTGCACCCAGTAGGGTTCGAACCTACAACCAACGGTTTCGAAGACCGCTACTCTTCCAATTGAGCTATGGATGCATGTTCCTT
>JAYTZT010000009.1:0-12101 GCA_043741945.1 Candidatus Altimarinota bacterium
ATTTTCTCCAAGCTCTATTTTGGCTATAGAGACATATACGAGAGTTCTTTTACTTGAAATCGATTCCCTTCTTTATATACTACCTTTTGTAAAAGCTCCTTCACTCATCGATGAGTCTCGAATAATCTTCCAAGATTCGTGATGTCATCCTTATATTTCGTTCGAAATAGGTCCGCAAGGGGGAGCCATTTTCAACTTTCAGCAGAAATCTCAGACTTTGTCTGGGATTTTTGTTTTATAGAATCCTCTCAAAAATTGTTTTTTTATTATGTATATGATACAATCATGGGATAATACTATTTTTTTGTAAGTATACCTTTATGATCTATATTGCGATAGGCTTTGTCTTTCTGCATATCATTTTTTTATTAATTTTGTATCGATACCTTCGATATACTCTTTCTCAGTTTTTACTCCTTTTTTTTATAGGCATACTTACTGCAGTTATCGTAAAAATTGGACTCTATGGTATAGGCAAGGAACTTCAGATCGATTTTTATTTTTTTGAAATCAAAATTATCTGAAAAAATGCTTTCTCTCATTTTGAGTCTGTGTACCAATCATTTATCCAATGACTCGTACAGGAGAATCGGTTTTTTTTCTTTCTGGGAACAATTATCCTTCCAGCAATAATCGAGGAAATAATAAAACTTCTGGCTTTTATCATGTACCTTCGTTTTCGTGGTCCCCTTCAGACAATATATGGGGCATTCACAGGAATGATGATTATTGGATTTGGTTTTGCTTGTACCGAAAATATACTGTACTTTCAATCATTTGTTACAGCAGGTTATCTTCCCTGACTCATATTACTATTGACCCTAATAAGGGTAATATTATGATCCCTTTCGCATATGTTTTTTTCAGGGCTTATCGGGTATGGATTTGGGTACTCTATCTTTGCAAAATATCAAGCCATTGAAGCAGGATATACTCGAGGCACAGGCCTTTTTCATAAAATCCTCGGGAAATTTTCATTTTTTGATGTCCGAACACGTTCATATATCGATACTGTTGGTTCACTCGGATTGAGTCTTATCCTTGGGATTATACTCCATATACTGTATAATATCTTTTTCTTTCTCGGTTTTTCATATCTTTCATTTTTTAGCCTGATTGTAGGTATTGTGTGCTTTATATGGATCCTTGGTCAGGATCGACTACTTTGAGTTGATTTTTGAGAAATCAATGAAAAACTTCTGTTTCTAAAGATGCGAGCAGATCTTTCAGTGAAGAAGAAAGAAATCTTTCATATACATGATTCAAAGAATTAAAAATACTCTTGATATGCATAAGTAAAAAGTCTACCCTGTTTTTTGCATTTTTTGAATCAATATGTTACAGTAAGTGTGTTACTTTATTTATTTACTTTTTTTTATGAAAGTCTCCCGTTATTTTCAATTCTTTTTGGGAATTTTTGCATGATTTTTTCTATCATCAATCTTATTTGTACTCAATGGAGATTATGGCACACGTATGATCTCCTCACTATTTCAGCTGGAGACAGGTTCAAATATATCAGATAGAGCTCCACAAACCTCTGCTACAGGAGTAGTTCACCATTCGGATCTTGCAGATGCTGTTGTCAAATGAGGGATTGTTGGACGTTCTACAGAACGTATTCTCGTAAAATTTAAGTCAAATGTCGGACAGGAACGAAAAAATCAGATCCTCGCTGAAAGAGGGTCAAAAGAAAACTGAAATATTCCTCAAATTGATGTCAAATTTATTACTATTCCTCCGGGAAAATCCCCTGAAGAATTTGTGAGTGATATGAAAACAAAACATGGAATAGATATAGAGTATGCTGAGGTGGACAATCTTGTTTCTCAGTCATATATTCCCAATGACCCATACTATGCAAGCCAGTGGCATCATCAGAACATCCAGTCTTCTGTGGCTTGGGATAGTAGTCAGGGAAGTGGCGTTACAATTGCGATACTAGATTCAGGAACTGATTGTACTCATCCTGATCTTCAGGCAAGTTGTGTAGCTGGATGGAACGCATATGATAATAATAGTGATACAACAGACGTACAGGGGCATGGTACAATGGTTGCTGGAACTGCTGCAGCTATTGGAGATAATGCTAACGGTGTATCGGGTGTTGCTTATGGAGCAAAAATTATGCCAGTTCGTGTTGCGGATGCTTCAGGCTATGCGTACTATTCTACTATAGCTACAGCTCTTACCTGGGCTACTGATCATGGAGCGAAAGTAGCTAATATTAGTTTCGCTGAGGTGAATAGTAGTAGTGCTATTATCAACGCTGCGACATACATGAGAAGTAAGGGTGGATTGGTAGTAGTTGCAGAGGGTAATTCTGGTGTTCAATCCCTCTTTACGAATCCGAAAGAGCTGATCTCCGTCTCCGCTACTGATGGAGCAGACAATCGTACGAGCTGGTCTACATATGGTGCTGATACAGATCTTGCTGCACCGGGTGTTGGTATCTATACTACCTCAAGGGGTGGTGGATACAGTGCTCCATCTGGTACCTCATTTTCCTCTCCTCTTACGGCTTGAGTAGTGGCTCTCATCTTCTCTGTCAATCCTAGACTCACTCCTGACCAAGCTCAAAATATTCTCTTCACTTCAGCTGATGATATAGGTGAACCAGGATGGGATATGTACTATGGTTGGGGAAGGATAAATGCTACAAAAGCGGTCGCTGCTGCTCTGAGCACTGTAGGAACTCGTGATACGTTAGCTCCTTCTGTTCCGACCAATCTCGTTACCATACCAAAAAATTCTACATCTATTGCTCTCTCATGGAATGCTTCTACAGATATAGGATGAGTCACTGGATACAATATATATAGAAATGGATCCAAGATAGCAACGAGCACTACTCAATCATATACGGATGTATCAGGATTGTCCGCGTCTACTGCATATACCTATACAGTATCTGCATATGATGCCGCTGGAAATACCTCTGCTATCAGTACCGCTGCTTCTGGTACGACACTCGATGTTTCTCTCTCCTTTATCAGTAACTCGGTATCGGCAGCAACTTCGAGTGCGACTATAAGCTGGTCGACCAGTCTGCCTACTAGTGGAAAGGTACTCTATGGTACCGGTGCAGGAACTCTGAGTAGTTCTATGATCTCATCCCAAATAGGAGTTATGTCAGATATAATCACTCTCATAGGACTCAGAAATAAAACCACATACTATTACCAAGTTATCATAACAGATAGTACAGGAAAAACTCTATCTTCTGCCGTCAGTAAGTTTATTACAAGAAATAGATAGAAACTCGTCAAAATATATACGAAAAATCCAATCAATTTTCCGTATCGTAAAGAACTCATGCTTATATTAAGTATGAGTTCTTTTTTTACACAAAATGAATAATTTTTTCACATCAATATATTTCAATATATCATGGATACTGTTATGAGTATATCTCATCAAGATTGCTCGAAAGAGATAATTCTATGTACCAGACTTATAGACTATTCTATATCAAAAGAGCAGTTATCAGAACAGATATTTTACTTCCCTAGAAATACCCATATAATTATAAATAATTTTTATTACTATTCATACTATTTAAATGAAACCAAAACTAATTTATGCATTCATTTTAGGATTTATCGGCTTTGTAACTTCTTTTGGTGCACATATTGTCGCCGTGAATTTACCGAGTTATGCAAAAGAAATGGGAGTTGGTTTAGCTATTATCGGTGTACTGATTGCAGCATATGATTTTGCTGAAATAATTTCTAAACCTATATTTGGAGTTTTGGCAGATAGACAAGGAATGAAAAGGACAATGATAGCAGGAATAATTGTGTTTATTATTGCTTCATTACTATACTTAGTTATTAGTCCTACATTGCTTATCTTGGTAAGATTCTTACAAGGTGTCGGTGCTGCAGCTCTCTCTAGTGTTTCTATAGCTCTGGTTGCAGAGTATTACAAGCAAGATCGAGGGAAAGCATACGGTATTTATAATGCAATAAAAGGTGCAGGCTATGTATTGAGCCCTGTGATTGGGGGATATATAGTTTTAAAATCAGACTTTTCTAATATTTTCATAGTTACGGCACTTATAGGAATATTAGCTCTGATACTAACTTTCTTTTTACCTAAAACTAAAAATGATCAAAAAGCAGAATTAGATGATGATGACGATTTTTCCATAAAAGGTTTTATTGTAGCTTTTCGTAATCCTATTCTCCTACCATGGTATTTAGTTATTGTTATAAATATGTTTTTTGTAGGAATTCTCTTTGGCTTTTTACCAGTTAGGATATCAAGCTTAGGATATACACCATTCCAAGCAGGAGTCGTAATGTCTATTGTCGCTCTAAGTTATATTTTGATACAACCAATCGCAGGAATGATTGCTGATAAAAAAAATCCCTTGATTACTATTAAAATTGGTCTCATACTTTCCGCTATAAGTGTGATACTTATACCATTTGTAAGTGATATAATGCTTATTGTTATATCAATTATTTGTGCTATTGGTGTCGGTATAGTCTGGACTAATACAGATACACTTGTGAGTTCTTTAGCTAAAAAAGGTGCTTTGGGACAAACAGTTGGAATAGCCGGTTCTTTCAAGGAATTTGGTGACATGATAGGTCCTTTATTAATTGGATTATTGTCACAAGCATTTGGTCTCACTACAGGATTTGTTGTCTGTGGAGTTTTAGGTTTGATTGCTTTTAGTTTTATAATGAAAGAACATACTACATAATAATTATATGAAACCGTATACAGCTTATTATAATTATATAATTTCTCGGAAGTATTTAGCTTGAAATAACTCAACAAGGTCGATCTATTCTCAACTTTCACCATAAAAGAGCCGTTCTGAGAACGGCTCTTTTATTATTTAAATGTAAGATTTCATCTCATCTCCTAGCTCTGTTTTTATACATGAAGGAGCATATCGAGAGCATGTTCCATAGATCCTGTAGGAGTGATAGTTCCTGAGTTCACAAAAAATATCTCATCAGCATTCTTGATCGTATTGAGCCTATGAGCTATTATCACCTTTGTCGTTGTTGGGGGAAGTTTCTGGAGTATATCTTCAAGGAGCTGTTCAGTGACGGTATCGATATTAGCACTTGCTTCATCGAGTATAAGGAGCTCTGGACTTCTCAAAAATGCTCGAATAAACGCTATCAGTTGTTTCTGTCCGAGACTCATAGATTCCCCACTTGCATGGATCTCAGAGTCTAGTCATCAATCAAATTTTTCAACAAATCCATACAGATCTGATGCTCTCAGGATTTCTATGAGTTGTTCAGTGGAGGTATTCTCATACTGCGTATTACCGTAGATAATGTTGTCTCGAAGAGTACCCGAGAAGAGAAATGGCTCTTGTAGTATAAAACCGATCTTGCGAGTACGGTCTTCTGGATCATAAGAACGGATATCTCGCGAATCAAGAAATATACTCCCTGCAGTAGGATCTTGTAGTCTCGCAATGAGTGATGCAATCGTCGTTTTGCCACCTCCTGTTGGACCTACTAGAGCATAGGTCTTTCATTTTTGTAGAGAAAAATTGATATTTCGTAGGATATCCTGACCATCTGGATAGTGGAATGAGACATATCGGAACTCGAGTATAGTATCTCCCACAACTTTTTCACTTGTGCTGATAATCTCCATATCAGAGTGGAGATCCAGAACTTCTCATATTCGTTCGAGAGAGGCTAGTGTAAGCTGGAATGATGACCAAACTGAAGCCAATTGACGAAGTGGACTATAGAAGTTATTCACATATAACTGGAAGCCAATGAGTAAACCTATAGTGAGTTTGGAATGAGTAATCAGATATAATCCATACCACAGACTCAGGAGAGAGGCAAGATGATTAGCGAGTCAATATATCGGTATGAAGACATTGTTCGCAATCCCTGCGGCGATACCAGCTCGATAGTTTATATTATTGGATTCATCGAACTTTCGACGGAAATAATCCAGTCTATTAAATGCTACTATTACCTTGAAATTACTGAGACTCTCTTGTATCTCAGAACTGACTCCTCAGAGTGACTGAAGGTTAGCGAGATTTTTCTTTTTGACCCAAGTAGACAGTAGCTGCGTAATGAGGAGTACACAGAGGGCTGGGATAAGTGTGATAATAGCTAGCTCGAATTGGATAAAGAGAATAAAAATACCAGTTCAACAGATGAGGAAAAAATTGGCAATAAATTGCATCATAGCTTGCGATATAAACTGATTAAGTTTCTCAGTATCATTATTGATACGAGAAATAAGATCGCCAGACTTATTTTGATTGAAAAATGCTACAGGTAGTTCTTGGAGTTTGTTGAATATGACATTGCGTATACTAAACAAAAGTCTCCTTCCAACACCTCACATAGTCTTAGTCTGTATATAACTAGCTATACTCCCTATAGCGTATATTAGTAACAACCAAAATGAATTCATAAGAATGCCTTGATAGTCTTTGGACTGTATATACGTATCAATAGTATATGCAATAATCACCGGAGCGATGAGGCTCGATAGAGAGCTCACAATCACTGCAATCAGTGTTATAATAAGTTTTCACTTTTCTGCTGATACGAGAGGAACCAGCCTTTGAAGTGAGGACTTCATTGATTTTTTTACTGTAGTACCCTCAGATGTATTGAGTTTATAATTCATAGTTCGTAGTACTCAATTGAGAAGTATAGATCTGGACATATTCAGGACAGGTGTGCATGAGCTCTTTATGTGTCCCTATAGCAAGTATCTCACCTTCCATAAGGAGAATGATATTATCATAGTCTTGTATTGATTCGATCTTCTGGGTGACGGATATCAGGGTAATATCTGGATAATTTTTTTTCATATTCTCGAGGATTTTTTGTTCTGTATGGATATCCAGTCTCGCCGTGAAATCATCCAATAAGAGTATATGCGGATTGATCGCAAGTGCTCTTGCGAGCATGATACGCTGTTTTTGTCCGCCTGAAAGTGTCGTTCCTCTTTCAGAGACGATAGTATCGAGTTTATCAGGGAGAGAATCGATGAATTCGCTGAGTTCAGCAGTCTCGATAGCTCGGGCTATATCCTTATCTTGGACAATATTACTGAATGCGATATTCTCTCGAAGTGTCAGGTTAAACAATATACTATCTTGAAATACGAGACCCACTTGTTCATAGAAAGATTTTTTCTTATATGTATGAATATCGCTCCCATCATACTCTATCAATCCTCTACTCGGTTCTAGGAGTCCAGTAAGAACATAGAGAAGTTGGGTCTTCCCTGCTGCCGTAGGTCCTATGATAGCAGTTCTCGTTTTGGGTTTGATAGAGAAGGATACATTTTTCAGTATATTTTTTTCTCCGAATTGTAGAGAAATATCATCTACGCGAATATTGCCCGTGATCTCTTTTGTGATGGTCCCTGTATCTTTTTTATGAGGAGCGTTGAGTACTTCAGATATACGAGCATATGATGCCGATGCTTGAGCAATGACACCACTCATAAAACCAATGAGAATAATCGGAAAAATCAATATAGTTAAATACGCGTTAAATGCTGTGAAGTCTCCCAAACTCATCGTACCAGAGATCACAAAATTTCATCCAAGGAGCAAAATAACGAGTATCGCCAAATTAGAACTAAAAATAATTATAGGAATAAGGGTTGCGAAAAGCTGGAGAATAGAGAGTCAGATGTCTTTGGATTTTTGGTTTGCTGCAATAAATTTGGTATATTCGAGGCTCTGAGAATTAAGTATACGAATCAGGGCTGATCCAAGAATACTTTCGTTGATAATCTTATTGAGTCAATCTATTGCCTCTTGTGCCGACTTGAATAACTCTCTGACTCGAGCCAGTACGAATGAGAAAGGTATACCAATTAAGGGTATAATCAAGAGTACCGTAAGTGCGAGTTTCCAATTGATGAGAAGTAATAAAATACTAGAACCGATAATGAGAAATATAGAGGAGATAATCGAAGATATAGCCTGAGAAACAAACATTTTGACAGAGTCAACGTCAGAAGTGAGATTGGTTAAAAGCTTCGAGGAAGTCACAACTTGTATATAGTTGTAATCTTGTAGAGAAATCCTCTCTATGAGCCTCGTCCTCAGGTCTCTAGCTACAGATTCAGAAGCATAGGTTTGCACGATATTCTGGACATATGTAAAAATAAATATGAGTAGAGCTACGATGAAAAACTCTCCCATAATAACGTGAGAATCAAATGTTCATTGCGTATAGCTATCTATTGCTGTAGCGATAATACGCGGGATTATCAGATTGAGTCCATTACTCAAAATGGTAAAAAAAAGAAGACTACTTATCAGAAGCCAATAGGGTCTCAAAAGTCAAAATATACTCTTTTTTAGGATATTCTTCGCCGGAAGATCTTTCATATTATGAATTTAAAAAAACTATATACAAGTAGGACTCCAAATACCCATTGTATCGAGAAATGAATTTTCGCAAACTCGACTACAATCAATTTTAAGAAGCAATATTGACTAATACCCTTCCATCGCTACACTATAGCTACCTAAACTGACATGCATGCTCTCAGCTCTGATCTCCCGAGTTATCACTATACATCCTGACTTCACCTATGCAGAAGTAGAGGAAGTCTGTATAAACTATCTGAATTCTATCACTGAAAAAATCAAAGAAGAGACCAAGATAAAGCGACTCGTGAGATATATCGAAAAGGAGTTCGAACTCGATAGTCAAAAGATAGAGAAAATATCAAATAAGACCTATACTCTGGAGTGTATTCCTGAGTACCTTTTTAGTGGAGAATCTCGTATTGCTTCGAGTCTTGTCACCATATCAGGACTCACCAAAAATATCGAACAGACCGAGCTCTTTCTAGAAGCAGATATGCAGATTAATCGTCGAGACAAGATAGCTCTCATCGGTAAAAATGGAGCCGGGAAAACAACGCTCCTAAAGATGATCATAGGACGAGAGGGAGAATACAAGTGAATAATAGAAAAAGCATCAGGACTCAAAATCGGCTACCTCTCTCAAGACCTCTTCTGGCAAGATAGTGCCAATACATTGAAAAATGAGATGTTAATGGTGTTCCCTGAAGTCACACAGAAGATAGAGAGACTCGCTACTATCGAACATGATGATGCCTATTGGGAAGAAATAGATGAGATCAAAACCTACCTCAGAGATAATGACGGATATCGAAGGTATGATCTCCAGACTCACATATTACGATATTTTGGGTTTACAGATCTGATGCTCGATCAGAATGTACTCTCCTTATCAGGATGAGAACAGACAAAGGTACAAATCGCAAAATTCTTGATCACTGAAGTCGATCTCCTGATACTCGATGAGCCTACTAACCATCTCGATATCGAGGGCATTATTTTCCTCGAGCACTTCTGTAAAATATGGAAAAAGGCGATCCTCTCGATCTCCCATGATGTCAGATTCATCGATAATACCTCAGATCGGATCGTGGAGATATCAGGGAAAAAGCTGAATAACTATCAAGGTAAATACGCAGACTATCTCGTCGAGAAGCAAGCGAGATATGACAGACAACTCAAGGCTCATGAAATCCAAAAAAAAGATATAGAGACGCAAGAAGCATGGATCAACCGGTTCAGGTATACTCCGTCGAAGTCCAATAGTGTCCAGAGTCGTATCAAGCAAGTGGACAAGATCGAACGAATAGACAAGCCCGACGGAGATTCGACCGTACGCAATATAACAATCACAGCAGGCAAGAGACTCCCAGAGAAGATCATGACGATCACGGATCTCTCTGTCGGATATGCGTCATCACTCATCACAACTCACGGAGAGCTGATAGTGAGAAAGAATGAGAAAATCGGGATCATCGGACGCAACGGAGCTGGGAAGACGACACTACTCAAAACTATCCTCGGAGAACTTGCGGCTCTCTCAGGAACTGTGGCGACCAATCCAGACCTCATCATCGGATCCTATTCTCAGGTGCTCACGGACCTCGATGGCAGTGCGAGTATCATCACTGAACTCACTCGCAACGCTGGGAATGAGGGGGAGATCCGAGCGATGCTCGGTGGACTCCTCATCACGGGTGACAAGGTGGATCAGCAAATATCCACACTCTCAGGTGGTGAGCGAGCCAAAGTAGCACTCACGAAGATGCTCCTCACGAGACCTCATATCATCATCATGGATGAGCCGACGAATCATCTCGATCTCCACTCCAAGGAAGTGATCAAAAATATGCTCGAAAGTTTTGATGGAACGAGTCTCATCGTCTCGCATGATCGAGACCTCCTCGAACATATCTCAAACAAGGTATGGCTCATCCAAGAAGGAATTTTGCGTACTTTCGATGATCCAGAGCAGGGCTTTACTCAGGTATTTTAGGAATATGGCCTATTACTAGAGTCAATTCTTGCTAAAAAATGACTAATTCATATACTTCAGATACAAATATTCAAAGTGATACCATATGAAAAAACTGCTCATTTTCACAGATACTTATGCAGGACAAATCAATGGCGTAACTCGTTGTATAGACAATCTGTCAAAAAATCTTCCACCTGAAATACATTTTTCTATTATATCTTCGGATGACTTCGTTACTATCCCCTTTCTCGGATACAAAGAAATCAGACTCTCATTGGCATTTCCCAGAAATATCCTCGCTCGTATACGAGATATCCGACCAGACTATATCCATATCATGACAGAGGGTCCCATAGGTCTGACAGTTGCCTATATCTGTCAGAGACGACATATCCCCTATACTACAACATTCCATACCAAGTTCCCTGAGTATATACATATGAGGAGTCGTCTGGTAAAAGAAGAATATGTACATCAATATCTCCACTATATCCATGATGGTGCAGAGGAAGTATTTATATCGAATTCAGGACTTGGGGAATATCTCCTAAGAAATGATTATAAGAATCCTACAATAGTACCATTTGGAATTGATCATAGTATATTTTTTGCATGAGAGCGAACCCTATTTCTGAATATTGCCAGACCAATACTCCTGTATGTCGGACGCATAGCAATAGAAAAAAATATAGCCGATTTCCTAGATATGGATACAAAATATGCAAAAATAGTAGTCGGAGATGGTCCCCTTCTCGAAAAATATAAAAAAGAATACCCTGATGTACAATTTCTCGGGCAAAGAAGTGCCATTGAGTTGGGAGAAATCTATAGAAGTGTAGATGCATTTGTATTCCCTTCCAAGACTGATACACTCGGACTCGTTATTTTAGAGGCTATGGCATGTGGGCTTCCTATCATTGCCTATGATCTCGAAAATACTAGGTGCACCATACAAAATGGGATAACAGGAATACTCGTCCCTGAATGAGAAAGACTCGAAACAGCTATTGAGAAAATTGGAAATATACTCCCGGAGGCATGTACACAATGTGTCCAGACCTCAACATGGAAAAACTACGCCAATGAATTCATATGTCATCAGTTCCCTATTAGTAAAATACTATGGACCTCACCCAATATTTAGATCCACAAACGATAGCGTCCCTCAAATGATGAGGATATGTACTCATGCTAGCTCTCATGACTATAGAAGGCCCTATTGTGACTTTTATTGCGGCATTTTTGGCATCATTGTGAGTTTTTGATATATATCTTGTATTTATATTGGGTTGGATATGAGATATTTTATGAGATTTCCTATTTTATAGTATTGGTCGCTATGGTTGGCATCTATTCAAAAAAAGGACTACTATAAAAAACAAAAAGGAGTCGTTATTTATCCAGAAAATCGATCATCTCATACACATGAATTTGGCTCTAGCTATACTCCTTATCAAATTCACCCCGTATGCTCCCCCAATTGGACTGACTTATATCGGTAAACTGCGTGTGGATATACGGAAGTACCTATTATACTCGCTAATTCTCTGCATACCGATTCCTTTTGTGTCTGGAATGATTGGGTACCATATCTGAATCATCAATATGATTGTATCCGAGTATAGAGGAGCTACCTTATTTTTCTATATATTATGAGTTATAGGAGTTATTGCTATCTCTCTCGTTTCATTTTGGTACATTCGGAGAAAGTCTGCAGAAATCCTAAAACAGCAAAAAAATATTTCTGATAAAATCGAGAAAAATACCAAATCTGAT
>JAYTZT010000010.1:0-11427 GCA_043741945.1 Candidatus Altimarinota bacterium
TGATAATGCGTGGAGTCATAGTATTTATCATTGAGATCCGATTCTATATATTATTTCTTTTTCGACGAATTCCCGTTCTCGACCATATTTGAGTCTCGAGAGTTCCCGAAGTGCATTTCCCGTGACCACATCACCTTTTTCGAGCCAGGGAAGTGGTACATTGAGTGAAAATCCTGGAGTTGGTTGTCCATCAACCGAGAGTTTTATCGCGGCTTTGAACTTGTCCATATTCACAAAGTCCTGATCGGAGTAGACGGGAGCAAATTGTTTGCCCATCATTTCTGCATCTTCTGGACCAATTTTGTAGGTCATCATCGTTCCCACATTACCGAAGATTGCATCTTTGAGATTGAGATTGGATTTGGTAAGAGCATCAGATTTTTGTAATTGTCCTAAATACTGATGAGCGATTACGAGACCGAGTCGATACTTGCGGGCCTCTGAGAGAATAGACTCAATCGAATCTGTCACATAGTTCTGAAATTCATCAATATAGAGAAAAAAATCACGGCGATCTTCTGCTGCCATCTGTTGTCGCTTCATGGCTGCTATCTGTATCTTAGATACGAGTATGAGACCGAGGAGATTTGAGTTGAGGTCGCCAAGTACTCCTTTCGATAGGCTGGCGAAAAGAATTTTTTCATTGTTCATGATGTCGGCGATATCGAAGGCACTTTTTGTCTGCCCGACAATATTTCTCATGAGCGTATTCGTGATGAATTGTCAGAATTTGGCAGCAAAGTATGGGATAATTTCTCATTTTTCTCGGTCGCCCATCTTAGCATAGGTATGATCCCACCAGGTTCTCACAATTGGATTTTTGAGTGTGGTGCGTCTTTCTCGTTGGAAATTATCATCGGTAAATAGTCGGATCAGATCTGTGATAGCACCACCAGTTGGGCAGTCCATCAGAGTAAGACATCCATTACGAAAATAATCTTGGATACGAGGACCAAATATCTCACTTCAGAAGAGTTTGATCATAATATTGGTAGCATCAGCAACCACCATTTGTTTCTCGTCTTCAGTGTTGGCCTCTAGGAGATTTAGTCCCATGGGTCGCGAGAGGTCTCCTGGATCAAAGTATACCAGATCATCAGCTCGTTCTTTTGGTATGAAATTGAGAAGATCTTTCGCAAGATCTCCATGCGGATCCATCACTGCGATTCCTCTTTTATTTCTGAGATCTTGCCTCGCCATGACTTGGAGAATGGACGATTTTCCTGTACCCGTCTGACCGATGACATAGAAGTGCCGAAATCTATCTTCATTTTTTACAAAAATTGGCTTACATTCGCCACGAAACACATTATCTCCGATATAGAGTCACTCCTTTGGTGTATTGACTGGCGCTTTTACTACCTTGAATCGTTGCCAACGAATTTCAGGTTGTTTATTATATTTACTATGAGGAAAATGGTAGAGTGTTGCCAGCTCTTCACTATTGAGGATTGGCGCATTTTGCCACCAAGCAAATTGACGAAAAATATAGTGTTCTACCAGGAGGGAGAGACTTTTTCGTTTCATCGGCTTGAACCTATTGTATGTCGGTGAAGCGAATTGTGAGAAAGCTGATATTATACTTTTCAATTCTGCTTCTGTACTCGTTTCCTTATTGCCTGTCACAATTATACGAATCGTAGTTGCGTATCCAGTTTTTTTGATTTTCTCCTTCATTAGTCCCTCTTCATCTACGGGCTCCTCTCCTTCATGAGTATCCTCCTCAGAATGCTTCATAGAATCCTCGGGCTCACTTACGACTAGACTAATCAAGCTGCCGAGCCAGGAAAGGGGATTGAATGAAAAATGAAAATACCCTCCATTCTTTTTTTCTGTTTTTCTGATCATTTTCCGAATTGCCTTCTGCCAATCATCGTCTACAGGTCTTAGTAATATTTGGATACATGCCGATTCATCAGGGTCGAGTCAGCCCAGAGCGGACAAGAGACTATTCATACTATCTGATTCCAACTTGGTATAGGTCCTTATAGGGAATTCTGGTCATTTTTTCATCATCATAATCTCACCTCGGACAGTACTCCTATTTTCGAAGATGTTGATCTCGGGAGTCTCTTCAATGAGGCAATCTGAATAGAATCCGATTATCTGTTTCTCTACTAAGAGCTTTGATTTTTTGGGTACTACTACATAAAAATAGAGTTCATCCTGATGTGCGATGTACTCCAGTGATATATATTCCTGTCCAAAGAACCAGCTCTTAAAGGCACTTGAGTGGAGTGATTTCAAACTTGCTAGAAGCTGTTCCATAATAGAAATCTGCTCACGAAAATCTTTTACGGTCTCTTTTTTCTCATCACTATCACTATCTTTGCGAGCGATAATCACACGTAAAAATACCATTCCGAGGGAACGATCCATGCTGGTACGGCGTCTCATATGCCAGTAGAGTATGGCGAGGACGATAATCGTGGCGATGCAGATAAAGAGAAATTGATACATGAATTAACCTTTGAGAATGAAGAATCTAAAGATTGCATGGCTTGTGACGAGTACGATAAAACCAATGACAATATAGAGAATAGTATTTTTTGCTTTTTTGAGTTTTTCTTCTTCACCACCTGAGATCAGAACGAGCCATCCAGCGTAGATAATCAGAATAACACAAATCACTGAGAGAAATGTGTTAAAGAATGTAAACAATTTACCCACGATGCCGATACCTTTCGCGAGGTCCACTTCTTTGATATCGCAAGTTCCAACAGATGTGAATCCACCACCAGTATATTCACAGCCTGGTCGTCAATAGAATGCTCTTACAATAGCGTATGGTATCTTGATCAAGAGAAATCCTATAATAGCATAGATAATAGTATTTTTTGCTTTTTTTATTCTTTCTTCATCACCTGCAGCGGTTACGAGAACAAAAAATGACCATACTGCCATAGCAAGAAATCCGAATGCCGCAAGCATCTGGAGAAGATTCACTATTGGTGAGAATACATTGACCCAAAATTCCCATCCCAGAGAGCTCCCAATAATTGATGTAGCGTTTTTGAGTATAAGTGTATTCCATACTGAGAATGCTATCTGCATAACAAAAATCCCCACAGAAACCCAGATAATATTGGATCTCCATCTTTTGAGGCTCTCTTCATCATTAGCTGAGAAGAGCAACCGGATAACTCCAATAATAAGGAAGATAACGGCAATAGCAATGAAAAAATTCTTAATCTGGAAGGCGATCGTAGTAAAAGCGCCCAAAACTCCATCGGATCCATAAGCTCCTGGAGAGAAAAAAAATGTCCGAATTGGTGATGCAAATGTCTCAAGTAAATTATTGGAATTTCCTGTATCGCCAATAGTCACTTCACGAACATTGAGATCGGGAATAGTTGCTGCAGAGACAATTCCAGATATAAAAAGCATGGAAAGACACCATATAAGAATTCGAAGAAGCATAGAGATAAAAAAGTGATTTGTTCCAGTATATCAAAACGACACAAAAAATGCAAACATTCTCAGGAAATAAGCAAAAAACCACATACTTCTTTGTTATAAAACTTATTTTCTCAGTTACTTACTCATCCATAAGCTCCTTTCGAAAAAATTTTTATGCTTAGAATTCCTTGTTTTTGAGTTATTTCCAAAATATTCTTTTCTATTTGCATTTGCTTATCGTATCCCTTTTTTTATAATCAACTTCTATGCATATTGGCTTTTTTTGAACTCCATCATTCTCGGCAGCAGTCCTCGAAAATCTTATCGAAAGTCCCGATATAAAGGTCGTATTTGTTGTGACGAATCCTGACAAGTCAGTCGGAAGGTCAGGTCAACTCCAGCCTACCCCTGTGAAAACATTGGCTTTGGATCATGATATTCCTGTATTTACTCCCATAAAAATCCGAAATAATCCAGAAATCCTGAAAGATCTGGTCAAATATGAATGTGACTACTATATTGTTGTAGCCTATGGTCGCATACTTCCACTGGAACTCCTGGAGATACCCAAGAAGATGTGCATCAATATCCATGGTTCTATACTACCTGCCTATCGTGGAGCATCACCGATTCAGACAGCACTTCTCTATTGAGCAAAGGAAACAGGTGTCACTATCATGGAGATTAGTGAGGGTATGGATGAAGGTGATATACTCAAAATCCGTATTATTGCAATAGATCCTGAGGAAACATCGACCAGTCTTTTTGCGAAGTTTGCTCAACTCTCTGGGCCCACTTTGGTCCAAACACTCCGAGAACTCGAAACGGGTGGAATCACACCACTTCCGCAAGATACAAGTCAAGCAACCTATTGCAAAAAAATAGAAAAAGAAGATGGACTCATCGATTGGTCAACGAATGCTCAAGAAATCTATCAGATGTGGCAGGCTTATACATCTTGGCCAGGGATCTATACTCTTTACAAGGGGAAACGAATTTTATTCGAGGAGGTTTCTTTCATTCCAGGCTTGTCCCAGAATCCAGTAGAAGATAAAGATTCCTTATTTTTAAGTGGATTCCTGTACCCTAAGGGTACTTCCTTCGGGGCGCCTACGCAGGAATGACAGAGCACTGAATCTGTCGGACAAGTCGTAAAACTCGAAGATGGAACGATTGGAGTTATTTGTGGTGAGTGAATATTGACTTTGAAACAAGTGAAGTTAGAATGAAAGAAATCACAAAGTATAAAAGATTTTATGAATGGAAATCAGAATTTTATTTGATATAACTTTTTATAGTATGAAATTGGATTTTGCACCATGTTGATTGGAAGTTATGGATGGGATAAAAGATTATTTTCGTACTGAGGAAGCTATTCACATCTTAGCTCGTATGTGAATTAATGTGCCAACGGCAGGACTCGTCTATGTGATATCTGAACTCAATACTATTTTATCAAGAGTTTCTTAAAGTATGTCCACAATTTTTTCTCGCATTATTGCAGGTGAAATTCCTTCATATAAAATCTATGAAGATGAGTATACTTATGCATTTTTAGATATAAGTCCTCTAAAAATCGGACATACTCTAATCGTACCTAAAATCGAGATTGATCATTTTTCAGAAGTGCCTGAACCCTACTATTCTGCGATATTTCTAACCGCCAAAAAACTGAGTCTAGCTATCCAAAAGGCGACAGGATGCAATCGAGTCTGTACTATGTTTCTCGGATATGATGTGCCACATTGCCACTATCACCTTGTTCCTACAGATTCTGTCAGTGATCTTGATCATGCGAATGCGAGAAAAGCAGAACCACTAGAACTACAGAAAATACAGGAAAAAATACTTTGATTTTTATAATAAAAATATGTTCAATATAGCACTCAATACCTTTCGAGAGATGGTTCGCAATCGATTTTTCTCACTTATTATATTTCTGTCAGTTATATTGATTCTACTCTCTCTGGGACTCGATTCTCTGGCACTCGGTGAGAACAAGCGAGTTATCATAGATTTTGGACTTTCATTTCTTGAGTTATCTGGATTATCTGTGATACTCCTCCTTGCATGAGGACTTATTGCTCGCGAGATCGAGGGACGTACTATTTATTTGATACTCTCGAAGCCAATTAGAAGAGGAATGATTATATTTGGAAAGTTTACAGGTTTTGCAGTGGTCCTATCTCTTGTTATTCTCATAGAACTTGCGATCCTCCTTGCCATTCTCCTATCACAGGGAGTAAGTCTCGATATAGTATTTTTTCTCGCTGTTTTTGGGATATTTTTGAAGTTACTATCACTCCTTGCTCTGAGTCTCTTTTTCTCGGCTATTGTCTCACCAGGATTGGCTATGTTTATGACTATTGCCAGTTCCATCATCGGTCATGGAGGGTATGCGATTCTGGAATATGCGATGAGATCTGGGAGTATAGTATATATGTATTTTGCTCGCCTTGTCCTGATGGTTTTCCCGAATTTGCAGTCACTAAATCTCAAAAACCTAGTTGCTACTACTGCTAGTATTCATATTGAAACCTATCTTATTGCATTTGTTCTCTCAATACTCTATACTACTATCATACTGTGCCTAGCTGCTTGGATATTTGAAAAAAAGTCTTTCGATGCTGTATAATCGATCTACCTTGCATAGTATAAAAAATTAGTTACAATTCTCATATCCATATATTTCACACCTTATAATATGCCAAAAACTCTTTCTCACATCGTAGTCATCGTCTCTCTCGGATTCCTTGCGAGTTGTACGAGTCTATCTGGACCATCTACTACTCCAGTACCGATAGTGCCTCCTCTAGTACCGAGTAAAACTGGAGCAGTCTTACCTATTCCTGTAGCCCTTACGCCATTTATAGCTAGAGGAACAGAACCATTTTGGGCGCTAGAACAGACAATGACAGGAGCCAAATTCTCTCGACCAGAAGCAAGCGGAGTGACTGAAACTTGGTACACAAGTGTGCAGACAAATTCCAGCGGTAGTATAAGTATAGTGGCTACACCTGTATCTGTTGGAATTCCACTCAGTGCTACATTGACTACCTGAACATGTAGCGATGGAATGAGTGATATTGTATATTCTTATAATGCGAGCATCACTATCGGTACAGGTACACTTTCTGGATGTGCCAATTAGAGTAGAGATATTCTAAAAAAATCCCTTCAAATATTCAAAGGGATTTTTTTATTTATTATTTTGCAACAGCCCGATAGTATTCACGGATGATTGCTCTCTCACGGATCTTTCGATACGAAGGTTTACGAGAATGAGTTTGAGTATTGCGAAGTTGGTTTGCAGTACGAGTCTGGAAAAAAGCTTTTTTATATCGAAGAATGAGTTTTTCGTTGGTTTCACCTTCTTTTTTAATAGAGTAACAGATCATGGGTCAGTTGGAATAAGAGTAAAAATTTCCAAGAAATATTATAGATATATCTGTAATTGTCAAACTTTTTTATACAAGAAAGTGTGCATATTCTTGCATGAGAGAAAAATATATGATATTCTAAATTCACATATATAAATCCATACACATAAATATCACTACTATGCTCCATGATCCACTCTTACACTACGAACAAATACACAATACAAAAAAATGAAAGACTCAGGGTACTTCATTAGTATGGCGTTGACTCAAGTTTCTTTCTCTCTACCTTGTTCTTACAGGTGGGATATTTACACTCCTGATGTGAGGGCTGAATTTTTCAGCCTATAGTGCAGTGGTCACCAATTGGATTAATCCAGATCTCTTAGTGGCTCGTCAAGGTGATATTGAATCCGCTCTTTCGAGTTCCAGCGTCTCAGTTCATGCTGCAGATATGAATGACTCGCATGATTCTCTCCAGACGCTTACAGAAAAAGTGGCTCTTACCGATCCAGATATTGTATATGCTAAGACCTATGGGTCAGATCGACTCCTCTCTGGTCTCCCTCGTTCGTCTCCTGATGCCACTTTCGAGGTGGCTCCCTATGAGAATCGTATTATCATACCTCGTCTCGGTAAAAATATACCACTTGTCGATGTCGAACATGATGCAAATGCAAAATTTGGTGAATTGCAAAATGTATTTATGGATGAACTCAAGAAATGAGTTGTCAGATATCCAGGAACAGCTCGTCCAGGTGAAGTAGGGAATGCCTTCATATTTGGTCATTCATCTAATTATCCTTGGATTGTGAGTGAATATAATGATGTATTTGCTCTTCTTAATACACTCGTGACAGGTGATGAGATCATTGTATACTACAATCAACACAAATATACTTATGAGATTACAGATCGAGCGATAGTAGAACCAGGAAATACAAAAGTTCTTGCGACTCGTGATCCCAATAAAAAAGAAATATCACTCATGACCTGTTGGCCGGTTGGTACCACCCTCGAACGTTATATAATATTTTGAGAACTCGTTGAATAGTCATAAAATAATTTGTTATGGAAGTCATAAGTCAATTTTCCTACATCTATAGTAATCTCTCCCTCTATCAGTTCCAGGCTAATTGGATTTTCTGAGGATTCATACTTATCCTCGGTATGGTATTAATGGCTTTTACTTACTATGCAAGTCGCCTCTTATCGTTATATGCTATTATATATCATAGTGAACGAGCTCTTGCTAGGAAGAAAAAAACGTTGTGAGATTTGATTCTTATGAAAGATATCCAAACAGAACTCGAAAAGGAGATTGAACAGGCAATACTCAAAGCAGCCTTTCATTCATAGTATTAAATTTCTGAAAAATACGAGCCTTGCATACAGTATCATCCGCAAAAAGTATTTTTGCGGATGATACTGTAATTTTATCGTCATATAAAATTTTATCTCGATCACGTACTCACTAGTATTTTCACTTCGAAAAACTATATCTTCCTTGGACTCCTTGTTTTTTAAAAAATTTAAAAGAAAGACAGATTCTCTGTGACCTTTTCTTTTGCTTTTTTCCATATTTTGCCTATACTTATCGCACTTTTTTATTGATTCTCTGAATTCTAAGAGTGGTACTTTCTTGATCAAGTATTTCATTCGTAACACTAAAATTCCCTTTATTTTCCTCATTCCAATCAAACTATGAAAACAGCTATGCAAGCACGTCCCGGTACCGTTCTCAGAATAAATGGGGAGCTCCTCTTGGTGGTAAAGCACGAAATGCGTCGTGGTGGACGTGGTGCTACCAATGTAATGATGCGCCTCAAAAATCTTATCCAAGGTAATAACTCCGATCGGGTGATGGATTCTGAAGAGAAGTATGAAGATGTCAGTCTCGAACGAGCCAAAGCCGAGTTCCTCTACAAATCTGGTGATACATTTGCATTCATGAATCAAGATACGTATGAGACAGTCGAGCTCCATGAAGACGATGTAGGGGATGCTGCGATGTATCTCATCGAAGGACTTATAGTCGATCTCCAGACATTTGAGGGTAAATTTATCGGTATTATGCTCCCCCTTCGTGTTACCCTCAAAGTTACTGAGGCAGAACCATCAGTTGCTGGGAATACTGCCGATGGTAAAATCGATAAAATGGTAACACTAGAGACAGGACTAGAACTCCGAGTTCCAGGATTCGTCAATCAAGATGAGTCTATTGTTATCAATACTGAGACGGGAGAGTATCTTGAGCGAGCAAAATAATAGAGAGATTTCTGAAAAACTACCAATCTCTTCGTATCGATATTCTCCTTATTGAGAAATCTCAAAAAAATCTCTTCGGATATCAGAAGAGATTTTTTTAGTTTAGTGTTTCTAGAATCGATATAATATTCCTTCCTCATTCGAATATCCGATTCTCGATAACTCTGTATCCTGTCTCTTCGAATAACTCCGTAAGTTCCGCTACAGTAAATCCATGATAATATCTGAAATAGGCTCCAATTTTGATATCATAGTCGCTATCTCATCGATGAGAATCAGTATATTTTTTTTGATCTCTAAGATTCCAATTGGTCATATATATACGACCACCGAGTGTGAGGAGTTTTTTGCTATGTTGTAGGAATTGAATTCTTTCTCATCGAGTTTCGAGATGATGAAATGAGGCGAGGAGGATAAGAGCATCAAATGAGTGATTCACTGTAGTGATATCTTGCATTCTTATCACTTTGAATTGTTGCTCTGGGTGTAGTTTTTGAGCCTCGACAATCATTCCTCTGGAGCTATCGATACCCAGATAATTCAAAATTCTCAGTCCTCAGTCCTCAATTTGTTCTAGAAATCTCCCATTACCACAACCTATATCGAGGGCACTCGTATATCCCATTTTTCTCATATCTTCTATGGTATACTCCAGTTCTGGCCAAAAGAGGTTTTTTCGAGAATTCGAAAATGTCTCAGCGAATGCGTCGTAGGACATCATCTATTTTTTTGGAAATAATCTCTCCAGAGTTTTCTGATTTTTTCTCCAGTTTTTGTCGACCTTGACTCTGAGTGCTAAGAACACCTTCTTCCCGAATATTTCTTCCAGAATGAGACGAGATGCGGTTCCAATATCTTGTATTTTTTTACCTTGTTTACCGATGATGATTGTTTTCTGAGAATTAGTTTCAGTATTTATATAGGCTTGGATAGAGAGCATTGGGAGCATTCACTTCTTGTTTTTCGGGACAAAACTTTCAGGGGTGAGGTCACTCATATCAGGAATGATGAGCTCATCCGCACCGTTCTCGATACTCCCTATTTCTACGTAGCAAGCGTATGGAATCTCTTCACCGAGTGCCGCAAAGAGTTGCTCACGAATTACTTCAGAGATACGGAGATCCATCGATTGATCTGTATACTGATCTTCCTCATAGAGGTAAGGTCCCTCTGGAAGTTGAGCTGCTAGAACTGCCAATAATTCCTCAAAACCCTCATGAGTTATGGAGTCTACCTTGTAGTCGATATCCTTTCAAAGATATCATTTTTCCAGGTCTTGTTTAGTCTCGATCCTGAGTACAAGTTTGTTCATATGGGAGAGCGCCGCATCGATACGCTCATCTTCGGCTCCTTGTACCCGAGTAGGATCGATGAGTCGGAGGATTATATCAGCCTCACGGAGACCTGCAAATGCCTGAGCATTGATGAGGGTATGGATTTCATGCGACTTTTGACTCCCAAACTGTTCATTCGCATCATGATGTATACCAGGAGTATCGAGAAAGATGATCTGAAGTTCCTTTTCAAGATCGGTATAGATTCCTGTGATCGTACGCTGTGTCGTCTGTGGACGATAGGATATAGCACTCACACGTTCTCAGATGAGAGCATTAATGAGAGTAGATTTACCTGCATTTGGGCGGCCTACGATGGCGACGTATCAGACTTTTGACATTAGATCGTATAACGGTTATTAATATTTCTATATTGAGTATTTTTCATAACTTCCAAAAAAAATCATCTTACCTTTTCCGATTGTATCAAAGATAAGGAATTTTGGAGAATTTTTGGGATGCTATCTGCAGTGTGTATAGTTTCCATATCTATTTTTTATGAGTGATTTTTTTTCTGGCCTCCATAATTTTTTTCCTTAGAAGTTCAGATGCTTTTACAGGGTTTTGATACAATAGCATATCATTCCCATAGAGAACTGTGGGTCCTTCTTTGCATCTCCCTTGACAGAGACAGGTTTCAATTATAACCTCATCTTCTTGATATGTGTAGAATTCTCTATCAGCGTCGAGTCTTATTTTTATATATTGACTCTGCCGTTCACTACAGGAGCGACCAGTACAGATTTTGACATTGATTGCTTGCATACGCCTGAGTATAGGGAAAAGTACAGATTTGGCAAAAGAAAGGCCAGAAAAATATAAAAAAAATTTGCCTTTCAATTCTATCACGATAGTGATACAAAAATCGTTTAGAAGAACATTCTTATTTTTATACATTTTTATTTGATTTCTTATCCTTTATCTCTATAATCCGGCTACTTATCCAAATAAGGAACATGCATCCATAGCTCAATTGGAAGAGTAGCGGTCTTCGAAACCGTTGGTTGTAGGTTCGAACCCTACTGGGTGCACCATAGATTTTTTGC
>JAYTZT010000011.1:0-27158 GCA_043741945.1 Candidatus Altimarinota bacterium
GTATATGAGATGTTAAGGTGCAACTGCCGTAAAGCAGTGGGAGATTTATATGGAAAAGAGTCTTGAAGTCAAAACTTTTTTCGACTTTTTTCATAAAAGACATATTAATGGCATCTGGATGCTGTTTTTTCTTTTATCGAATTGTGAAGTTTTTGCGAATATTTGCTCAGTTGTTAACCCCTAGTTAATAAGACCAACTATTGTGAACAGCAAACATATGATAATATTTTGAATTATCTTGTATTTTGTATCACACTTTTCTCACTATCTACTATATCATATTGCAAAAAAGTAAACACCACTCCCAACCCAAGCTCTATATAAGAGATATCTATTTCCTATTCTCCTATCTATATAGTAGAAGGATAAAAAAAATCTCCCTCTATTTCTAGAGGGAGATTTTTGCATATAGAGTATATATGGTAGCAATTGGCTACGGAATCAAGAGCTACTCTTATATGAATAAAAAATGTTTCGTATATTCCAAAACTTATATCCATATCATAATGAAGGCGAGGCTTATTCTTGAAACCATATTCTTACCTTCTCTATAAATTTTTTATTTTTTATAAAAACAGAGGCATCCTTTATCATTGATAGTAATATCCACATAACCACTATATTTACTAGAAAGATTCATATTTCAACTAATACTCATATAAGGCTAGCTTCATGTATTATACTTCTTGATATAAAAATAGGGGGCAGTAGTATTATTCATAAAGATAGCAACTTAGATCTTATAGGTCAGAGTATGATTCGGAATAATTGCGGAAAAATTCTAAGACTGCATCCAACATATTTTATAACAATAGATATGGTTGGCATGAGGATACCTACAAATATAGTAGTAATTGCTATTACAATTAATCACTTTAGAAATTCACGAAGATCCCAATTTATTGTTCCACTCATTAAGTTTCATAATCAGATTAAATAACTACCAATAATAAAACCAAAATCCTCTACTAGCCTAGTCATACTATTTCACAATGTAGATTGTGCCAAATTCAATCGGTATTGTTCTGATGAGGCATGGTCATTGATTCACTCAAAGAAAAATCACTCATTTTTGAGTTGTCATATTGCCTGTGCTATTTCCTCATCTGTTGCATCTGGCATTTCCTTCATAACATCTTTTATCTTTGTATCTAGCTCATCCTTGCTTAAATATTTCCCTGTTTTTTTTGCAGACCCTGTATAGGAAGGACTCTCTATCCAATTTCAGAATTTTTGTGATTTTTCTATATTTTCCTCATAACTTAAATAGTTATTGGTAGCTAATACACTATATTGAGCTAGTAATCAAGAATAACTCAATATAGCTATACTAAGAACAAAAGCCATTAGGCTCGGTTTACTGAATTTTAGTATATTCATATTGAAAATTTAGAAAAATAGCTAGAGCACTATATAGGCATCTATTCATTTCGCAAACAAAAAAATCCCCCTCCATTTCTAGAGAGAGATTTTCGCATATAGAGTATATATGGTGGGCCCACCTGGACTTGAACCAGGGACCAATCGGTTATGAGCCGACTGCTCTAACCACTGAGCTATAGGCCCGAAAACAATCGTTCAATAGTTCAAATAGAAAATTACGAATATTCGTAATTGAAGCATTAAGAGATTGATAATTGACTGGCGGTGGATGAGGGATTCGAACCCTCGCGGCGCCTTGCGGCACCCTACAGGTTTAGCAAACCCGCCTCTTCAGCCACTTGAGTAACCCACCATACAGATATCAACGAGCGGATTATAAAAAAAAGGTGAGAAAATGCAAATCATTTTCTCACCGATATACAACTACTGAACGACTACCACTACTTTTGGCTCTTTCCCTGTCTCATGGAGCATCAGATCGACGATCTTCCGAGATACAAAATCAGTGAATGCCTGTGCATCCTTGAACCCTGTAAGGTCCCGTAAGATAGTTCGGATGGCATTATCCAATGATGCCTCTAGTCCTGGAACCGTCTCCACTGGTGGGAGTCCAACAACATCATATTTGATATTGTATCCTGCTGTTTTTTTCGATATGCCTACCACGAGAACTCCCTGAGAAGAGATCTGAAATCGGTCATGGAGCTCTTGTTCTCCAGTATAGCCAACCATCCGGCCATCGATGGTGATGAGTTTTTTGGATACATACTGATCTGTCTCTCGCATTGTATCTTTGGTGAATTCGAGGAGTTTCCCATTGCGGAGAATAGGTACATGATCCTTGGCGTAACCGAGATCATAGGCATTGCGAGCATTTCCACGGAGCATATGAGGGAATCCGTAGATCGGAATATAGAACTCAGGGGAGAGCATCGATATCATTTTTTTGGTATCTTCTTCTTTCGCGTGTCATCCTGCATGGATCTCTGACTCCTTGTAGTGGTGGATCTTGGGTCCTTGTTGCGTGATAAGATCGAACAATCCCTGAACAGCCCGTTCATTTCCAGGAATGACGGAAGATGAGAATATGATCGCATCATCAGGCTTCAGAGTAGTATCCTTGGACTCACCCGTGACGATACGCATCAGGGCAGCATATCGCTCACCTTGAGCTCCTGTACAACAGATCGTGATCTCATTGTCGGGGAGTTTGGCAGCTTCAGACATCGAGATAATTGTACCAGGTTTAGGTCTGACATATCCAAGTTTGATCGCAATATCGATATAGTTATTCATCGATCGCCCTAATAGGACTACCTTGCGATTGTACTTCTCAGAAGTCGATATAATGAGCATAACACGGTCAATAATCGAGGAAAAAGTTGCCGTGATAACACGACCTGGAGACTTTTCGAAGATTTCTTCGATAGAGTGGATAACCGCAGACTCTGAAATAGATGAGCCAAGAAGATGAGCATTGGTTGAGTCAGAAAAGAGTCCTCGAACTCCTCGTTTCCCTAGAGCTTCGATCCATTCATAATTCGTCGATGGACGATTTGGGAGCGGTTGCTTATCGAATTTCCAGTCACCAGTATGGACAAATCTCCCTACAGGAGTTTCGATGAGGAGACCAACTGAGTCAGGGATCGAATGATCCACCACAAAAGGAGTAATCTGGAAATGTTTCCCAAGTTGAATAGGGCGATATCTCACATACTCTGAGAGATGCGTGAGAGTTGCCTTCATATCTCCTTGTTTCATTTTGATCAGCTCATAGGCCATGGCTGTTGCGTAGAGAGGAGTGTTGCGACCCAGTTGTTCCATGAGATAATATATCGCCCCAATATGATCGATATGACCGTGGGTGATACAGGTTCCGACTATTTTTTTGCCTCGACAGTAGGTGAGATCTGGAATAGAACAATTGATACCATATTGGTATTGATCCGCAAATTGGAGACCCATATCGATGATGATCATCTCATCCTCATACTCGAATCCCATACAGTTAAGACCGACCTGTTCAGTTCCTCCAAAAGGAATAATTCGAAGTGTTCCCTTGTCGAGTGGTTTCGGTCGTTCTTCTGGAATATGGAGGAATTTTTTGACAGCTTGTACTGGAGTCAGAAAAGGAAATGATTTTTTTGGACGGAAGCTGTCTTCAAATATGAATGACTCACCAGGTTTGACATTGGTGGCAATATTTTTCCCTGAATCAAAAAAGCTGCGGAATCCTGGTTTTTTATCTGTCTGTGTTAGTTTACCTGAGTTATTTTGGTAGCGTGTGTTTCGCATGATATATTGGTTTGTTAAAAAATTTTTTAGTTTAAAATATTTGGTTGTTTATATAGTTTGCTTCTTTCATTATGCCTTGCTTCTTCGATTCTGTGAATTTTATATATCTGTTCTTACTGTTTCTTGTCTAGGAGAGTGAACTCAGAGGGGTTTGGGGGAAGGAACTGTTTGAGTCAGATGAACAACAGAGAAAAGATGAGCGAAGCGTTCCGAGTTTTTCTTCCCCCAATGCTTTTGATACTTTTGGTACCAAAAGTATGGAGAATGGTGTCAGAGGAATAAGAAAATGGACTATAAAATCTAGATTCCTGCATACGCAGGAGACAGAAACTATCTCTCTATGACAATCGGCATCACAACAGGTGTACGTCCCGTAAGGAGATAACAATACTTGGTGATCTCACGACGGAGTCATTGGACGAGTTCACCTCGCTCGATCTTTGGATTCTCAGTGAGGAGTTTCTCATAAGTAGATCGGATACCTTTGAGGATTTCTTTATGGATATACATCATCTCATATGCATGAACGAATCCACGAGAATCGATGAAAATATGACCCGCGATAGTACGAGCTCTACTATCTTCTTCAAGCGTGAATATGAGGACTCCACTCTCCGCCAATTGGTCACGATCCCCGAGAGCATATCCTGCGACGACCCCGAGTGAGAGTCCATCAACAAAAAATGTATCAAAAGTAAACTTCATCGCATTGCGACCAATTGTATTTGTACGTAGTGATAACACTTCACCCATTGCAAATGGGCCATCAGCGATAGAGAATCCTATATTGGAATGAGTCACGATGAGGGATGCAGAACTCCCGAGATCAGCGGATTCGAGAAGTATATCCGAAAATGCGATAGTGGATCCTCCAGCTCGCAATCCAAGATGTGTTGTCATATCTATATCTGCGATAATACACTCAATATCTCCGATACGACGTGCACTCGTACCATCAGCAAAGAGCTCAAAAAATCGGCAAGATTCAAGAAATTCTATATTTTTTATATTATTGCGAAAAGATGTAATAACATCACGGGTCGCATAAATAGCAGGAAATCCAAGAGTAGAAAGTATAAATTCGAAACGATTCACATCGATAGTTGCGTCCGTGAGTATCCAAGCTCGGATACGATCTTTCTCTGAAAATATCAGTCGCATATCTGGGAAGGTGGGATATTCACGTCCAGCTCTACTAATAGAACCGAATCCTGACCCGATAAGAATAGTAGTATCGTCACATCGGATCATAAACAGTGGATCAGTACTGGTAGGAGCTGAAAGTGCAATGATACGCATACTACTCGTGTCTTCATCTCGGGGGAGAAACGATGGCTTCATCCCTGCTATGAGACGAGAGAGTGCTGGTGTTTTATCGATGAAAGCAGGCTCTAGAGAGGGTGCTATACGAGGAGCTGGAGCACGAGAAACTCGAGGTAGAGTATCTGGTCGTGGAGAAAGACGAGGAACTGGAGCTCGAAGAGAGACCACCTGGCGATCAGGCTGAGAGAGTGACGGAGAAACTGAAGAACGAGACGCTATTGGAGTAGATCCAAAGTCAATATCATCACTATCACCAAAAATATGGTCCATAGAAAAGGAGGGATACTGTGATAAGAATATTCTCATCACAAAAAATAAATATGTCGTGTGTGTACCGAGAAAGAGCTAATATATATTCCAACCTTGGAACATACAAACAACTGATTCTATTGAAATATAGATTTCACGAGATTGAGTTGATAATATGGAAACTTTTTGGTTGATTCTTTAATTCTGTGAATTTTTTGTATATCTGTCAGCAATGATCTCCGTTGAGAATTACAAACTATTAGAAGGAGGCGCGAAGTGTACTGCAATGGTATATTTCCAATGCGATAAGACGTAGTTTTGCAATTTCGGAAATAGAGCGGGTAATAGATATCAAAATACAACAGAAAATATTGGGGAAAATTTTGTTACTTTTTATCAAAAGGTAACATGACAGTGTTGGAAGATACAACTATAAAAAATGAAATGATTCTACAGCAATTTGCACATTAATAACCACATCATATACAATTTTAGAGAGAATACAAGTATTTCTGAAGAGAATAGGATATCTTGGTGGTATCCCATACATAGGACGGAACACGGCCAATCGAGAAATCTGTACCTTGGAAATACCCACGCGGAAATACAATATTTGCAAAGAATAGATACTTCTGACGGAGGGATTCGCTCCGAAGTGCCCGGTCTGCAAAAGTGGCATTATGAAAGACATAAAAAACAAAAGACTCTGCAAAATCTTCATACTGATTTGTCTGAGCATATCCAGAAACAAAATCCATTATTCCTGCACTAGCATACTTTACGCTTGGTTTTTGCCAACTGATAGTATAGAAAGAATCAGAGGGATCGTATCTCTTTTTACTAGGTATAAATATATAAATATCAATATAATGAGCCAACTCATGGACGAATAACTTGGTAAACTCTGTATCACGAACGACGTATGGAGAGAGCGAAATTCGAGCATCTCGCATACGTCATCGGGGTTCCCGCTGTGATCCATCGATCAAGACATTGAGTGAGCCATAGTCAAAAGTCATGGAATTCGAATAAAGTATTTCTTTCAGCGTTGCTAGACGATTACTCACATTGATAGGATTATTTTCGCTACGAATCTCGGGAATTTCGCTAGAAAAAGCTATAGCCGAGAATATGAGAGAAATAGCCAAAAATAAGAATGTTCAGTAAAAAGATTTCATGGCTAATTAAGTCCCAAGTCCGTATACAAACTTCACCAAAATATCTACGAGTGGAAATGCCACGAGGAGTAGTACAAGTCCAATCACGCTATAGATACCCGTGGTTTTTGCCTTTTTGATTTTCTCATCATCACCGAAGGAAGTCGTATACTGGATACCTGAGTACACAATGGCACCAATAGCAAATAGAGCCCCAAACGCAATAACATTTTTTGAAATACTGATGACGAGTGCCTTGATAGAAGTAACACTATCTCCTCCTTGATCTGGAGATATAGCATTGACGGGATTATTCGCACATCACTTCAAAAAATCAGCGGCATTCCCATCGTAGGTAGCCTCACAACCCCAGGAATATCCTTGATATAAAAATCAAAAAGAGCATATAGAAAGTATAATGAGACAAAAACTAAGTATTCGCATAGGAAGAAAATAAGATACTAAATACTAAGACGAGAAACAATACTCACAATTCCGTATGAAAGAGCTATAGTTACGAGTGCGACGGCTGTATAGGCTACAGATTTCCAAGCCTTTTTGAGCTTGGATTCATCTCCATCAGCGGTAAAAAGCTCATATGCGATATAGAGAGAGGCTCCAATAACAATAATTGGAAGAACAACTTTTAGAAGAAAAGACTGTATGAGTGTCAGTATAGCTATAAGTGATACTCAGTCTCATTTTAAGATACTTCCTCCAGGAACATTTCCCTGAAATCCAATATCAGACATAGAGATGGCCAGAGCTGATTCTATGGAAAGAGAGAGAGATGCCAAGATGAGAAATAATCGGTACATGGTTCAATGTGAATAAGAAAAGTAAAAGGAATAATACAATTATATAATGAAATTATCGAGGTTGAGATTGGTAATAAAAGTAACAGCACCATATGCCAGACCTGCAACAATGAGTCCAATAAATGCATAGATCATTGTATATCGAGCTTTTTTGAATTTTTCTTCTTCTCCAGAAGCGAGGATCATCTGTATTCCTCACCAAGTAATGGCGATTACCGTGAGAACCGCAGTGAGTCAGATAAACCAAGCAATGATCGCACCGATTGCATCTCCAGACGATTGAGTATTGATGGTGGGGAGTGCCACATTTCCAGGTGGTGGTATTACCGTGATGCTATTACCAGCCGCATAGGAAATAACCATAGCGGATGATGCTACGATCAGGAAGAGAAGGATATATCGAAATAATTTCATAAAAATATTGAAGAACAAGTAATCTACATATACCTATTAAGAGAAGAATCAGGCAACAATTTTGATAATACCATACGATAAGAACGCAACCAGTATTGCCACGATGTTCCACTTGATGATTGTCTTAGCTTTGGTTGCTTTCTCAGAATCTCCTGCAGAAAAGATGAAAAAATATCACGCAATAAGCAGTGATACAGCTGCAAAAATCGGAATCATAAAGAGGAGGATATCTGTAATATTACCAAGAAGCTGCATAAAGGCTCCGATACCCGGAGGAGGAGAAGATCGACCAGAAGTACCACTAAGAGGATCCACTTTCCCAAGATCAACCATAAAACTCTGACTAGTAACATCTTTTATTCTCCCACTATCGGGGGCCGCATGAACCGTGAAAAATAAAAAGAACGAAAGACAGAAACATACGAGGATGAGGATTTTTTGCATATTGTATATCATTGCCTATATACTACATCAAAGATATAAAAAAAGCAAAAAAACTACCAAATTTGCAAAAAAAACATTCCTTTATATAATGCATTCTTATTTAGAGTTCATTGATTTTGTTGCTCTACCTCTTAATTTTTATCTTAATATATTATGACTTTTCTCTCTATCATCCTTCTTATACTCTCAATATTCATTATCATAGTTGTTATGGTACAAGCCAAAGGTACCGGCCTTTCTATTGTACCAGGAACAGGTGATTTTGGTAAGTTTGAGCGTCGCGGTGGTGAACTGATGCTTCACCGTATTACCATTGGACTTATTTCAGTTTTTGTTATTACAGCCATCATTGCTTATTTCATTGCGTAACAATTCCTGTTATTCTCCATTAGAGGGAGTCCAGCTCATGTAATGAATATTTTTGTAGCTAGATTCCTAATACTAATAGGAATGATACTATTCTCTAGCCAATATTTCTCATGTCTGGATCAGGAATCAAAAAAACCATCATTATCAGTTCGAGTATTCTTTTCATACTGATACTTCTCCATCTCATCGGAGTCTATATCTTTGCAGGAGGTCATTATGAAGGAGTCAAAGGAGGAAGTATTAGTATTGGTATAGTTGACACGACTCCCAATCCTCTGAATCCTTTCGAATATGGAAAAGATGACTCAACTGATTTGGTATATCGTTTTCTTTTTCGTGGACTTGTGAGGTACGATATAGGGAGCTGAGTATATACTGGTGATCTCACGAGTTGTGATCTCACTGATATGACCATCATACGTTGTACACTTAAGGATGATGCAGTTTGGTCAGATGCTACTCGTATCAAAACAGATGATATTGTCTCATCAATAGATATGTTCAGAAAAAGAGCACCAAATAAGGATATAAGACGTTTTTTGGAAACGGTTACAGTAACCAAAAATGGAGATACTGTGGAACTGAGATCCACCCAACGAAGTCCTCATATGATTGATATACTTACTTATCCAATTATTAGATCTGATATCATCGAGAAAACTCGTAGTGGTAGTATTGATAAGCAAAATTATGTAACATCTGGTCCATATATATTTAGTGAAATAGTTACAGATAAAGAATACGGTTTTGATAGGATTACACTCGTTCGAAATGAGAAATGGAGGAAGTCAACTTGGCTCGATAAGATTCACTTTAAATTCTTCAAAGATCTCCCGAGCTTGGAACGTAGTACTGAAACCCTCACTATCATCATACCCCCTATCAAAAATGAAAAGCTCGAAATTGGACCAAGATTTCGTGAATATCTCTATACCAATTATGAGTATTTTAGCGTATTTCTCAACACCAAATCAATGAGTAAAATACTCCGAAATAGTCTTCACTGGCAGATTTGAACCTACTTTTCAGAAAATATCATAGATGATCATAAGAGAGTTAATAGTATTTTTGCATCGGGGGGTGCCCTTTTGCCTACCGAGAATCTCAAATGATTTCCCGATATTCTGCGAGAACTCGGGTATAGCAAAAAATCTGAGATGATATCAAAACTCCAACAATCAACCACTACAGTAAGTGGAGAGGTAGTATACATACCAGCAAAATATTGGACCAATAAGGCAAATGCGACAACTCTCTTTATATCCGATCCCATAACTGAACTCCTTCTCACGGGTAATATCCCCTCAAATACTATTTCAGTTAACATCAATGGATACACGCTCAAGGAATTCATCCCAGGAAATACTACATTCACCTATAAGGTAAATACTCTATCTGGTACACTTCTACCATGAAAGAATATCTATACCCTTACCCTACAACAAAAAGAATGAAAGACAGATACTGAATCACTCATAGTATATCTAACAAGTGATATATCAAAGATGACAGAGTATAAAAAACAAGTACAAGAGGACTATAATAAAACCCAAAATACTGCAGCTCTGATAGCGAGTCGAGAGCGTACAAAAGAAGAAAAACTAAAACAACTACAAACGCTTAGAGACGAATACTATTATAATGATAAAAATGAAGTTTTCACTATAAAAATCGGATATGTTGTGGGACCACAGAGTACTGAGACATATGCAAACAGTATCAATGAAGCTCTCCTACTTTTGGGTGTAAAAACAGAGCTACTTCCCTATGGAACGAAAGAAATACAAGCTATGATCGTAAGCGGAAAACATGTATATGATCTCTTAGTTATCGGTGTATCAATCGAGGGTTCCATTTCGGGCATAGGACAACTATTTACTATAAATGAATCTAAACAAGGTGGCGTTAACTTTTCAAATGTAGAAAATAAGACTCTTGACTCACTTTTTATGGAACTCCGTGGAACTACTGAAGCAAGTAAATTAGGGAAGATAGAGCAAAGTATAGCAAAAATTATGAATACAGAAAGCTTTTTTGTACCAATATCAAGCCCCTATCATCGCATCTGGGTCGATCGTAATATAAAGGGGATGCCGAGCGTAGAGATCATACCTGATATAGCCAGTTTTGTAGGCATATTCGTAGGAACGAGTATCAAAGAGAACTATATCCGAAATACCACCAATAAGGATATATCAGGATTCTTAACATGGATTATCTCAAAACTCTAAAAAAACATGAAAGAAAATATTGTCATCTCCGCATGGGAGATGGTTACTGAATTCCATTCCCTCAAAAAACTTAATTTTATTCCATCATTTATGGGTATGTTATGGCTATTTGTGCTTGTTTTCTATCAGCTTACATTTACCTATATCTATATCTTTGATAAAAAAGATGAAGCTCTAGAAGCCCTAACCAAGTTCCTCCATACAGATTATTTCACGGAAAGTATTGCTCTCCTAGCAACTATTTTTATCTTGTATACCATCCTCGAGCCCATTGCTAAGGGCGGTATGATCGAGATGATGCACTCCTACAAACAGCATAAGTGAGAGAAAAATCGTCGCTCGTGGCAAGGATTTTTTGATGGACTCAGACACTTTCTTCCTATATTCGAAGTACACAATTTAACAGCTATATTCCGCCCACTTTCGATTATTACTTTCTATATTTTACTTCTTAGAGTATTCGGGAGAGGTTTTATTATACCTATTAGTAGTGTAATGGGGATATATCTTATCTTTGCATTCTGTATCAATATATGTTTTTCGTATGCAAATTTTTTTATTATTTTTGAACATAAAAAGGCTATAGAGTCATTATCCGCTTCGACTTGACTCGCTATGCGAAATATTGCAATAACTGGAAGGCTCTATTTTACAATGATTCTACTATATCTCCGTACTCTTTTAGTGGCTTTTGTATTCCTTGTAATTCCCTTTTTGATTTCGAGTTTCCTCGCATTTTTACCTCTTCTAGGACTCAAGCTATTTTTCTTGGTTATATTCATCATAATCGCGATCGTCCTCTTCATATTCATTGTACATCTGAACTCAACCTTAGAGATATTTGTCGAAGCAACCTGGTATGAGGCATATATGGTCTGCAAGTCCGAAGAAAAATCCAATGGACATAAGCCACCAGATAGTCACGATGTTCATGGAAATGATGCGTATGATGATCATGGTAGTAACGATAACCACTGACATACTGCTCATAACTAAAGCTATCGATACAATTGTCATTCCGTGGTACTCCAGCACGGAATCTAGATCTTGAGCTTCAGAAACCTCAGGATGACAGAGACATACAAACTTTCTATTTTTACCTTCTACTTTTTACTGACCTTGTCCTCCTCTGATCTCATCATCGAATACTCATCCAAACCTCCCAACAGGGGTATACTCGAGAATGCAGATGTCCGATATAGAGAAGCAAATCGTGTTTGTGCCGATGTCGTAGAGGTATCTATCATCATTCGAAATGGTGAACTCAGAGAGTTCATGTTCGACGGATATATGTCGATCGTTGCTACAGCCTGCGTATCGATTACAGGTGAACTCCTCGAATGATGGAAAATCGAGGATATATTGAGACTCAACGAATCATTCATTCATCAGAATATAGGAACTGATATCTCTCCTCGCCGTCGATATGCATCTCTGATATGACTCCTAGCTATCAAAAATGCAATTCATGAGTTCCTACAGGATGATAAAAAGGAAGATTTTAGTGATGTAGTAGTATAGAAGTTGCGATACGGCTAAGATTGTGATACAATTATTTCATGCATTCTACACCAGAAAAACACTCTAAATCTGACATGGTAGAGATTGTTCCATGAATGAACCCTGAGCAAGTTATTACACAATTTTTTGTTGCTAAGAAAATCAATCCAAAAAAACATCCATGGTATACTGATCTCGATAGTAATCTAGAACCATATACAAGCGAGAATCCTGCACTGATACATAGAGATAGGACATTTGATTATGAGAATGCTAATATAGGATGGAAGATACGAATAAATACACTATGAGTATCTATAAAACAAATTTCTGAATATCTCATAAAGAAATGATATAAACATAAATATCTCACTGGAGGAGAAAGTGAAGAGTGAACCATGTTCACTCTATATATTGGGAGTTATAAACTCGTTCACGAATGTGCAAATACAATTAGTAATGATTTAAAAGATTTATTACTCGATCCGATAGCATCACAAGATATATTAGTAGCTTCCAAAATATCGGGGCGATTTAATGTAAAAAATGCAGCTAAAGTTATGGGTGAGGAGTGATGGTCGGATTATGGATATTATTGATTTCCTATCAGCAATTGATTTCCTACATTCAGTGGGTGATTGATTCAGGCGCCGCATCCAAAAGAGTTAGTACCAAGTTTTATGAAATTATGGGAAAAATACTGAGAATATTTTTTTGATCCAGCATATGAATCAAGTCATACTATACAGACACCAAATTGGTGGGTTGAAGAAAATAGTAAAAAAATTGCTAATTTATTATAAACTCTTTATTTTCTCAGTAAATCTCTCCACATCTTCCCTCGTATTATAGATATAAAGGCTCACCCTGAGACTCGCAACGACGCCCAACTCCTGATGAAGTGGTTCCGTACAGTGATGGCCTGATCTGACACAGATCTGTGCATCTGCGAGTATCTCAGCTACATCGTTCGGATGATGAGCATCGAATACAAATGAAAACACTCCGAGTCGGTTCTTAGACTTATGAGATCCTAGGAGTCGGATAGACGGTGGAAGCGTGGCAAAGAGCTCAAGAGCATATTCTGTGAGCTCTTTTTCATATTTCTCTATAGTCTCATATCTACCAATTGAGTCGATATACTCCAGAGCTGCGAGGAGTGATACAGCACCTGCGATATGTGGAGTGCCTGGCTCATGACGGAACGGGAGTCCAGCAGGCTCATATCACTCTGTCGAGACAGAGTTGATCGCCCCACCACCACAAAATGCTGGATCCATTTTTTGTAATAGTTCCTTGCGTCCATAGAAAAATCCAATTCCAGTATCGCTCATCACCTTGTGTCCAGTACCCACGAAGAAGTCGATTCCATACTTTATTACATCAGTTTCCATATGGGGAAACCTCTGTGACCCATCGAGAATGAAGAGAGGTTTCTTTTCCAGATTTTTCAACATCTGACTAACTCGATGGAGATCCAGTATCTCCCCGGTCACATTCGACGCTCCAGTAATCGAAAGGACTTTCGCATTTGGGAGCTTCTCTGCCAAGCTCGCATAGTCAATCGTTCCATCAGTGTGGAGCTCGACCCAATCGAGAATAATCCCATATTCTGCTGCGATAATTTGCCATGGAACGATATTCGCATGGTGCTCGACTTTTGTAAGGAGAACCGTATCTCACTTGTTCAAAAATCCTGATTTCACGAGTCCACGAGAAATAAGATTGAACGCATAGGTCGCATTGTAGGTAAAAACAATTTCACTCTCTAAGTTGGTATGGAGTTTTTTGGCAACCGATTTTTTCGATTTTTCATATAGTATTGAACTTTCCATAGAGAGATCATATGACCCTCGATGAATATTGGCATAATCATTTGCGAAATATCGCGATATAGCGTCGATCACTTGCTGAGGCTTTTGTGCACTCGATGCTGAGTCGAGATATACAAGATTTGGATGCGTAGAAAATATCGGAAAATCAGAACGGTACATAGGAATAAATTTGGGCTTACAAGACAAGATAAAAGATAAGGAGCATTTTGAGATTTGGAACTGGTATTCATTTTGAAAAGTTCTATTTACTATTTACACTTTTAATTAACTGATCCACTTTGATTCTGTATAGATTGAATTGAACTGATCGAATGAGCTGCCTCGATACCCCAATCTGTACCAGGATCAAGATCTCGAATAGCCATAAATATTGGAAGAGCTTGGTATATATCACCTGTATCGAGCAAGCTATTCGCATATTCAAGTTGTATTAGTGGATATTGCTTGAGTTCCTCTGAGAGGGTTTGGATAAATTCAGGGATCTCATGCGACTTACCATTGAATCTCAGGGTCGAGAGATAGAGTGGTATGAGAATAGACGAGTTCGGGTATCTATCGATCGCGGTATATGCCCAGGCATACGCCTTCATATTTTCTCCTTCACTAAGTGCGAGTGAGATGGCAACCGCATAATCATCTTCCATGACATCTGATTCTTGGAGTAGATACGAGAGTACCTTGAGCATACCTGCATGGTTACCGAGTGCTGCATAGTTATAGGCTAGACGGCGTTCGATTTCTGTTTTATGAGAATATCCTTCCGTGAGAGCATTATTGAGATAAAGATTCGATGTAGAATAGTCACCCAAATATACATAGATCTCTCCGAGACGAGATATAGACTCTATATCTTTAGGATTGGCTTCTAGATAGGTTAAGAGGATGTCACGGGCATCGGTATATTTACCGAGTTCAAACAATGCGAATCCTCGTAGCTTCTGCACCTCTGTATAATTAGGACGCTTGGTCAATATTTCCCGAGTGAGAATATCTACAGCTCGATATGATGATTGACGATAGAGCTCAGTAGTCACAAGAAAATTGCGATACTGATAATCTTCTGATATTTTTGTAGATTTTCAGATAATATTTTTGATATCGATAATTCGCGTACTCGATCCTGTATAAGCCTCAATACTAGTTATACAATTATGGATACCGGAATAACATGTATCAATAATTTGATAGTAGTCACGAGTTGACCGATCGAGTTGATATCGAACTAGTTCTATATTTCTATCAGGTCTCACATCATCGAAAAAGAGTGATTGAAATAACTCTTTATACTCACTTTCTTTGAGTTCTGTCAGGGGAACTTTCGCATAGTTATTGTATGCATCATTCCAGTTACGAGTCAAATAGTAGGCATGAGCAATCTTTCGTCTGATCACTATATCATTAGGAAGTTGTTCTAGTGCTGCTTTATAATAGAGAAGTGCTGCTTCAGGATTATTTTTGAGAGTCATATAATCTCCTTTGCGGATACTACGGAGTTCCTTCTTGCGATCTATTGCGAGTTTTATTTTCTGAGCATCCGTGATCCCAGTTGCATAGAGTGAACCACTAGTAGTGAAAGGTGATTGACTAGGAGTCACCAATATACTCGATGTACACGAGGAGAGAAAAAATGATACGAAAATGAGAAAAAATAGATAACGAAGCATGGTAATGATGATAGCGAAAAATAGGATTTTTCAAAATGAAAATGAACTCTCGTATTTTTTGATTTTCAAAGAGAGTTCTATATACTCGATGCATCTATTCCCAATACTATGTTTTTACTTTCCGATTATCACTATACTCTCCCACTAGAGCTCATTGCCCAGGAAGCAGCCCATCCCCATCACGACGCTCGTATGATGGTCATAGATCAATCTACTGGACAACTCGCTGCAGAGAGCACTTTTTGGAATCTTGATAGATACCTCGGAGGTGATCGTGTTCTATTTTTTAATGATTCACGAGTAGTGAGATCTCGTATTATCCTTGAGAGTGTCTCCTATCAAAAAATCGATTGAAACAAATGAATACTCGGGTCTGGGGAGATATTCTATATTTCGAGTATTTCAGACACTACCTTCGAGGCACTCGTGAGACCTGGTAACAAGTTTCGAGTTGGTACTATTTTTACGGTAGGTATTTATAATATAGTAGTCACAGGGATTAACGAGAATGGGAGAATATTGGAAATAAGATGATGAGATATTCTCTCTTTTCTTGCCGATCATGGATCCCTTCCACTCCCTCCCTATATTGAGTATACTCAAGAAAAAGAACTCGATTACCAAACGAGTTTTGCGAAGATCGATGGCTCGGTTGCAGCGCCAACAGCCTCTCTCCATTTTACCAGAGAGCTTATGGATAAGATAAAGTATCCTAAAGAATACCTAACACTCCATGTGGGACTCGGTACATTCAAAGGTATCCAAACTCATGATATTCGCGACTATGCAATCCATAGGGAACGAGTAGAAGTATCGGTCGATATTTTCGTCAAGATTACACTTCTAAAAGAAAGAAATCAAAAAATAGTAGCCGTTGGAACCACGGCAACTCGGACCCTTGAGTCACTTCCATATCTTTGGAAAGAAATCAGTCAGGATATAATAGATACACTTGATGCAAAAACTCGCAAATACTGGAACACCCTCATACTAGAACTAGAAGAGCAACTATGGATCCATAACCCTGTTTTTCATCATGAATCCTGAAATCTCCATTTTGAAACCTCAATATATATCACTCCTGGTTACACCTTCCGTATTGTCGATGATTTAATAACCAATTTTCATCTTGGTGAGTCTTCCCTCCTGGTTCTGGTTTCAGCATTTCTCGGATATGAGGAGACGATGCGAATCTATCAATATGCAGTTGAAAACCGATATCGATTCTATAGTTTTGGTGACGGTATGTATATACGAAGTAAATAGGACAAAGAGCAAGTAGATTCTCTTGCCAGAATTCGTGTCTTTCATATACTAGCTTGGTTACTTTTATTTTATTATTTTTCACTCATGAAAAACATCATCTTTATCCTTTCATCTCTTATTATTTTAGCCTCATGTTCGAGTAAGGAATCCTCAAATACAACTAATAATCGTAACCTAAAATCAGGTAACCCAGTGGCTAGTACAACGTATACACAAGATATAGATGCTACTTCCAGTAAAATCAAAGAGACTGAGGAATTCAAAGGATGTATGAAACAGCAGGCAAATATGTGTATCCAAACTGTTGGAAGTCAAGTTGCACAAAAAACAAAAGATCCAGCTTTTTGTAAGGAGCTCTCTAGTCCTGAACAACAGTCAAGTTGCCGATTCGCCATCACTATGGTAAATGCTCAAGAAAAAAATGATATCAAACTCTGTGATACTCTCACCGATGCTAACTATCAGAAACAATGTCAGATTCAACTCTATCGACAAGAGGCACTCACAAAAGGTGATATCAGTATCTGTGATAAAATGAGTTCTCTCATGCAAGCTACAGGAAGCAGCATTAATATAGATGCAAATATGCAAAAGAATCAATGTGTTATGCAGGTGATAATGAGTGGTTCTGGAAAAACAGAAAAGGATTGTGAGAAAATATCAGATGCCCGATCTGTAGAAATGTGTAAGACCGTCATAAAAACCCGATCAACGAATCCTATTGTTCCAGCTCCAACTATACCCACTCCAGCACGAGTTCCTAGTTCTCCTCAAAAATAATTGTTGTATTCCATGACTCCAATTCGTAAGTGTATCATTCCAGCAGCTTGATTCGGAACACGTTTTCTTCCAGCAACTAAGGCACAACCTAAGGAGATGCTTCCAATCGTAGACAAACCAGTGATCCAATATTTGGTGGAAGAGGCCGTTGCAGCGGGTATCACTGATATTATTATTGTTACTGGCCGGGGTAAGAGGTCTATAGAGGATCATTTTGATGTATCATATGAACTCGAGAAGACCTTGGTGGAGAAGTGAAAAATCAAAGAATTGGCAGAGGTAGAAAAGGTATCTCATCTGGCTCGTATTGCCTATGTGCGTCAACCGATCCCTCGTGGTGATGGTGATGCCCTTCTGCGAGCTCGTGCTCTCATTGGCGATGAACCATGCCTTGTACTCTTTGGCGATGATCTGATCAAATGAGACATGAGCGGAGCCGAACAACTGGTGCGAGCCTGGAATGAGAAAAATGCACCTATCATTGCCCTGGAAAGAGTCTCAGATAAACGAGTGAGTTCGTACGGTATAATTGAACCTGCTCTCTCAGAATGAAAAATTCATACTGTTGCGAAATTTCTCGAAAAACCAAAACCAGAAGAAACCAGCTCTCGTCTTGGGGTTATTGGAAAATATATTATTACGCCTGAAGTATTCGAATATTTAGAAAAGGCAAATCAGGCTTCTCAAAAACGGAGTAATTCAAGTATGGAACAAATACCGCAATGAGCAGTATATAGTAATACTGTGAATGAGGAAACGGAGTGACAAACTTGAAGAACGATTTTTTCAGAAGCCGCTGGCAGTAAAGATGGCGAAATACGACTCGCCGATGCATTCGAACGTATGGTACAAGATGGCAAAGTAGTCTATGGTCTCGAGATGGAGTGAGATCGCTATGATACTGGGGACAAATTCGGATTCATCAAGGCCAATATAGACTATGCCCTTGAACGAGATGATCTTTGACCACAATTGATGGAATTCTTAAAAAAGAGAAGTGCAAGTGATATCTAGTATAAAAACATCGAATCGTTCCATCTGAGACCAGGGGGAGAATATTGCCGTCAAGTATCTAGAAAGCAAAGGATATGCTATTATGTATCGAAACTATCAAATCAAATGAGGAGAGCTCGATATAATCATATCAGATTGACCGCTTACTATATTCGTCGAAGTGAAGTATCGAAAAGACGAAGCATATGGTCACCCGCTCGATACATTCACACAACCAAAACGACGAGCTATGAAACGAACTATCATGTTTTATTGCCATAAAAACAAAATCGATTTGGAGCAAGTCCGGATCGATTTTGTTGGTATCATGCCCAATGCGATATGATGACATCGGGTGTGGCACGTGAGAGGAGTGGAGGTCTAATCTCCGTCATATCCTGGATCAGCAGCACCACCAGGATTACTGAGATCATAGTCAGGAGAATAGGGAGTTTCTATAGGTTCATCAGAGCGTAGAGGAGGAGTCCTGGATACCATAGAACGAACTGTAGCGTTAGCCGCTTTTCCCTGCACTAGACTAGTAAGATCGAGTGTATTTCCACTCCTACGCATTCATGAGGAATAGGCCATCCCCTTTACCCATCTACTATAGTCATCTTCAAGAGTTGAATCTTCGAGAGTTTTATCAAATATCGAATGTGGATCTATTCACATTTTTTCTATATCTCTCCAGTAATAGTGGGGAAGAGCAAGCAATTGTTCGATATTATCTGGGGTTTGTTTGGGAGGAGTACGAGCATTGAGTTCTCTCACAAAGAAGTCTATGATTTCTTTACGATAGGTAATAAATTGTTCTTTACGAAGGACTTCATCATTATCGAAAAACTTGGGATCTCGAATAGTCTTCATCTGCTCACCTACTGCACCCCATAACTTATCGTAGTCATCTTCTACCATCTTTCGATCACCAATCTTACTTCCACCTCTAGCACCAAGTGGTATTTTTTTGAGAGTTCTTTCGAGAGAGAGGAGTCCAGATTCTTTATTATAGCTCATGATGCGATTATGTCGAAGTCCCCATTCATTATATTGCTCTTGTATCTCATTTCCAGATATAGCTGTGCCATTGAGTTGCATACTATGCTTGCCCGTAAGTACACGGAGATACTCTTTAATTTCTGGATCTCCATCACGAGCCTTTTTGATGAGCCATCCATTATGTCACTGAAGCATGCTATGGAGCCCATCTTCCCCATCGCAATGATCTTGCCATAGCTTCATAATTCCGAGAGCGGCTTTACTGGTATGTTCATAATTATCAGGATCATATTCGAGCCGTTTTGATAGAGCATCAAATTTATTTAGCAATTCGGTACCTCATTTATTTTCTAGAGCAAGACGAACTACTTTTTTGTAGATTACATTCTCAGCTGGTGTCTTCATGAATGCATAGGCATGAAATGAATATCATTTCTCCGCGTATCACTTGATATCATTGAGAGCTGCCTGTGATGCATAGCGAGAAAATCATCCCACTGCCCAAACAAATGGAAATGCTTGGAATTTAGGTTCCTTTACTTTTGCTACTACTGCCTCCATAGAACCAATTCACTTGTATATCTCATGGCTTCCGAGATATCCGATAGCCTTGTTTAGTCGACCCTGAGGACTTACCATTTGAGTTTGTTCACTTCATTTTTTCTTCGCATTTGGATATCCTTCTAGTTTATAGGTTCTCTCATATCCTCCTGCACCACCCATCGCCTTGACTACACTCGCGGCATAGGGGAATTTATCCCATGCACCATCAATTTCTTTGAATAACGCATGGATCAGTTGTTCCTCCGTCGGTTCACCATCATGGTTATCCTCACTTCCCATTTCAGCAATTGCCTTTTTATAGGCAGCTTTTCGCCAAAATTGGAGATCTCCGAGTTTAGCAGTAGCCACAAAAGCATCAAAAAATAGAAATGTACCATTAGAAGCCGTGATCCACTGATTTTGGCTCTGTACAATAGACTGTTTATGCTTGAGATCTTCGGCATATAGATGACCATAGTTCTTGAGCATAAAATTCATCGCAGAAGCTACTTCTTCAGGTCTAGAGTCTTGATTTTCGACTATATGCAGACACTTCTCACGACCAAAAGGACCTGGAAGACCAGATATTTTCTTCTCATACTTCTCCAGGATCTCTTTGCTCCCATCCACAACATCTGAATATATCTGAGCAGCTACAGTATCCGAGAGATGCAAGAATTTTGCAGTTTTGAGAGCAAACTTGGCAGCATCGAGCTTTGCTCATTTCTCGAGAGTATGCTCGATACCATGGAATACCATCTCAAAACCTTTCCATATACTCCCGAGATTCTGCATTTGAAATATTCGACTCATAATACTCCCATGCACATGTGGGTGGTGTCCATGTCCATCACCATGGAGGTCATGCGCCGCATGATCTACTATAATATTATCTTTCGCTGATGCTGTATACTTATCTTTTTCCAGATATTTCAAAAATGCTGGGTAGCTCATGGATCTCCAGGTATAGAGTCACTTTACTTTCTTATCGAGCCCATTTTTTTTAGCATATTCTTTCACTTTGGATAGCTCTGCGTCAGCGTCATATTCTCAGAATCTCACAATCCCATCTTTCAAGTATTCCATACGAATATGACCTCATTTTTCAGTCTGAAACGTAGTAATTTGTTTATCTTTTAGATGACCATGATCATCTTTTTGCCTGATATACATATTTCCCTCTTTGAGAGCATCAACACCAAATCATTTGAGGAGATCCAGCATTTGCGTATCATCTTTGATTTTGGCTATTCTCTTGAAAAGAGAAGGATTTTGCTGGAGGACCTGATATACTTGATCAAGAGGAAGATTTCTCTCGGAAATATTTCCCCATGGGTCAACCAAATCTACCATATTTCCATGGATTTTTTTGACTGTCCAGATACCCCCTTCTGTATTATTTCTTCCTGATTTCTCATCTTGTATTGGGGCTACGAATGCAGTTCACGCCTCAAAACCATACTGAGCACCACCAAAATCCAGCATATCCAACTTGCTCGCAATATTAGCAGCAGTTGTAGGCTCAGTGTCAATAGTACGAGCATCATATATTTTATCTTTTCATTCACCACTCTCACTGATATCTTTGGTGAGTAGATTTTCAAAATCTTGCGCACTCAATCCTTTGAGATTATCATGTTCAGATAAGAATTTTTCAAATTGATCATACGAAACTCTAGCCCTAGATGGCGATCATAACTTGCCATCGGTTACATTGAGTGTCTCGAACTCTATACCGTATTCCATACCATCACTAGTCTCTATAGGATTACCATTTTGTCCTCGCACCTGGGTAATACGAATAAACTGAGTACTCCCATTTTTATGTTGGAATTGTAAAACCGCATCTTTTTCTTTGAGTATTTCTCTATTTTCGATGTGGTAGGGAATACCTTTCTCTCATTTTGTGAGGTATTTAAGATCTTCTACAAATTCATCATAGATATCATAATTAAATTCTTCGATTCCCCGAGCTTCGGCTTCTTTAGTTTTTCGGTCCTTGATTCTACTCAACATACTATTGCCTAGTCAATTCTCTTTTTCTGGCATATCGAGAGCGATAGACCGAAATGCCTCATGAGCAAGAATTTTGCGTTTCTGTTCATCCGAAAAAACTCACCCAAGAGCTGCTTCATCCATATCAGCAGGTGATATAGCATAGGTTGTATTTACTTCTAATCCTCTGATGAAACTTTCTTTTTGATCTTCATTCAGACGATCATAGGCCCCTGCAAATTCTCCTTTTGCAAAAATTTTGAGAAAATCATTATCAATGAGTCATAGTTGCACGGCTGATTGCAAGGTGAAGGTCACAGCAAGCGCACTGAGGATTTCTTTTTTTCTTGTATTAGGAGCACCTCTATAATTTGACAAAATAAAATTGATATCCCCAGTATCAGGAATAGTATTAAGACGATAATATTCTCTATGAATACGCTCTACTCGAGATATATTTTTATCACTTACATATATATTTTTATCATGGAATATTGTATCAAAATCTCGTTTTAGTAAAGGGGTTACATCCTTGAGTCATTTGAATGTAGTGTAGACCAACTTACGCACAGAGGCGGTATTACGTAACATATTTTGGAGCTCATTCTCGTTGAATGGCGCAATTGTTAGAGTCAATTCATCTCTCCAATTAGGGCTTTGATCTATGATAGCAGGGAATAATTCCAGTGTGCGATCACGCAATCTCTTACGTCTGAGAATGAGATTTTTGGTCAAGAGGGCAATTTCCCAAGAGATTTTTTCATTACTTGCTTCGCTATCTATCATAGAATCTGTTACTCATCCCCAATCTTCCCTATTCTCATCTCGTATATCACGCATATTAGCCCGGATTTTCTCATGATTCATATCTCAATTTTTTCGATAATTATCAAGATCAGCTCATCGCATTGGATTTCAAAATTTTCTCAGAATTCCATCTTTTAGAAGCGAATAAACATTATACTTTTTAGGAGCTTTTATAGTATTTTTTCCTTCTTGAGAGTCAGGAAGAGTATTTGTTGTAGTCATAATAGCAAAACGGTTACTTTGTCTTATATTCTAGCAGAAAATACGGAAAAATACAAATAAAAAATCACCCTAAGAATTTAAAGTGAGTTTTGTTTTTTGCATGGTGCCAATGAGTGGGCTCGAACCACCGACCTCAGCGTTATGAGTGCTGTGCTCTAACCAGCTGAGCTACATTGGCGAATACTTGAATATAATATGGTTGCGGAGGTATGAATCGAACATACGACCTCAAGGTTATGAGCCTTGCGAGCTACCACTGCTCTACTCCGCGATATAATGGTATGAGATGAGCTCCTATTGCGAGTTAGACTATTCTAGTGTTCAATACAATAGATTTTTTATCTGCCGAGTGATTATATAGAATTATGGAATCTGTCAATATGTTTTTTCATCGTATGAATCAGATTTTGTATACGAAATATGGTGAATCGCGTATGAGAGAGGGCCCATACCATATCAAGATAGGATATTTTCGATATTTTTTGTCAATTTAGTATCTGATGAACATCTCTATATGCTGGAGAGGCTCCGATTATAGAGAGGAATTGTATACTCTGATCTATCGAGAATCCCCCGATATCTTGGTACATATCCCAAAAAAATGGCACAGATCCTTGTATCATATGAGACCAACTCACCTCTCAGCGGATGAAGACGAATTCACTCGTATCGAGAAGCGTATAGAAATGTGGTATATCTAACCAATCCAAAGAAATAATATTTTCTTTTGTCGATATGATCTTACCACATACATATACAATCAGGTCGCTCGGAAACGATTCCCAATCGATACGATCCAATGTTGATGGATATACAAAAATAGTAATATGTTTCTGATGCTTTTGTTGTCCTTGTCATTGCGAGACACGAAGTAGTCCATGCTCAGATACTTGGATCGACACACTTCATGTCATTTCACTAAGTTTCGTTCGCGATGACAGGGACACTACTGGCATTATCAATCCTGCTCATCACTCGAGTGGCGAAGGTATGAGTTCAATAATACGTCGATCTCGTGTCGAAGCTATATGTTGTATTTCATTATGAATTATCCACATAGGATCCAGAGAAACGTAATCAATACGAAGAATAAGAGCTCGACTTTCGAAAAGATCGAGATCAGGAATAGTAGTATGCAGCAGGAGTATTCCTAGTAAAGATTTTCGCAATATTCAAAAATCTGCAATATCAGCAATTTTTGCTTTGCCTATTAAGGATTTTTTGGCAAATTGCGACATCTTTTGAGTGTTATCTGTCCAGATAACATACTGATATTGTTCGCGATATTCAGAGCGAAGAGCTGATACGAGTTCACATGCAAATCCCATATCGCCATAGTTGTCAACGATGCTGATGAAGACATCGATGATAATTGGCAATTTTTTCATATTGTAATCTTATCTCTTTTTCCTATAATGCAAACCTATGTTTTGATATATCGAGTGAGACATCTTGGCGATCGATGGGATTAATCTCACAGTCAAAGTAGATGGAACTGGGCTTGGTTTTGATATCCTCGTATCGCCATCTGTCCTCTCGCATCTCAATCAAAAAGAAAAAATATCGCTCTGGATCCATCATCATATTACGGATGTGAGTGAGATGCTTTTTGGTTTCGTGAGTGTCGAAGAAAGATCACTCTTTCGCAGTCTCAACAAAGTGAATGGCATAGGAGGTAAGACGGCTCTAGCTCTTCTCGGACTTGGCGAGGAGACTCTTGTACTCGCCATCCAAATGGAGGATGACAAGCTCCTATCGAGTGTACCCGGAATCGGTAAAAAGACGGCACAAAAGATCATCGTCGACCTCAAGGGATCTATCGATTTTTCCAAAAAAAATAGTACAACCATTGCTCATATACACAATCAGAGTGACACTCTTCTTATATCTTCACTCGTATCTATGGGATATGATAAGAGTCGCGTAGAATCTACCGTGAGTGATCTTGATACCAATGGTACCCTTGAAACCAGAACTATCCAAGCCATACAACAACTGGCAAAATAGAATATATGATCCAATATAAAAAACAATTCGATCGACTTCTGTGAGTGAAAATTGAGCCAACTGAAGGAGAGAAGGCCCTCTTAGAGCGAGGGAAAAGATATATACAAAAACTCTCACAAATTCCTGGTATAGAGATGATTAGTATTGTCAATTCTGTCTCTATGTATGCCACTCATGAGAATTCAGATATTGATCTTTTTATTATTACCAAACCTGAAATGATTTGGTTTGTGAGATTTTTTACTATACTCATACTCTGGATTCAGGGGGTATGGAGGCATGGTGATGATATCGCAGGCAACTTCTGTCTATCCTTCTTCATAACCAACGAAGCTATTGATCTCTCCAAAATAGCTATAGAAAATGATATCTATCTCTACTACTGGATCTACTATATGAAGCCAATCGTAAACAAAAATAAAACCTACGAAAGATTTTTAGCTACAAATAGTTGGGTGGATGTGAACGAGGAACAAAGGGGAAAAAATAAAATATATGTTATTTCTGATTGTCTCAAAGCAATGAACTCAGCGGAGTTTGGGGGAAAAAACTGTTTTAGTCAGATTGAGAGCAATATAGAGATAACGAAGTGAGGCCACCCCAATGGTATTTTCAATGCGACAGAGTCACAAAGAAGCAGTTTTTCTCCTCCCAATACTTTTGATACTTTTGGTAGTAAAAGTATAGATAAGGGTGACTGGAAAAATATTATATATAGAAAAATAAATAATATAATCCGGCACTTCCTCTTACCTCGAACACAGAAAACCTATCAACAGATATGAAAACCCGAGTGAGTGATCATCTCAGATCAGATGCTCAAGTTTCATGATAGCGATAGACGAAAGATAATACGAGATACAATTATGGAAAAATATTTTGACAAATAATGACTCCTCTATATACTCCCCTCATATCACTACGGAGGGATGGCAGAGTGGTTGATTGCAGCAGTCTTGAAAACTGCCGTGCCGCAAGGTACCCAGAGTTCGAATCTCTGTCCCTCCGCCATTTGATTTACAATAAAACCTCCCGATTAAATCGGGAGGTTTTATTATATTTGCTTTTAGTTTGTGATCACAAGAAATATTTTATCAAGATCATCTAGATTAGGATCGAGCGGTCTTGCTTGTATCATATCATCCACATATACATCTTGCCCGAGCTTATCAACATACGAATAATTCGCTCCTGTTGCCTGTAGTTCCATTCGAGCTGCAACCACACTATAAAAAGTTTCTTTTTGGCGCCGAGCATAAAAATATGATCCTACTTTTAGACAACCTAAAAGTGGATTTGTGCCTATGCTCGGATTAGTAGCTATAGGATCACTCCTAAGAGTACCTGTACCACCGAGTTGTGTAAACTGTTTATCCTTGAGGACAATAGCATTCGTCCAAGTACGCATATCAGATACACAGTATGAAGTAGTTCCTACTGTATTAACATTACTCGGATACGTATTATTAGTACGAGAATAATTCTGGAAATTAGCAGATAAATTTTTGATATCTGATAGTCGAGCGACATCACGTCCTCTAGCATAATACGCAATAGTCTGGGGATAGATAGCACCCGCAACGATCCCGATGATCGCTATAACAATCATGAGTTCTAGAAGCGTAAAGGCAGATCGATTCAAATTCATAATAAAAAATACGGAGTAAAGATACTCCGTATTGTATGAAACTCGTTTTAGAAAGCAAGACTTAGTTACGAATCACGTATCCTGAACCAGTACCCTTTGTTGCGCCATCAGCTATATCAATACTTCCCTGAACAATTCCATATCCTTGAAATGTGGATACAGCGGTATTAACATTTCCACCGACTGCATTTTCGAACTTAGCAGAAAGAAGAACAG
>JAYTZT010000012.1:0-3706 GCA_043741945.1 Candidatus Altimarinota bacterium
TCGCGATAACGATCATGAGCTCGACGAGGGTAAAACCACGAGTTGTGAGTTTCATAAGTTGAGAAGGAAAAGAAATAAAGCAAGTGAATAATACAAATACTGGTCTTGAAATCAAGAGATATTATAGAGACATTTGTATCTGGATATGTATAAATCAATAAGTATTTCAAATAAATCTTGTATTGATTTTCACCCGTGAATTATATATCCTCTCTGTCAATATTCTTCATCATATACTCACTAGAGAGCTCGTACCCTCGACTCAAGTAGTACTCTCTTGCACCCACTCAGGATATGACCGCTAGCTTTTTGACACTTGGATATTTTTCATTTAGGATATCTTCGCATTTTTGAAGCATTCTCTTACCCATCCCCATATGTTGTCCAGCTATAGAGACCTGTGGTAGAGTTTTATTCTCGGTAATACTTTTTACCCCTACGGGTATCTGATCTCAGAATACATGGAGCTCACGGATGATGGCAGCTCCATCGAGTTCAGGGATAAAATGAAGATCGAGTGTAAATATCTGTGAGGGAACTCGCAGACGGCAAACACCAAAGAGAGTACGATCGAGGGGATCAATCATCTGTATGAAGTACTCATGTCCACCGCTCGCCTCATACATAGAGACGTCGATGATAGCATCATGAGGATTGTTCGCACGAGCTCGTATCTCACGAGCAGAGATATCATGCCGTATTATACCACGAGCTCGCATAGCAATCTCGGTAACCTGCCTGAGATTTGCAAGCTTGGATCCTGCGAGAATCTCGTGTGCGGGGATATCACGATACATACGATTGAGTCTCACATATTCTGGGATCACACCCTGGAGTTCTGCCATAAGTGGGATCAGTATAGTATCTTCATATGGAAGGAACTCTCCTCTCTGCCAGATTTCTGTGAGTTCTGAATTGGGAGTCACTACCATTGGATAGATCTTGAGTTCATCAGGACGATAATCAGGATTAGCAAATATCTCAGCCATAGAACTCAAATCGAGTTCTGGAGTTGCCCCTATCAGACCTGGCATCATATGTACAACCACCTTGAATCCAGCATCTTTCAATAACTTGGTGGCTTCTATAGATTCTTTGTTGCCATGTCCCCTTTTATTGAGTTCATTGATATGATCATGTGTCGTTTGATAGCCGATCTCAACACGAGTAACTCCATACCTGCGTAATCGTATGATCTCTTCGGGGGTAATCCAATCAGGACGAGTCTCGATAGCCATACCAATGACGCGACTCATCGCAGTCTCATTTCGCAACTTCGCCTTAGCGAGAGTCTGAGATGGTATCCAGTCAGGATCAACAACTGTCGCAGCAGAAGCGAATGGCGTATTTGCATCGATAGTCTCCTTTTGTCATATATTGCGGTAGCTGAAGGCCGTATGAGCATCGTATATTTCACGAATAAAATCTTCTTGATACGCCACTGGATAGACACTCCAAGTACCTCCAATAATTCGAACATCGCACTTCGATATCGCATTACCCGTCATACGTAACGATTGGAGACGATTTTGTATCTGGCGAAACGGATCGAACTCATTCATCTCAGCTCGCTGAACCGCTGGCTCATCACTGATATAGCTCTTCGGGAGTCACTCATAGGTCGGACAATAGACACACTTACCAGGACATCACCAGAACTTGGTGAGGAGAGAAATGACTGATACACCTGAAAGAGAGCGCACTGCTCGTTTACGGAGAACTTTCCGAATTCGCAGGTCATCCAACATTTGACCCTCCTGAACGAGCGTACTATACCTCTCGATCATAGCAATATGTGATGGTCACTCTGATACACGATATTTTGCGAGGGTATTATTTTTTACTTTGTGGAAGGCATCTTTGGTAGTGATCTGTGGATTCTCCGCCAGTGCGAAAAGGATCTCATCGATGATAATATTGTGTTCCATAGGTCATATAATATAGAGATTTTGGAGGAAATATCAAGAAGTTTGACTTTTTAGGGAGTTTTTATAGAATGCTCAAGCATATAACACAAGCGGGGGTAACATAAAAGAGCGAGTGTACTAAGGCTTCAACCCTTGGGTGTACCGGTTCAAACCCGGTTCCCCGCTCCATAATAAAAAACTCAAGACTCAAGACAATGGCAAATTCGCATGGACTCAAATCTAGTATCGTCAAAAAACAAGCAGCCGCTCGCAAGCTCTCGAAAGGGAAAAAGAAATCGGCTATTTCATATACGGGTAATGAAAATAAACAATCTAGGTTTAATCTCTCATACAAAAAAAGAACTCGGTACATGCAGAACAAGGAAGCATTTCCTAAGAAAAAACTGCCAACTAAAAATACTGATACACTTATCGAACTGGGTATTATCGACGAGCGAGGATTCTTTAGAAAAGGGAAAAAGAAGAACTTCTTCACCAAATCAATGACTGATCTCAAGGGATTTGATTATTATGGTATGCCAAGGAGTTAGAAGAAAAAATGAGTATTTGCCCTTGCAATTTTGAGAAAATACATACAATCGCGTCATCCAAAAATATATGCAGCCGTAGTTCAGTTGGATTAGAACGCCTCCCTGCGAAGGAGGAGGTCACAGGTTCGAGTCCTGTCGGTTGCACCATTTCATATTTTACCAGTTTCTAGATTTTCTAGACCCTCAAGGAGCTTTACTTTAAGCTCTTTTTTGTTGGTCAATGTGAGTTCGTGTAATACGATTTCCATAAGTTGTCTTATGTCATCACGTCATCATACATAATCCGCTTCACAAAGCACTCTACTAGAGAGTTCGTGTAAATTCTGGAGTATTTCAGGTAATCGATCCAAATACTCTTCTATACTATTACTTTCAGAAAGGAAATCAATTTGTGACTGCACCTCTTGTATTTCTTTTTCTGTATCTTCTTTCATCTCATTTGCAAACTCTGCTGAAAATCAGCTCTTAAAGGCTCTTTTATCTATTTCTTTCTTCTCTATTTCGAGTGCTTGTTTCTTTTTTTCGAGTTCTTTCTTTTTTTGTTCTTTTATTTCTCTTTCCATATTGTTCATTTCGAGATCGGGAGATTTATTTAGAATATTCCTCAAATCCTGATTGGATAATCTTTCGTTTTCTGAAAAATAGTTTTTTACCATATTATCACATTCTTTACTTTTTTTTGCTTGTTCTTCTGTCAACATTCCTTTGTTTATCATTTCATTTATATAATCTGTATCACCAGTGAGCTTAACCATTTCGCCTATTATATAGTATATATCGACTTGTCTTTTTACATTAAATTCGCCATAAGAATTACATTGTTGTAATAGATTAAGTTCTTCTAGGTCACTCGTTAACATTTCATTTGCTATTTTTATCTCTTGTTCTTTATTATTAATTCTGTTCACTAAATTTCAGTTCTTATCTTTAAGCACAATTGCTGATATTTCCCCTTTCTCAAGCCTTTCTAAATGTAACTTTCCTTCTTCTATCATATCATTTAATTCCCTACTTTTATTTATTTTGTACAATATAAATTGTATTTTTGGTATAGCTTCATTCAAAAAGCCTTTTACTAAAGCGGTCTCCATAATTCCTATAGATTTTCTCTTACCGTCTTCTCAGACTATCTCTGTCTGGTAAGCATTATACTTTCCTTTTGCTTTATAGAGATAGAGATTCTTCCCACTCTCATGTTTGAGAATTCATTGAGCAATATGATCAGCTTGTCATTCCCCAAAACCATGC
>JAYTZT010000013.1:0-58327 GCA_043741945.1 Candidatus Altimarinota bacterium
GCCACTGGACCTGCTGGTGCTACGGGACCAAAAGGTGATAAGGGTGATACTGGTGCTGCTGGATCTGCCGGTGCTAAAGGAGATACCGGAGCTGCTGGAATAGCTGGATCTGTCGGATCGACGGGTGCCATCGGAACTGTCTGACCAATGGGTGCTACGGGTTCTACTGGACCTGCTGGTACAAATGGAATGAGTGGGTATCAAATTGTATCACCAGCGAGTGTCTCAGGTGGTGGAGCAAGTAAGACAATAGTAGTTACTTGTCCAAGTGGTAAAAATGTTATATCAGGTGGATTTACAACTGTAACCCCTGGAGATCTCGTTTCGAGTTATCCTAGCTCTAGTACATCTTGGACTATTATATATAATCAAGCGTGAACCTGAACTTGGACTCTCACAGCATATGCTATATGTGCAGCGACACTTTAGTATGTTCTCGTCATAAAAAAATACCTCAATTGAGGTATTTTTTTATTCAGACTCCTTTAATTGAGTCAACTTCTAGCCAAAAAACTCACCACAAAGTAGATATTTGTATGAAGTATTTAGACAATAGAACAAAAACAGTATACTAAAATTAGTATTTTTTACCCCTCATTTCCATGTGTTTCTCTCCAACTGCTAGTTTCATATCTGGATCAATTCTCATCACTACTGGGATATATAGTCTTCGACAAGTGAGGTCGAGTTCCGCAGTACCGTTTGCTAGCATTCCCCTTCTTTTTGGTATTCAACAGATAGTCGAAGGAGTTGTATGGCTGAGTTTTGGCTCAGTAACTCTCCATAGTATCGCAACTACTATGTTCGTGATGTTTTCACATGTATTTTGGCCGATTTTTGTTCCATTAGCTATCTGGCTGATTGAGAAAAACCCCATTCGAAAAAAGATGATTCTCGGTATATGCATCATATGAGTTACTATAAGTAGCTACCTATTTGCTTGTATTCTACTGACACCCGTAACATCTCGTATAATTAAAGATAGTATTGATTACTTTGTTGCCGTTCCATATCCATTATTTAGTTTTTTTCTCTATTTTGTTGCAACCTGTGGTGCTCCTATGCTCTCGAGTTCTCGAAAAATCCATATTTTTGGTACTGCTATGCTCCTAGCTTTTTTTGTAGCACATACATTCTATCCAGAAACTTTGTTTTCAGTTTGGTGTTTTTTTGCTGCTGCTTTGAGCGTGATTATATGTATTCATATGAGGGATCTGAGACTCATTCTACCTAAATAAAAAATATTTTTTATTTAGGTAGAATTCAATATAATACAAATATTTATCATTATCTATCATTTATGGAAAATATTACTGAAAAACTCAAATCTGAAGGAGTGCCATCTAGTATAATTAGTACGCTCAAAAAGCGTCTTGGCTCAAAATTTGAATCTGATCTCATCTCCAAATGACTTATAAGTACAGCCTATAAACTCGGTGTTGATACTACAAATCTTCCAGATATCAATTTCAAAGATGCCTATACCGGGGTACAAGAGTTGATGGGAAAAGATGTTGATGGTGATGGTAAAACAGGTTTTTCTGAAGCAGTAGATAGTTTCAAAAAAGCTACAGCTAATACTGATATGAATCAACTCAAAAATTTTGCAAGCAAAAATGCTGGATGAGTTTTTACAAAAATCAAAGGGTTATTTGGTGCAAAATAAATATCTTTATAAAAAAATTCCTTCGATTTGAAGGGATTTTTTTATGTATGCTTTGAATTTTGTAGACCAAATCCGCTATGGCGAATTATACTATATAGTGAACTCTTTATATTTAGAATTAAATATAATTTGCTAGCCCTTTTTATACCAGAATCTACACTCTTCTCATCCATTGAGGAGTTTTTTATTTGCGAGTTGATGCTTAGTATTGATGGGATATGATGTAATAAAACCACCTCATTGTTCTGATATGGTTTGTACCAATTTCAGATATATTTGATCAATCTGGCTATTTTGTAGCCGATTTCCATAGGGAGGATTCGATAGTATGATACCTTCTCAGATTGGAGATGAGACAAAATCCTGTACAGAGAATATGATATCCTCTAGAACTCCTGCTCGCTTTGCATTTCATTTGGCTATACGTACCATTTCAGGATCGATATCTATAGCATGTACTCTATATTTGCCACTCGGATAGATCTTACTCCGAGCTGAATCTTGGACATTTGTATATATTTCGGTATCAAAAAATCTAAGCTCTTCTACTCGAAAATGTCGAGCAAGTCCTGGAGCAATATTGCGAGCAATCATCACTGCTTCGATAGCAATGGTACCAGATCCACATAGAGGATCTGTGAAGGGAGTTGCATACTTCCAGTTGGCGAATGCAACGAGTGCCGCCGCGAGATTTTCTTTGAGTGGTGCCTCACCTGTCTCGCGTCTGTATCCACGCTTGTGGAGCGGATCACCTGTGATATCGAGGAGGATATGAGCCATGTTGTCCACGATGAGTATGAGTATATGTACCTCGATCCCGTTCGTCAGATTGGGCGTATTGAGCGTCGAGAATATCGCCCGTTGGCTCACGCTCTGGATCGTCGGAGTGTGCTCAAGAGTAGATCTGGTCGACGCTGCCTCTACTATTATTCTCTCTTTTCCCGTCAGGTAGTCTGTCCACTTGAGTCCATTCAGTGTATCATAGAGGGTATCGAAGTCCTCGATTCATGCACTAGCGAGTTCGATATATACCCTATTGGAGAATCTGCTCCAGATGAGGAGCTCGTACATATTTCGGTCTGTTCCTGTACAGGAAATGAGTCGATCAGTTGCCTGGATATCACTGCATCCGAGTCGTTCACATTCGCGTTTTACGAGTGACTCGAGTCCAGATTGACAGGTCAGGACGAGTCTACGAGTAGGTATATTGATTTGATCTTGCATGGGAGCGAGTGTATATAAAAAGAGAAAATAAGCAAAAAATATGAATATCCCTATATTTTTGGATAAGGATCCTATAGTTAATAGTTTATCTTTTTATTTAAAATTAGGAATTCTATACTTTCAAAATAAGCTTTACTATTTTTCCCATTGAGTCATCGAAATATTGTTTATCAAAAACGGGAATAGTCGTATTTTTGAATATTTCTCGATCAGAAGTGAATCATACGATTCCTATGTTTCATTTTTTTTCAGTTGGATTTTCCTTACCGTAGCTGGTCACAGGGTATATATTTCTTCTCAATGAAATCTTGGAAAATTCCCGTCTACAATCCAGAAAACTTTCTCGGATAATTCCTTTATAAGATTTATAGCATCTCTTCCACTCTTAGCTCGCCGTATATCTAACCCTAATGATTCTAAGAATCGTAACCTATTGGAGTACTACCTGTCATCATCTTCAACTAGAGTAATTATATCTATTTGTATAGATATAAGTTCTCTAGTTAAATTTTGGTAGATACTGACTCACATATCTCTCTTCACATTCCTTTATGATTTTCACAGCTTCAACTGTATCATAGAATCCGCCCACTTTGCAGGTTCCAGGTTTTTTGAGATCTTTATAGTGTTCCCAGTAGTATGTGGTTTCTTGTTCCCAATGAGATCCGAGCTGAGTGTAGCTCGTGATATGATCCATGCGCTTATCATCTGCGAGGACACCAATTATTTTATCATCTACTTCACCTCCATCATCGAACTTCATAATACCGATAATCCGCACTTCTGCGAGACAACCTGGTACCAGTGGCTCTGTAACTCCCACGATCTCGATATCTAATGCATCATTGTCATGATCCCAAGTACATGGAATAGCACCATATGCAAATGGGTATGCAAGTGAAGAATATCCAACACGATCCAATTTCAGTGTACCAGTTTCAGTGATGATCTCATACTTATTGATCGTCATAGAGTTGATCTCTATGAGAGCATTGACTTTGAGTTTGTTCATATCTGCGAATGCAGGAAGAATATGGAGCAGATTTAGCATATATTTGCTAGGGGGGTGATCGATATTGGCCATGTATAGGAATTAAATATTAGAACTTAGAATCTAGAATATGGAAAATCCAAAAAAATCAAATCCAGTAGAGGATTAGAGTTGGTTTTTCATTTAGTTTGATCTAGAGGATTTCATAATTAATAGATACAGTAGTTATGATTTCTAGTTGACCCGCCGATATCCCTCCAGCATTGCCTACCTCATCACTCGATACCTTCATCATTTGATTCTGATATGGAGATGGTGGAGAGCTCTGATTCTCATTGATCGATGTCACTTTTCCGATAGTTATACCGCTTGCTCGAGCCATATCCTCTGCCTTTGCTCGAGCCTTCGCTATAGCGAGAGTGCGAGCCTGTTTGTAGAGTTCCGTTTTATCGTCAATATCATATGAGGTTCCCTGAATCTGCACACCAGCAATAGTACTTACACCCGTAAGAATCTCATCTACAGTTTCGAGTTTTCGGATTTTGATAGCGAGTCCATGGGTTGCAATGAATCCATCAATTGTCGATTTTCCATTATCATAGATATAGTTTGGATTGATGGAAATATTCACACTTTGTATATCTTTCTCAGTAATTCCATTTTTTATCATGAGCTCCTTGATGCTCGCTATCTTTGCACCTACCTGAGCAAATCCTTCGCGAGTTGTTTTGGTTTTTTCTTGGGCCATAACTGTCAGGAGAAATGTATCAGGTGTAGCAAAAACCTTGCCATCACCACTTACTGAAATCATGTTTTGATTCCCACTTATTATCGTGGCATTATGATTGACATTTGTTCCGATGATCCAAGCCGAGATAATGACAGCTATACCTATGATAGCAGCTGATAGAGTTGTATACATATATACGAAGATCAATAATAAAATAAAATTGTAAGTAGGATTACCTACTTGAAATTAGTATAGTAAGAAGACATACGAAATCAACATCAATAAAAAATGAGGCATATTTTTGCATTTATCAAGAACTTCTATACTATAGGGCGAATACTATTATTCTTATATGTTCGGTCACAAACCCAAAAAAGTAAAAATCAAGAAAATCCTCTTCATGGCGGCTGTAGGCTCTCACAATCTCTGAGATGAGCTCATTCTCAAGGGAGAGGTAGAGTATATTCAAAAACACTATGGAGATAATATTGAGATAACCGCTTTTACATATGATCCTACGAGTACGATTATTCGTGGAGATCGGGTAAAATTTGTATCATATTTTCCAAATGATGTGAGACATCAACCCTTCAAAAATATTGGCTACTTTTTCCATAATATCTGGCTCATTGCTCATGCTGATGTACTCATAATTGGTGGTGGCGGTATTATTTTTGATAATGAACCTAATGTTTCATTCTGGTGGCTTTTTACACAATGGTCTTGGCGTATCAAGATTGCTCGCATGGCACATACGACTCTTTTATTTTGGTGAATTGGACTTGAGGTAACAGAAGTCAAAAATAAAATGAGACTCCGAAAACTCTTTGTGCCTGGAGATTTTATTTTAGTGCGAGATCCTCGTAGCAAGTGACTCCTTGATGCTCTTGAAATCCCTTCTGTTGAAGTCCAAGATATCGTATTTCTCTATACGCCACCACTCCTCACAAAACCTATATCTCCCGTGAAATTGGTGGGAATTTCTATGAGGGGGGGATTTTTGGAATGAAATGAAGCCATCATACCGAGCATCTATGATGCCCTCGTAGAACAGGGATATAAGCCTATATTCCTTGTCTTCTCAACCAATGGAGAAGAAGAACAAAATGATAGCTTATTTATAAGAAAGGTAATGGTGGGAAAAACCTATAATACTACCAAAAATATTACACAAACCCTTGATATGTATCCTTTTTTGCATGCAGTTATAGGTATGCGACTTCATGCTGGAATACTCGCCTGTGTACATGAAATTCCCTATCTCCCTATTTCGTATGGTCCCAAGACCGACGAACTCATAGATATGCTCGATATTGAGCATATTTCTATACGTGCCAAAGAGATGACTCTAGAGCTTTTCTTATCCAGGTGGGATATTCTCGTTCGTGATTATGATATAGAAAAACTGAAAATGCAAGAGTCACATAAATTCTATTCTGCTACGCTTACTGAAAAACTCAAAAGTATTTAAAAACTACAATCTCAGATTTGCGATTTTTCTTTTTCTTTTTATACTCTTATTTATTATAAAAATTCTTTCATGCGAAATATATTCATTATTCCTACAATTCTCATTATTCTCTCTTCATGCACTCTTTTTAATAAAAATGATGGCTCTTTCATCGCTCTCTATCAGGCGAATATACATTCTATAGTCGTCTCTCTGGATAAAATTGGAACTCGCTTGGGAGTTAATCGTCACGAATCTGTGGATGGTACTATTCTAACGGCTATAAGTGTCCCAGGCATCCTCAGTGGGAGTCTGGCGACTCAATATACGGGACTCGTTGATGGTCGCAATGTTGAAGCTTTTTTTCGCAATATACAGTTCCTCTTTACTTCACTCGTGAGCTCTGGATCAATCAGTGCTGATGAGATAGGAATTATCTCTCATGGGGCTGATAATTATCTCTCCTACAAGAATCTCATAGATGCTGGCATGATGTCAGATAATATCAAAGCTGTACTCAAAAAATACGAAAATACTTGGCTATCTCTCGTTGACCAATCCAGTAGTGGTATGACTACAGAGGAGCTCATGGGATATAATATTGCTAGAAATTTAGCAACCAAATCACTCACAGACCTAGAAAAGTATGCCATTGACTATCCTGTATTTCGAGATACAGCTGATCTGGGTATGAGTGGATCTCTTCATTTCTGGACAGTCGAGCTCGATCGTGCCAATATCCTTGCTCTCTCGAAACAATTGACAATAGATCTCGTAGGAACTGGAATGACGGATGAAAATATCAAAAATCTCGAAAAGAATCTTAAATCTGTCTCATTTTCGGGTAAATTAGGATTTGACCCTAATAATTCAAATGTTTCTACCTTAGAGGGATCACTTTTTGCAACAGGAAAGCTAGTGAGTAATATCGCTGTAATACAGAATGAGAATTGATGATCGATTCGGCTCTCAAGTCCAGAACGAAATACTACTATGCTTTTTAGTTATGGTAAAAAAGAGAATCGTTATAATTTTGACTGATTATTGACTCAATCAGGTACGGATATGGGAAAGCTCACGGGATATATCGAAGAGGTGCAAGGTAAGTTCCATGAGGTCTCACTCGAGGTATCTGCCCAAGGCATGACAGCAACACTCCGACATACCGTCGATGGAGACAAATTCTTCGGAAAACTCTCAGCAGTAGTTGGTACTCTTGAATGGTCTGGAACAACTTCGGATGAGCAAATCACGAGTCTAAAGATCAACGGTACCTCTCCAATGGGCTCACTTTCTGCTCAGCTCACAGAAGGTACTGGTGGTATGATTCGAGGTCCAATAGTTGTCAAATCTCAAGAGGAAATACTGATGAATGCGACTCTTGCTCTCCAAGTTGCGAAGCAAAAATTTGCACTGATACTTGATGTTATCTCAGAGGAATTCCCAGCCCACTTTGATCTCGATATCTCAGGGAAGTCTACACCATCAAATAAAAAAGTAACTGCACCTGCGACTTCTCAGCCATTTCAGAATCTCCTGAAAGAAATGGATGCAGTTTCATCTCCAGAGTCAGCATTTATTGAAACAGGTACTGAGGATAGTATCATCTCTCGTACTGGCTCAACCACTATTTCTAAATAACATTCCACCACTTTTCTCTTATGCGTAAAGCTATTATAACCGTTACAGTTGTTGCTCTCATACTCTCGATTCTCTCTACAGGGCTCATTGTTCTCCTAGATTCTCAGGTTCCAGTGTCAGGTCCTGTAGTTTCAGGAGAGTAATTCTTATTACTCATTAGCATGAATACCAACCTCACATCCGAGGAAAAACTCGATGCCATCTATATGATGCTCCGTTCGAATCAGGCTCGTTTAAAGCGAGCTTTTTGGTATCGTATATTCAAATGGTGTCTCATTATCGGTGTTGCATATTTTACTCTGACCCATCCAGGATATATTGCAGGCAAGGTTACACAGTATTTGCAACCGATTCTTATGGAGCAGATGAAGACAATAATAGCAAATCAGAAGGAGGGTTTTTTCGATAAGATCCAGAAAATGCTACCCGAACAACAATCCCAATAATATAATACATGATTCCTTCTCGAACACTCGGGAGGGAATTTACCTATATATCTATGATCATAACACCCCTCTGACATACTGAATTCCTCCTTGATATAGCAAATACAGAAGGAAAAAATATACGAATTCTCATCGATACTTGGCTTTCGGACTACGCTATATGAGACCTGATGGAACGAAATACCAAGGTAAAACTCGATCCTGATAAAATCTCCACCATCGATGCGATCTATATATCTCATGCGCATATGGATCATCTCGATCCATATACTCTCGTAGATATATATAAGCATGCGAATCCAATCCTTATTCTTCCTACTACACTTGGTTTTTTGGGTCCACTTTTTGCAGAGTTTCTCCCAAATACAGAGATAGTGTGGCTCGCAAATCGCCAAACTCATATTCTCAATGGGATAGAGATAACGGGATATATGTTCCCACAATCTGATATCACGAATGAAGATAGCGTCATGATGCTCGGTATATCATCTGGTAGAGAGCTCTTGTTTGCTGAGATCGATACGACACCTGATGAATATGACGAGGATATTGCTTCTGAGCTTTGGCGTATTTTTGACAAAAATCCCTATGAGACCTGCTGCTATCTCGCCAGTCGTAATGAGCTCGAGTGACAATTGCGTATTTATGATTTCGAGGGCAATAAACGCAAATCATTCCGAAGTGAATATATAGCAAATCGAAAAGTAGAGATCAAGGCAACTTATGAGAAGTATGAATATGAAGAATACTCAGAGATGGATAATATTATGACGCTTCCAGGATTTGTCAAAGGATTTATCGGGCAATGACTCCAATATCCTAGCTCGCTCTCAGTTTCACTTTCTGAACTTTCTATTTTCCCACTCGATGAGATTGCCTCACTGGAGAGCGATATTGCACGAGGATATGGATATGACTTTTCTCAAAAAGCCCTCCTTCCAGGGAGACAATACCGAGTAGAAAAGGGAACTATAGAACAAGGAAGAAAGGAATGCTCAATTGGTGAAATTCAAATAAGCTCTAAATTAGATCCAAAAATATCTGATTCATCGGAAAGTCGTATATATGCGCTATGATCGCTACTCCCTCGAGAGGTCAATGGAGACGAACTTATAGTATCAAAAGCAAAAATTCGCGATATACTCAATTATAAATTTCTCCCGTATTGGTCAGCTTCACCAATAGCGAGTTTGCGAAGTGCTCTGATACAGCAAAAGGATGGAACATATCGAATTCAATTCAAAATTGATGATACTCTATCATTTATTTTTGAATATACTTTTGCTTCATCTGAGTTCACTGAGGTTCCATATACTCTAGCTATGCGAATTGATGAGGACTATAGGATTTCTGATATTTTTGATTTTTTGGAGTGAAAACAAGATCTCTATTCCAACTTCTGGCATACACTGGATTCCAAGCGAATCTATAGACTCTGGACTTGTCTGGGTGCGGACTTTATGAACAATGATCTCGTGATCGCTAAGTATAGGCTTCATTTCGAGAGAGCAGCGAAAGGTGAGACTGCGAAGGAGTGGGTAGATGGGATATTAAGATGATTGAGTTTATAGTAGTTATTTAGATTCTTTAGGCAATGTCTTACGAAATACATTTAATTCATTTGAACTTTTAAAAGTTTTATCAAAGAGGATTCAGAGATTCTTTAGAATCATTGATGAAACTTTTCATTCCCATTTATCATCAAATTGTATCTGTTCATTGAGCCATTTTTCATGCCAGGTTGGGTCAGAAACTCGGGATAGAATTGTATTTTTAGGTTGAGATTTACTTACCTCTAGAGTTGTTGGATGAATTTTGCTTCCAGACCTTCCTGCCATCAGTACTCCGAGTTTGGTGAATGCCTGAGTCGCTCTAATTGGATCTTTTTCTAATGCTTTTTTCATATAACGAAGATATGCACCACCATGTCGAGCCTCATCTCATGCGATCTTCTTGTATATTGACTGTATCACTGGTTCCGTGTGCCACTCGGCCGCTCTGCGGTACCAGTGATTGAGTCGTATCTCTCCACAAAAATGGAGCATAAGAGTCTCAAGTGGCGGTGCTGCGTCAAACTCGAATCGTATGGCGTGTAACTCATCCTCAGTAGGCACAAGATCTGGACGGAATCTTTTCAAATACTCCATTAGTACCAGAGAATGTTTTTGTTCTTCATAGAACCATATAGATATAAATGCAGAAAAATCGCTATCGTGACGATTATCACGGAGGAACATCTCTGTTGCTGGGAGTGCTGCCCATTCAGTAATAGCATTCATCTTGATTGTTATCGCTTGTTCATCTGAGAGTTTATTTGCATCGAAATTATCCCATGGGATATCCTTCTCCATAATCCATCGTATACCTTCCATTTCACGAAATAGTTTTGGAAAGAGCATATTACTCGCATTACGACTTGTTGCATCTATTATCGTTTTATGCTCCAGTCCATTTCCTCCTCCATCTGATAATACAATTCCTGATCTAATAGTTTCATCAGACGATGATGGTGTAGCAGTAGTCATAGGAAGTTTGTTATGGAGTATGTGTGTATATTTATTTTATCTATTAATTCCACTTATTTCTCAAGATGACCACTTATGATATCCATAGCAGCCTTGTTAAAATCTTGTATAGTAGCCATTGTATTCAATGTCTCGAGGGTAAAAGTAATCGTTCATTTGCTTCAACGTCATCGTAGGGTCAACGCTTACTCCATACCGAAGGGAAGACATCTCATGCTATCTGTAGTGAGAATAGCTACCCTTTTATGAGTTGCAATACATGCCTTATACACTCCACTATAGAGACTTGGTTGCCATGAATTGAGTATAACTTTTGGATCTTTGAGACGAGTACCTTTTGGGAATACGACAACTTTTCCATTAGATTCTATGGGCTTTTTTTGAGACCTTATTACTTCTCTTCCGTTACTTCCATCACGGTTAAATATTATGGGTGCAGTAGTCAACATACCTTCTCATAGTCATCACCCGATGATTCTTTTATTTATGAGTTCATCCTTCAATACTACAGTAGCATCTGGGATAAAGTTATGTATGAGGAGTGCCTCGAGTCAGAATGTTTGATGATTGCTGAGTACAAGTCATATCTGCGACCAATCTATATTATCAAATCCATTCATCTGGATATCAATTCATTTTGACTTCAGAAAATCTATATATATCTGTCCTATTTTTCACATCTGGACTCTTGCTGCTTTTGGATCCGTGAGTCTCGGTGCTGTCGATACGAGTCTATATGCTTTTGCTGCAATTCAGAATGCTTCTATCCTAGATATACTATTGGATGTATTATATTGGAAAGTATTCATAATATTGATGTTATACAATATATTATTTTGTCAATGGCACTTTTTACAAAAATCATATCACTTTCATGTTATGAAGTACTTGATTAAATATTACTTTCATATGTGAGACTCATTCTTGCATTCACCCCCTCTTTCCATATACTCTCTCCTATGTCCAGCATCAAGAATCATCTCCATGTCATCGGTATCGGTGGAATCTGAGTATCCGCTCTTGCTCGCTATTACAAGCGACTTGGCTATAGTGTCTCCGGATCTGATTGAGCGGATTTTCCATTTCTAGATCGGCTCCGCTCCGAGGGATTCGATATCCAGATAGGACATGTAGCTACCAATCTCAGGGATGATACTGATCTTGTTATATATTCTGAAGCGATTATCACTCAACCTGATCTCTTACCAGAGGAGCAGATTTATGCGAACCCAGAACTCGCCAAGGCTAGAGATCTCGCAATAGAACATCTCTCGTATCCAGTGGCACTGGGTAGGATTTTTAACTCAAAACAGGGAATCGCGATCACGGGTTCTCATGGCAAGTCGACGACGACAGCTATGACTACGCTGATGCTCGCGAACGATTATGCGACGAATCCTACCATAGAGCTCCCAGATGATGGTACGGCTTTTTATGCACCTACCGCTCCTGGTTGTACGGCAATCATCGGGACCCAGGTACCACAATTGGGTAATTCCAATTTCTACACCGAGCCACTCACAGATAACTTCGTCATCGAGGCGTGTGAATATAAGAGATCATTCCTCCAGTATCATCCATATATCACCGTCATCACCAACATCGATCTCGATCACCTCGACTACTACCATGATCTCGCAGACTATCTCTCAGCGTTCCAGGCGATCGTAGATCAGACATCAGGATTCGTCCTCATATCTGCAGATGATAAGAATTCGCACAAGCTCAATATACCACTCGAGAAAAAAATAATCGTTGGTAAGAGAAAAATAACATATTTTCCACGAGTTGAGGAAACAAAAGAGGGGATTGTCGAGAACTATACAGTGGAGAAAAATATGCCCATTCCAAATATGACACTCCAAGTACCAGGAGAACATCTTCTCCAAGATGCGTTTCTAGCATATGCCGTAGGACGACTTCTCGGTATGCCTGATAATATCATAGTTCCAAAACTCGAATCCTATACTGGATCATGGAGGCGTTCTGAGATCGTTGGGACAACAGAGAATGGTAATATGGTGATGTCGGATTATGGTCATCATCCGAATGAGATCCGTCCCACACTTGCGGCTATCCACGACAAATATCCTGATCGAAAACTCTATGTAGTATTTCAACCACATCAGTATTCCCGAACTCGAGAACTCCTTTCTGAATTTGTAACATCCTTTTGAGATGCTGATGAAGTCATCATTCCGAATATCTACTTCTCACGAGATAAAAAAGAAGATGTCGAATGGATGACAATAGAGAGGCTCATTGCTCAAATTGCATTGAATCAACCAAATGTAGTGGATGGTCATTGACTCGACAATACTGCCAAAATAATCCGAGAATATGACGCAAAAAATCCCAATAGCTCCATCATTTTGCTCCTTGGAGCTGGCGATGTCGACGGATTGAGGAGCCAGATATTATAATTCCACTATTAATGAATCTCGATCTCACACATCTCCTCTGGACATCGATATTCAATCTGATTGTATCTCATATGGGTGCTAACTATTTATCTCATATAACACCAAGAGGATATTGGTTCTGGTTTACTATTATCTCACTCATAGTTTGACTCATTTTTTTCTAATATGATTATTATCCTTCCTACAGATACATGTTACTGACTTGCGGGAGATATCTCTTCCCCAGAGGATTATTATGGCCTATATCGACTTAAGGGTCGAGATTTTGATAAGAAATTAGCTTTTCTAGTGGAAGATTGGGATATGTTAAGGCAATATTCGGACATCACAGATGCTCATATCAAGACTCTCAAAGAGTATATATATCCATGGAGCATTATTTTGAATAGAAAAGATACTCTCATCCTTCCAGAATATCTCGATCAGGAGCAATATACCTCTATTTCCTTCCGTGTTGCTTCAAATTGTATTCCTGCATATATTCGCAATAGGATAAAATATCCATTATTTCTCACTTCTGCTAATCTCTCAGGTTCCTCAGAATCAACTACACTGAGTCAAACACAGGCATATTTCCCTTGAATTCAAGCATATGATGGAGGCATATGTGATCATCTACCTTCAGATATTTTCTCTATTGCTAATACTGGAGAATTACAATATATACGAAGGAATTATTAAAAAACTATTTAATGTAGTACGGGGATTTTTGAAAAAAATCGGATTTTTATGAAATGCAGCGCTCTCCATAATTCAATATATTTTAAATCTGAAAAATAACTCTTTGAGATATTATAATCGATATTACGGAACTTAGAGAAGACAAATTGCCTGAAATATATTGATCGACCAGATTATTTAATCTTTGACTCTCTATATTAGAATAGGACATATTCCACTGTATTTTATTTTGTTTCTTCAGACGAGCGAGCAGAGCTATTATCATAGACTGATAATGGACTTCCTTGAGGGTAGATTCAGAGTCAAAAAATATCGGAGCTACCATCTTGAGTCCAGCTTCATAATTCCCAGTAATGAGATTTGCTCGAAGATTTATTTGAGAAATAAAAGCTTGTACCACATTCTCTGCTTCGAGTAATTCCTTCTTTTGTTCAAGGTCCAATACAATATTAGAGTTATTGGTTATAATCAATAACTCTACAGCATCCCACAAGAGCTCTAGGGATACATCTTGGACATAGGGTGATTTATCGTGATTAATAATATTATTCATATCTCTTATTCCAGGTTATTTGCCTTTTAGCATAGTTACGAGATCGCTGTTGGATCAATAATTTCGCATTCTCAAGTGACATCTTTCACTCAAGAGCTTCTACGATTTCTCGATATCCAATGGTATTGAGTCCAGGACAGTGGGGACCAAATCTATTCATATTATATTCTACTTCTTGTATTAGTCAATTTTCGAACATTTCCTTTACTCGTTTGTCGATATTGCTATAGAGGGTGGAGCGATACATATCATCATATGGTGTGAGAAATAGAGGAGAGAATCTCAGGGTTTTTTTTCACTTTGATAGTAACTTGGATTCGCCTGTCTGCTCTATTACTTCGAGTCATCTCATAATATAGCGATAGTTATCGGGATCGAGCATCTGGGCATATTCTGGATCTACTTTTTCGAGCATTCACCAGAGTTTTTGATTTCATTTTGATAATCTGATTTTTTCTAGTTCTGCTCGATATTCCCAATCTGGAGGCGTATCGGGATATGCCATAGCATAGAGGAGCCCATCGATATAGAGACCCGTTCATCCACAGAGAATGGGAACTTTTCATTCACTCTGAATCCGTTCGATTATTGGAAGTGCCATATGCACAAAATCGACTACGGAAAATATTTCTATCGGAGTTATCAGATCGATCATATGATGTTGTATTCATCGCATTTCCTGGATTCATATCTTGCCAGTTCCGATATCCATATATCGGTATATCTGACGAGAATCCGTTGAGATGATCTCAGTTTGGATATATTCGGCTATTTCTAGTGATAGAGCTGTTTTACCACATGCAGTGGGACCGCAGACAACGATGACTTTGGGCAATGCCGTAGTTTCCTGCTTGAATCTGTCAATTTTGCTTCTATATGTTTCCTGCATTGAGTTTAGTTTTGATATGTGATATATGCGTATCTATGTCTTCGAGGAATTCTAGAGTAATAACAAAAAGTGGAACCCCAATAAGCAGTCCAACGAGACCGAGAAAATGCTCAGAAATAAGTAGAATAATGAATATGATAAACACAGGAATATGGACATATGATGAGACAATCCGAGGATTGAGATAGTATGCTTCGATAGCATGCACGATCGCAATCATGGCAACAGCGAGCATGAGAGACAGTGGCCCACCATACCCATAGGCAATGATAAGAATAGGTATACCCGAAATAAATGTTCCAAAAACAGGAATAAATCAAAATACCAAAACTATAAGCGAGAGAGTGAAAATAAATGGAAATATATGTCCACCATGTACAAAGCTAATCACGAGGAGTCCTAGAGAGGTGAGAATAGCATTGACGAGGGCAATCAGAGATTGGGCCTTGAGTATTGCTCCAAATCCGTGTCCGATCTTGCGAGCAATAATCGCATATTCTTCATAGAAAAATGCAAAATTCCCACTCTTCATCTGAGAAAGAAATCGCATTATAGGATTCCTCTCTATAACAAATATATAGGAAAGTATCAGTCCGACTAGGAACTTGGTAAGTATGATTCCAGCGTTCCGTAAGTATCCCAGAGTTGTTTGTCCGATGGATTCCAGCGTTCTCGTGTTGACAATATCTGCTACGATCTGCTTGAGACCCAGATTGATGGAGAGTGATTGCTCTATATTATCTGCGATACCCTGGAGTTGCGCTGCTATCTGTGGTGCACCCCTGATGAATTGTCCCATTTCACGAATAATCTGAGGAATGATATTTGCAAAAAGAAATACCACAATAGCGATAAAAAGAATGTAGAGTATCGTCACCACGATATTTGTATTATTATATCGGAGTGCCAGCTCAGCTGCCTTGTTGCGTTTGGTATGGAGTCACCAAGTATGGATGATACCCGTGAGCCATGATCCTACCTTCAGGAAGAGATAAGCAAAGAGAAAGGTGATAAAAAAAAGCACCAGAAAATCTGAGAGAACATAGAAGACAAGAAATAGAAGTCCAAATGCAAGGAGTTTTTCGAAAAAGGTACTTGAGAATACGAGGGGGATGAGTTTGCGGAGCATACTTCAATGAGGTTATATATGAGAATTGTACCCGAAAATCAAAAAAAGCAAGAAAACGGATATTTAAAGTGATTATAATTAAAGATCTATTAATATAGAATTGACAAGTATTTATATATCACTATAGCGAGATCACTTTCGAAAGTATACTTCACAAAAATATGGAATATCTCAGATATTCTCATACAATACGAAGTATAGCAAATATACATACATATACCCATCAATAGTTCATCATTTTTTATAAAAGGATCTTTTATGCAACTCAAACAAAAACACATCATCGGCATATCTGCAGTAATAGCATTTGTTATTCTCGGATACTTTGCAGTACAAAGTAATACATCATCCCAATCAGATGGAGTAAAACTTAGTCCTCGAACTATTAGCTCTCTATCCCAATCAGGTATAGTAAAAGATAAGGGTATACGACTCGAAACAGTTGCTCACTCAGGACCTGCTTGGGCAGCATCTCCTTTTGGAACTGGGAAACCACTCACAGAAGAGGCGAAATCAGTATTTCAGAAACCAGATACAGAGTGGAAAAGTCGATTCGTCATGCTCAAGGATGGGAGAACTCTCTACTATGAATTTGGAAAGGGGAATCCAGAGGGGGTAGCGATGAATTTTGAGCAAATTAAAGAGATGAGCAAAAAATGTGTTTTAACAAGCACAAATGAATCGCTCACGACAGCCACAATGTCTTTAATGAATGGGTTTTGTAATCCTGAAAATGAGATGCTGAGGCATGTTACTTCTGAGATAGAAAAGCATCTCCTTGCTGCGATCTCTGATCCAAATTGGAGTAAGCTGGCTACAGAGTGTGAGAAAAACTTTCGAGCTGTAGAACAAGGATACTATGTTAGTGATGCAAAAATCATTAATGCTCAAGATACCTCCTGGCCAACACTTTATTTTGATCTTGCTTTTTCACCTGGATTTCTTGACTTGAATAAATTTATATCTATAGAGCCCAATACAGGATGGAAATATCTCAATACTGGACTGACAGTTGGGGTATCGAATTTTCTTATGCAAGCAATGTTCGATGGTCAAGGAAAACCTCAGAATTCCTATGGGGATTGTGTAGATCGATATGGAAAGGAAATAACTCGACATCTTGTTATTGCTACTATATTATATATGGCTCCTTTGGAGTTCCAAAATTGAGCCTATACGGGTGTACTGTTTTTAGAAAATTCTCTTACACCATTTCATTTTTATTAATTTTTATAAGGAGGTCATCATGACTTGGTACTGATTTTTATATACTTCTTTCTTCTTGTCCTTACTTTTCATTTTTTTGGAGTGTTATCATGAAATACATTAAGTTAATCGTCTCTCTCTTCCTCGTTGCAGTCTCTGCAACAACTCTGGCAGCTACGGCTGTCGCACCCGCCAATCGTATTCGTATCTGGGATGGTCCATATGCCATACCTGATTCCGAATACATGATTAGTACCAACCCGAGTCTCGGTATAGTGAAGTCACTGAAATACAGTGCAGCTACGGGAGTCATCCTCTATAATATCAACTATGTACAAAATACTGGTGGATTGAACATGAGTAACAAAAACCTCACTTCATTCCCTTGGAATGGTGGTACTTATGAGCGTCTTTCGGAGAATGGCATCCCATCAGGTGAGTGTGTAGCTTTTGCGAAGTCTATGACTGGCGTGGGTGGTACACCCACTTGGTACAAAGGTAACTCACTCATGAGCTATCTGGTTTGGAGTGGTAATGGATATTCAGTCAGTGCATATGTTGCAGCACTGCAACTCGGTACTATGATTGCTCATTTCCAGGGACTAGCGAAGTACCCACAAATTCCACCATATGGTCATGTTGCTATCTTTCTTTCCTGGTCGAAAAATGCCCAAGGTATGATCGATGGCATCAATGTGATTAACGAAAACTTCGTATGGAATATCAATGGCATAAGTGCTTCTGCTAAAGGAATCATCCAAAAATATAAGATCCCATTATCAGGTTCTACGACGGTAACCTATAATTCTGGTGGTTATAATGTCGTTGATGTCCGCTAAATACCACTACATATAACCGCCAATAGATCTCTCGTGCAATGCGAGAGATGAGAACTCTTTAGTTTTCAAAACCATTTAAATCCGCCAATTAGCGGATTTCTTTTTGTTCTGGAATTTGCAAAAATCTCTGAGATAGCATATACTGACACAATGAAAGACAAACCTATCATATCAGTAGTGCCAGAAGTGGCAGTGTCTACTATAGCCGATGAAGACCAATTTCAGGATGCGATCATAGCGGCTAAGGAGAAACTAGGGAAAACCGATGGACATATGAGATTCGAGGGTCTTGCTCAGGAGATCCATACGGCACTCTCACGACAAGATAGTGAGAGTACGCTCAAACTCATCACAGAGTGAGCTCTCGGATTCGGTTCATCAGATATCCACTATGATGTAGGTGAGGTCGATGTACATATTCGGTTGCGTATTGATGGAGAATTGATCACTATAGCAACTTTGTCCAGAGTTGAGTACAAGTTGCTGCTAGAACGACTCAAATACAAATCAGATCTCAAGCTCAATCTCACAGATATCCCACAAGATGGCAAATATCGTATCATAACAGATGATGAGCGGATTGACGTCCGAGTTTCTACATTACCAGTTCGTTATGGGGAGAATGTTGTTTGTCGAATTCTCGACTCCACCAAGGCTATTCCATCTGTGAATGATCTGGGATTCATGTGGACCTCCAAGAGACAGATCGATCGGAGTCTCAAAAAGAAAAATGGAACTATTCTCGTAACCTGACCGACGGGAAGTGGTAAGACAACAACTCTCTACTCTATGCTCACAAGTCTCAATACCGAGGCCCGGAAAATTATTACGCTCGAAGATCCAATCGAATATGAACTCGCAGGGATCGTCCAGAGTGAGGTCGATGATAAAAAAAATTATAGCTATTCTACAGGACTCAGGGCCCTCATGCGACAAGATCCAGATATCATCATGATTGGTGAAATACGTGATCTCGAATCCGCCACAATCGCTATGCAAGCTGCGATGACGGGGCATCTCGTCCTCTCGACACTCCATACCAAGAGCGCAGGTGAGACTATCGAACGACTTATGAATATGGGAGTTCCGAATTATATACTCGCTTCAGGTCTCGATGTCATCATTGCTCAGCGACTTGTTCGACGTCTCTGTCCTCACTGTATCAGCTCATATGAAGCGGATTCGAGTCAGATCGACATTATCAAATATATGCTCAAAGATCTCGGTATTGAAGCACTTGCCTCTAAAAAAGATGGATTCAAGCTCCATAAATCAACTGGATGTATGGAATGTGGAATGACAGGCTACAAGGGTCGTATTGGTATCTACGAAGTGATGAATTTCTCAGAAGATATCCGCACTCTCATACGGAGGTGATCGAGTCCACACGAGATTATCACTGCTGCTAGAGCCTGAGATCTCATGCTCATGCGAGAAGATGGTATTCTCAAGGCAATGCAAGGCAAGACGAGTCTGGATGAATTATTCAAAGTGATAGAGTAATTATATGGAGATACCTGCATCACATCTAGGTACTATAGTTGCATCAAAAATATCAATTTGAGTAACATTTCCTGAAAATTTAACACAAGGAGAATTTTCTAATTCACCGTATTTACTTTATCATGGCTCTGCGAAAAAATTTGAATATTCCCAAGATGGAGATTTCTTTACAGATGATCGTGAGGGTTCGTCAACATTAGGATTTGGATTATATTGTACAGATTCTAAAGAAATTGCTCAGCATTTTGCTTCAATTCGATGACCAAAGAATGCTGGTCATATTTGAGAGTTTCTACCAAAAACTGCTATAATGCTTGATTTTCGATGAAAACAAAATAAATGGCTTCCTATTGATATTGCTCAGCGTTATATTCAGAGATTTAGAGAATATAAATTGCCAGAAAAGCATCGTTGGACTCAGAGTCAACTACATTCTAGGCATATGGATCATCTGAATTTTATGGAAAATAAAATCCTGAAAGGAGAAGATATAGATATTAGAGAACTTCTTCAAACATGAGAAAATGAATCTAAGCAACCGTCTCTATCGGCAACATTGTTTGGTGTATGGGAAGATACGATGTGTGAATTTGGAATTGATGGAGTTATCTATACTGAAGGTATAGATGGCCTGGAAAGTAAAACCGTAGCATCATATATATTTTATAATTCTGCGGTGATTGGTAGTTTTGAGAATTGGAAAAACCAATCAAAAACCCAGAAAAAAATAGGAAATTTAATAAATCCCCCACTTTTGTAAGGGATTATTATTTTTGTTTCGAGACTATTTCATACGACTTTCCAAAAATGATCTAAATCCAGCCATATCACTAAAGAGTGACATATCAATTTTGATATCATCGAGATAGATAGTCGGAGTACCAGAAACTCACTTGCTATCTCCGAGAGCTATATCTGATTCAACTTGACTCGAGTAGGCTTTTGATGAGAGACACTGTGAGAACTTGGCTTCATCGAGACCTTTTTCTTTCGCAAGTGCTACGCGATCAGTGTCAGTGGCTGTTTTACCTGCTTTTTCTTTTTCCATTGCGTAGAGTCCCTTTTTATAGTTCATATATTTATTTTGCTCAGCACTACAGAGGGCAGCAATTGCGTCTCATTTTGCATTCTTATGCATAGTAAGGGGGAATTGGCGATAGGTAATAGTGAGTCGTCCGCTCGCGGCATATTCTTCGAATATAGGCTGAATACTCTCATTGAAGGCGATACATGCAGGACACTGGAAGTCAGCGAATATCTCTACTTGAGTTTTCCCTGATCCATAGGTAGGAGTTGCAACGGTTCGGACTCCAGTTCCAGTAGAGACTACGTCTGTAGGGGTTGGACTATTTGTTGGGGATGTACAAGATGCGAGCAGTAGTAGGGAAATACTGAGAGAAAATAAGAGCTTCATAATTGGTAAGGTTTAGGATTGAGGACTATAGAAATAGTATAGAAAAATGAGATATTTTTGCAATTCTTTTTGCATTTTTTGGCAGTATTTGATACAATAACTTTATGTTGAAAACGAGTCTCATACTCGGGACTCTTTTGCTCATCCTGTTGCCATTTTCATCATATGCAGAAGAGCCAGGCGTCATCGGTTCCAACCTTGGTCTCGATTTCTATTCTCGAATCGATGATGCCGGGGATGCACTCGCTCAAGGGATCACGAGACTACGACTGAGAGAAAAATGAGTCTATGGATCACTTGGCTGTGGTGCCACTTGGATGAGTGGCGAGAGGATAGATCAGAGACTACTCGACGAACTCAGCGTTGGTAACTACTCACGATTAAATATACTCGCATCATTCAAGAAGATCAGGATGACAACGTCTGGTCTTGCTTCACTCTCTCAATGTCTCGTCGATTCCTACAAAACTCTCCAGAGAGCGGCTCATGAAGATCAAGATGCTCTCGAAATTGTTGGAAATGTAGGGCTCTATATGGACGGAGATAACTCTAATTCAGATTATGATATTATCTCAGATATTGCTCGAATCAATACCATAATATTCAAAGAAAAGTACGACTATATAGGAACTAAAAATGCGAGTGCCCAAGCAATTAGTAAGATGCTGGTCGGAACATCTATTGCTCCACTTTTTCCTGCTCCTCTTTCATCCGCCAAGACGAATACTTTAGCATCGAATAGCTTTACAGCTTCTTCGTGATGAAAAAAATCAGGTGCTTCGTCTTCACTGTTACCACTTCCATGGGCAGGAATATGTCCCGCGAATGGAAGTGGTTCATCAGAGTCGAACAATACCTTATTCGGTGATGGATTTTTTGATGAGCTTGATTCGAGTTTTGCATGATGAGGATCAGAAGGTGGTCTTGTATATATACCTAAGGGGGCTATACCAGTAACTGTCTCATGATCAACATCCTCGAGTGCATTCGGATTATCCCAGAAAAATGACTTCTTTCATAAACCATCCTGTACGGGAACATTTTGTATTACAGTTAATCTCATTTGAGGGAGTCAGAATTTACTAGGAGGATTTAATAATATCTCTATCGAGTCTCTCCTCGAGCAACATTCGAACATGATGGATCCTATTTCTTGGTCAGATCTCACCGCCCAGAAAATGACCAATAACTCATATCAACTCCCATTTCTCAATATAAGATTCAGAGATAAAATTGCATGACTTCGAGTATATATGCATGATGCGCCACAGCCCAAAAAAATCCTCAAAACAGAAGATACACCATTTACCAAAGATGCAGTATTCGATGCGGCATTCAAATGTGCCATGAATGAGGCAGGCCTTCCAGGTGATGAATTTCTCGGGAATGGATTTATCGGGGCTGGATACGTAGCTCTCAGAGATACGAGTAATGTCCCAAATAAAACTCTATCACTTGGTCCCAAGGAAATGGATAATCTCTCGGGATGCTATTGGATCCGGATGCAAACCTGAAAAATAGAAGGATATAAAGGGCTTTCCAATGACCTGAGTGAGTTTCAGGCATTCACGAGTTCTATGATGAGTATCATACTCCAGATTCTCGAAACAGATCGTAAACTCGATACACTTCCTATCAAGTAATTATGAATCAAAAAATATTTTTCACATCGCTTCTCTTGGTTTTTTTTCCACTATTTCTAACTCCTATCTATGCTCTATGAAGCTGTAAGATCGAAAGTGGTCCGATTCCACAACTCTCACAATATAGTCGTGATGTGGATAGTCGTATCACGGCTCTTATCACGGAATGAAGCAAATCATGAAATTGTGGAATCAGTCCAGGTGGATCATCGGTTAGTGTAGAAAAAACTATAGAGACTATTGATATGGCATTCGTGGAGATTCCCATGTTTCCGAATATGTTTCTCGATTTTCTCTATAATATCAAAATTGCTATAAATGGTGAATCAAGAATTCCTGTTCTCCGTGATGGTATGATATTTTATAATATAGAAAAAAGAGTAACGAATGCAATTTCGAATGTAGCAAGTCAGTGTGCTCTCGATGGATCCGTGAGATCAGGACTCATAGACCTACTCGAACAGAATCAGACTCTTGAGAATATATATAAGCAAGCAGCCCTCGGTACCCCGTCTTCTAATTTTATGGGACTCTCAGACAAAAATATCATAATAGCAAATGCCATCAATCTCGGATATATACCACCAGCTACAGAGGCTTGCAAGGATCAAAATGGTACACAAGAGCCAATTACAAAAATTCTCAAAGCGATTCAAGATATGGGAAAAAAGAGTGAGTCAACATTAGCAGATTGGCGAAAAGGAATTGCTCTCTTCCAATGAGGTGGAGGAAAAATGACCATAGCAGAATATACTGATATCCAGCGCAAACTCCTCCAAGCTGAGCTCTCTCGTCAAGGCTATTCGTCCCGTATGACTGCTGCTATGTTAGGTAATTTCGATTGTTTCAAGGCAAAAACCCAATGAGACGACAGTGCTGAGTCGGCTATATCGGCTCGCATGTCCTGTCTCACCAATCCGATTCTGGGAATCGAGAATCTTCTCCTCCCATGGCGTCGTAGAGTCCAAGCATCGAGAACAACTAATGAAAGAGTATATCAAGTCAATACCCTCTCAACAGAAGAACAACTCAAGCAATCTATCGTCAGGATGGATAGTATAATCCGATCACAGAGGACGCCCGCTATTGATATCAAATCGTTTATTATGCTCAATTTGATAGATCTGCATCTAGGACTCCTGTCGACATCAGAAGCAGTTGAAAAACGAATTCCTAAAATGTATGCAGATTGTATGAAGGGTGGAATTGGGGTAAGATGCCCAAATCAATAGAGAAAAACTAGAATACTCAATTGGCTATATCATTTCCTGTAGCTCACTCGAGTTGACAGATGATAGTCCAGATTCCTGAATAGACATTTCAGAGTGACTCAGATATGATATTTCTCATAGCAGGAGTATTTACCCTATTATAGTGCCATTCTTTCGAAAATATGAGAGTCATATGAGTATCCTTGAGTTCGAACCGAGCTGTTTTGAGATCGAGTACGAGAGTGGCTTTACTTTTTTTGATTTCTTCGAGAAAACGAATGTACGAAAAAGATGAATTGGAGTGTTCTGCTTTTTCTTCTTTCGTTGTTTCCTTTTTATTTTGTCATCCTGAATTTATTTCAGGATCTTCTTTTTTGTTTTTTTTCTCCGTTTCTTTTTTGTTTTGTCATCCCGTAGGAATCTGTTCTAATGTTTCGATTTCTTTTTCTGTACTTTTATGACCAAAAGTACCAAAAGTCTTTATTTCCTCTGATTCATTTTGGGATTTATATGCAGATTGATTTCCTAAATCTCAAAAACTCCCTGTTGCTCAAACAGTTTGAGATTTTTGACGGAAATCTTCCCTGATAGATCCTCAAAATTCTGAGGCGGAAAGTCCAGAAGCTCAAAGACTTACATTTTTCTCTTCTCTTGCTACAGCCCTCAGAAGTGTGATTTCGATGAGGAGCCAGCCATCAGGAATAGATTTGATACGGCCATATGCAGACTCGAATATTGCAAATATATCACTATATTCGGTAAAACTAGTAGTATTAGTTTCATTTTTTCACTGGAAAGTGAGTATCATATAGTCTCTGAGGCGATATAGAATCTGATCAAAGATTCCACGCACTTCTGCATGACGAGTGCCGAGGGTATCAACTATGGTCATCATCTTTATCTTGTTTTTATCCATGATTGTCTGGATGATCTCATCGATGAGGGTATCTTCGATCAATGAAAGAGTTGATCTCACATACTCAGTACTGATCACATTATTGACTGTATTTTGCTCAGTGAGAGTCAGGGCATCCCGTAGTCCCCCTCGAGCTGCTTTTGCGATGATCTGTAATGCCTCGATATCAGCCTGTATTTGCTCTTCACTACATACATATTGGAGTCGTTTGACGATATCTGTTTCACTGATCTTTTTGAAATCGAATCTGAGTGAGCGAGAACGGATGGTTTCAGGTACCTTATCGATCTCGGTTGTCGCAAGGATGAATTTTACATGTTTCGGTGGCTCTTCGAGGGTTTTGAGGAGGGCATTAAATGCTCCAGTTGAGAGCATATGTACTTCATCAATAATATATATCTTATATTTTCCTTGATTCGGCTCGAATCTAGCTTTTTCTATAAGGTCTCTCACATTTTCTACTCCGTTATTCGATGCCCCATCGATCTCAATACAGTCGAGCATATTACCATCATCGAAAGCAATACAATGAGTACACTTGTGACAAGGATTGCCATTTTGTAGGTCGAGACAATTGACTCATTTGGCCAGTATACGAGCCGTACTGGTTTTGCCAGTACCACGAGAGCCAGTGAGGATATAGGCGTGACCAACTCAGTTCTGGATCAGAGAGGTACGCAGTATCATCGAGATAGCATCTTGTCCGATGAGTGAGTCCCAGTCTTTTGGTCTGTATTTTGTATAGAGAGACATATATTTGCAAAAAGAATTAACGGAGGCTATACTCCAGAATATGCAAATACTATATGAAAAAGTGAGCAAAAAACAATAAAAATACTCTCTCCTTGGCAACGAGAGAGTATATTTTTATTAGCGAATTAGATGTAGTCATCAGCCTCTTCGATGGCTTCATCGAGAAACTGATTCACAAAATTCTTCGAAAGTATGAGGATACCGAGTCATATCGCGAGGGATGCGAATGCTGAGAGATTCCCACTTCCTGGGAAGAGATAGTGATCTGCGAGATTCCATATACCTCGCCAAAATAATATGATAGCGGCTCCGACGAAGAACGCCTCGAGGCGCTTCATCCAGATCTCAAGGAGTGTGGGATGTTTACGGAAGAATGGAAAATTCATAGCCTTAGTGTACCAGATAATCTCAAAAAACACAAAATTTCTCGAAAGAATTGAAGAATGTAGATTTTTCATAAAGGTATCCATCAGAAATATCTTCAGGAATTGACTTTTCTGAGTATTCACTAGACTTGTCCTCATGAATCAACCTATTATTTTGCCAAATAAATTTTATACGCCAAAGAAGTTATTGGGACAATTTTTGAATATCTTTTTACTTCTGATTCTCATATTTTGAGGATTTTTCTTATGGAAATGATCCCACACTCCTACGTATCCTCTAGGATCTCCTAGTTCATTGGCGTATTGTTATAATGCTACTGCTACTGGTACAGTGATAGATTGGGATTGTATCAAAAAAATAGTAGGAATCGTGTTAGATACTACTTCGACCAAGAATTTTATGGATTTCCTGACGGACTCTCGTACTCCAGAAGTCCTTCGCAATAGTTGCCATGCGATTGCTCATAATATTGGAGCAAAAACATTTGATCGATCATCTGGCATAGAAAGTGCCCTTGCAAAATGTACAAATACTTGCGGAGCTGGATGTATCCACGGAGTCATCGGAGGCGCTATACAGAAGGATCTCGGTGAAACCTATTCATCTGAAGATATAGAACATGCTAGTCAACAAACCATCGAGAAAATGGGAAAAAAGTACTGTGACCACGGAAATCCTATGTGTCATGGAGTTGGACATATTCTGTATATATCTACTCAATCCTATACCGGCGCTCTTCAAAGTTGCGAAAAGATATCTACTGGGGAATTCAGAGAATCTTGTTATAATTGAGTATTCATGCAGGGAGTTGGCGGCGAATCCGAATGAATCTTTTCAGTCCCACAAGCACCACATATACTCGTAGATGATCTGAGCTCTCCCTGTTCTTTTGTACGTGATGACCAACTTCATGCATGTTTTCATTATCTCCCATTGGTACAGGGTCAACTATTTAAGCTCAAAAATCTGCATGATTCCCAGGTGCGAGATCATATGGCGAATCAGGTTTGTGAAACATTTCCGATGCTATGACGTGCGGATTGTTTTGAATGAATCTGATTTTTTGTGAATAATACCGTATTCGCGGATGATGCTCCGATAGATATCGAGAAGCGTTGTAAGAGTCCGCAGACACTCGATGATCGAAAAGCCTGTACTCGTGGAGTTGTCTGAAGCTATATGTATCGATTTGAATATAAGCCACTCATTGCCTATTGCGAAAAAATCACAGAAACACCACGGAAAGATACTTGTTATGATACTATGTTCAATACGATTCTCGATGGAGAAGATCCGAAAGATCCGAAAGATATCTGTAGAGAGTATGATGCTCCTTCTTGTCTCAACAATTATGCTCGATATATAAAAGAGAATGCATAAAGAATCCACCTATTTGGTGGATTCTTTTTAAAATAGAGTTTCTCCTATGCGTCTACCTGAATAATCTCGGAGAGTACCCAGTCAAATTCTCATTTTGTCACTTCGGTACCACAATAGTCACACTTTCCGATAGCATTGATCTTGAGTACTGCCCCACAGTTGGGACACTTATCTGCGAAAACTCCTGATTCAATGTCTTTGGTAAGCACAGTATTGGAACGCATCCATATCCATATCTCTTTCCAGTGTTCGAGTTCGCCATCATTGTGGACTTCGGATACGGATCCATCATCCGCATCGACCACAGTATCGACACAGGAAGCATTGATAAGCATCTTCATATAGATGTATTTTTCATCAGTGGTTATATCGAGTATATCTACACGATCCAGAGAAAGTCGTTCGAGTACATTATGTTGATTTTTTGCTTTGTATGGCTCAAGCTGGAGAGTAAATCTTCGCATAATCCCATCGGAAATAAAAGCTCTTGCTGAACTCATATCTCAGGCACACCAAGCGTTCTGGATCTTGAAAAATCCAACATTGACGAGTTCTCTGAACCTCTGTTCTGTCCAATTCGGATCTTTCGAATGAACATACTGTATTTTTTCGTTAACATCTTCTGCTATCAGCTCATCGCTAGATACTTTTCTTGATTGTTTATTTTTTCGTGAACTTTTTAAGAAAGGTAGAATAATAAATAGAAATAAAACAATGATTAAGATACTATTAAATTTAGTATGCCTGGAGTTACAGCTATCTATTATAGCCTGATTCCCAGCATATTGCACCGAGCAAGGAATAGATGGGGTCGATGAATGATAACTTCATCCACCTCAGCCTCATCCACCTCAGCCTCAGCCTCATCCACCACCTCAGCCTGCTCGTGCAAGGACAAGTGTTGGGATCAAGAAAATCCCAACGAGAATCGAAATAAGTATGTTTTTATATGTGTTTTGCATAGAGAGTTGGATTAGATAGATGAGAGTATCTCTGTTTTTTTATTATCGAATTCTTCCTGAGAGATCAGTCCACTATCGAGGAGGGATTTTGCTTTTGCGAGGCGAGATTCTGGAGTTTCGACGGTAGGAGTATTCATAAGCCCACCGAGAGATTGTCCAGCACCCATCCCCATGAACATCCCTGCGGCTCCTCATTCATTTTTTGCGGCATCGCGAAGTGCTCCGAGCTTTTGCATATCAGCATAGGAGAGACCCGCTGACGCTGATGCTACTACTTGAGCCTGTGTATCTGCGATCGTCTTGATGCGACCCTGGGTATCGTCATCAAAGTCAGTATTTTCGATACGAAAATCTGAGAGCTCGAGTCAGAACGGAGCAAAGTCATCCTTGGCTGCAGTCTGGACAAGGGTGGAGAGCTCGAGACGATTGGCATCGATCTCATTGTACCCGATCCCTGCGGTTGCAAAAGCATCCGTCATCGGTGCGATGATCCGATCACTGACCACCGATCGGATCGACTCGATCGTGACGCTATCTTGTGTTCCGATATAGTTCGTGAAGAGATTGCCAAAATCAGCAATTCGAAAAGAAAAATTCCCAAATGCACGCATCCCAACAGGAAACTTGTACGTTGGGTCGATATATTTGATAGGAGATTTGGTTCCCCATTTCTGATCAGTGATGATCGTCGTTTTGAAAAAATAAATTCCAACCTTATTTTCACTCTCAAATGCTTGCATAATCTTGGAGATCGTGGTGATAAATGGAATATTATCCGTCTTCATATCGTAGGTTCCTGGTTCCGTCTGGATATCTTGAACCTTTCCTTGATAGACGATCACGACACCTTGTCCAGGATTGACGATGAGTTTTGAAGCATTTTTGATCTCATCACCACGGTCAGTATACTTGTAGGCTAGGGCATCTGGAGAAGGATTATCCCACTGGATGACTGAACGCATCTGGTTTTTGATAAATCCAGCAGAGGAAGTATTTCCAGTAACAAAATCGAGAAGTCACATAAAAGAATAGATAAAAAGTAAGAGAATTTCAGTGTCACTGAGATCCCAGTATAATTGATATGAAAAAATAAGTCAAAATATAATTCTTAAAATATTGAATTTTCTCATATTTTCTCTATAATTCATTCTTGTCATACCAATACTATTATACTTATCCTCCTATGATCGATATCAAAATTCTCCGAAGTAATCCACAACTCGTGCGTGATAGTATAGCCAAGCGTAATCTCAAAATCGATCTCGATGCGATCATTGCTCGTGATGTAGAACGAGTCGAGCTCCAACAAGAACTCGATCTCTTGCGTATGCGTCGCAATGATATCTCGTCTCAGATGGGAAGTGGCAAGCCGGAGTCACATATAATTATTGAAGCACGAGATATCAAAGAAAAAATCCAAACCCTTGAAGTCACTTATAACGAGACCGAAAATGAGTACAAACTCATGCTCGCATCGCTTCCGAACTTCCTCGATCCGACAGCAGCCATTGGTCCAGATGAGAGTGGTAATGTGATCGAGACTAGGGTGGGTACGCCTCGCGTTTTTGATTTTCCAATTCGGGCTCATCATGAGATCGGTGAGGCTCGTGGATGGATCGATATAGAGAAAGGAGCCGAAGTCTCTGGTGCGAGATTCTGGTATCTCAAGGGAGATCTTGTACTTCTCCAATTCGCGATCATGAACTATGTGATGAATGAGATGGTAGGCAAGGGATTTGTGCCGATGATACCTCCATATCTTGTGCGAGAACCTGCTCTGTACGGGACAGGATTTTTCCCTGCGGATCGTTCTCAGATATACTCTGTCAATCCTGGAGAAGATGATCTATTTCTCATCGGAACCTCCGAAGTTCCACTCACGAGCTATCATGGAGGAGAGATCATGGATATGGAAAATGCTGTCAAATATGTCGGATATAGTGCCTGTTTCCGTCGAGAGGCAGGGACATATGGTAAGGATATGAAAGGGATCCTTCGCGGTCATCAATTCGACAAGATCGAGATGGTCTGCTTCTGTAAGCCAGAAGATTCTCAGAAGGTACACGATGACATGGTCGCACTTGAAGAATCTGTATGGCAATCTCTCGGAATTCCATATAACAAACTCAATGTGTGTAGTGGAGATCTCGGAAATCCTGCAATGAAAAAATATGATCTCGAAGCATGGATGCCAGCCCAACAGCAATATCGTGAAGTGACGAGTTGTTCCAATGTAGGATCATTCCAATCTCGCCGCCTCGGTATCCGCTATCGCAAGGAAAACTGAGATCTCGATTATGTTCACACACTCAACGGGACAGTGATAGCATTTTCTCGATGTCTCATCGCAATCATGGAAAACTATCAGAATGAAGATATGACGATCACCATTCCAGAAGTTCTCAGACCATACATGGGTGGAAAAGAGAGGATATAAAACTAACAATCAGAATCATGGCAAATAAATCATTACATAGTATTCTTAGCGGATGGATATCCACCAAAAAAGTAGATCAAGAGGTAGGAATAACAATAGCTGGCTTAGCAAAAGATATCGATGCTCTTGTCCCAAGATTATTACATCCATCATCCATACAAGTTTTATTTTCTAAAAGAGTTTCTTTTTTGATAGCGAATACTTTCATGTTTAAGGCAAAGAGGGAAATTATTAAAATTGATCAACTACTATCTCAAGAAAACTACTGAAAGCCAGCCATCCAAATTCTCATGAATAGTAAACTGTATGATATTGCAATAGTAGTTAAGAGATTAGACAGAGATTTTCCGGAATATAATCATGCGTTACGGGAATATAGAAATAATACTTCAGAAAGTAATTCATAAACCAAAAACAAACTAAATGAATTTCCTCCGCAATTCTCATCTTGATCTCACTACTTCTCGTATCGAAACGACTCGATGTCTGATTATTCCATTTTCTCTCGATGGTAGAGTGGATATCCGTGAACTACAAGAGGAATTCTGCAAAGCGAACAAAAATCTATGGGTATCGCCTTTTCTTCCGAGTTACGAGGAAGAAGTTGTCTGGCTTACAAGAGTCGAAGAAGAAATGAGAAATCGAGAACTTTTTGAAAATTTTATATTGGAAAAAGATACCTGAAGATTTATTGGGTGTATTTGAGTGAATCGTCCTGAAGAACAACGTATGAATATATGACTCTGGATCCGAGAATCGGAACAAGGCAAATGATACTGAAGTGAAGTATACACTGCGATGCTCGTATGGGCTCGTGAACATACGAAATATCAATATCTCAAGCACTCACTAAATCCAAAAAATTTCTGATCTCGTAAATTAGCTGAAAAAGTTAATGGAATTCTCCAAGAAGAAAAAACTGATACTGGACATGATATCTATCATATTCCTCTTTAGTGCTCTTTTTTATGAAAATACTCTTTTGTATCATTTTTGTAGGTATCATATTTTCTTGATATCTTGTATATACTATGTATCTCGATGATGATCATGGAACGATCTCGTATATAGCGCTCTGAGACTCAATACTATATGTGAGTGAGTGAGACAAGATGAGAGATGGCCCGATATACTCGTATTGAAACTCAGGGAAAGTGGGATAGATATCAATCTCATCGCAAACCCGAGTATCACAGGATATACAACACTCGATCTGATTCGCTATGAGCTCCCACTCATCGAGCAATACCATCCAGATTTCATCACTATTCAGATTGGCGTCAATGACTATTTCAGGTGAGTTCCAGTATCTGAATTCCGTATGAGATATACCCATATCCTCGAAGAGATCAAACGAATTGTTCCAAAGGCAAAAATACTCATTCTCGATATACCAGATTATGGAAAGACTCCTCTATGAGCGAGGACAGGAGATCCAGCGATCATAGAACAGGGAATCCGACAATACAATCAGATTCTCCGAGAAGTTGCGAATTTGTATAGTATATCAGTTGTAGATGTCTTCACATCGAGTCTTCTCGTGAAAGACGATCCCACGCTCGTCGCGAGTGACTGACTCCATCCATCTGTAGATCAGTATGAAATATGGCTCTGAGAGATATATCCTGCCGCATACGATGTCATACAGACCATCAAATAAAAAGGCTTTTTAGAATTAATACTTGGATTTTTTATCATTTTGATTAGAGATTTTCTGCTTCTAGGGTATACTTTAGAACAGATATTTTGTGTAAAATATTCTTTTCGAAAAGTATGCGATTTTTTGCATAGTATCGAACTATATGATACTATGGCTTCAAATCATAAATATACATATGAACGCTCTTTTAGTTTCAGACGACTACTCTACGCCCTCTTTTAGTAGAGTGGATAGTCCACTCAATCCCACAAATCATTCACTGAACCAGCAAACTTTAGATACACATCGAGAGGGTATTGCAGGTGTTAAAGAAGATACACAGTCACATCTGAATCAGGTATTAGCAATCCGCCCGGTTACCATGGATCAGCTCACCATAGATATGGTAAAATCCGCAAGCGATGTACCACTATTGATTGAAGTCTGAAAAGAATATGCTTCGATTGTCTATACTTCTAAGTTGGCTGATGGTACCGAGGTATATACCATACGATATAGTATCACAGAAGTTACCAAATTCCCAAAATTTTATGCAATTTCACTCTTGTATCGTCATCCAGATGGCAATATTTCTTATCAAGGAGTTCTGAGTAAGGATCCTGATAAAGATAACCAGAATACTACTACTGCTGCGAGCATAGCTCTTAAACTTTCTTCACAGCTAACCAACCCTACTCCTACTCACTTCGGAGAGAAACTCACTGAAGTACCAGGTTCTCGCAATGCTACTGCAAATATCTATGAGATGTGAAAAAATAAACTCGGACAAGATATGTATCTTACCGTTTTCTATAATGGATGATCCGATCAAGTTTGACTCCAGATGGAACTCACAAAGTTTATCGATAATGAAGGCAACAACTGCGTATATATATGAAGTATGGTAAACGGTGCATCTATCAATCTCACAACAGTAGTCTTGAAATATCTGTTTGAGAATCAAGATAAATATGGTGTCACCGATGACTGGAAAGTACACTTTTTCCGTGATGATAAACATAGAGGTACTAGTATAGTCAAAACAATAAGATGGTGGTACGATAAATATGCTGCAATATCTCAAACATAACTCTATAACATTCATATGCCATCAAAAATACCCACATATACTAACCCCACAAAACAGCAATATACGGGAGTCTCACTAAATACTATTGATGAAGAAGCTAGGGAGATCTATTTTAGGATACTCGCAGAAGGATCACCCTTGAGTATTGAAGAAGAGATTGACGAGCTGATCAAAAAGGGTTTTCTCTGACAGCTTCCAGTTGATAATAACCCTATTTCTAAACTTGACTCTCTCTTGATCATTGAGTGAGTACTGGAGTTACATGCAGAAGTTCATTCAGATAGTATAATGAATAATTGGTATATACAATCTGTAAAGCAGATTACACTTGCAATACAAGTGGAAAGAATTAATCTCAAGAAACTGTGAATAGCAAAAATCCCTAACATACCAAAAGCACATACGCATGTTGCCTATATACGAAAACAGGTGACATCGCAAATGAATATTAGTTAATTTCTCAATGCGTATTAAATAGTATTGATACTATAAGTTCCAGTTGGTATATGTAGTCTAAATTTTGGATAATGACTCAATCTAAATTCACCTAGACTTTGGATCTCTTTTCATGTTCGAGAAGCCATATTTTGCGTTCTATTCCTCCACCATATCACACAAGTTTCCCAGATGCACCGATCACACGATGACACGGTATGATGATGACGATATTATTATGATGATTGGCTCATCAGATGGCTCTTACCGCTTTGTTATGTCATATCATCGTAGCTTGTTCGAGATAACTTCGAGTTTCACTATAAGGGATAACTTGCAGACCTGCCCAGGATTTTTCTTGGAATTGGGTTCCATATACGGCGAGAGGAATATCAAATATTTTCCGTGTTCCAGCAAAATATTCTCAGAGTTGCATTTTTACTTGATTAATAATTGGATTTATACCGAACTCTGCTTTAGTATTGTGCAATTTTTCTATTTTTTTTATCTTTTTTTCTAGTTCAGAACTATCCGAAAAATCGAGCAGTAAGAGGCTCTGTTCATTGGCTATAGTATAGATATTTCCCAGAGGAGATTCGATGATCATGCATGAAAGAGTCATATAGAAATTATATGGGAAACTCGATTTTTTGCGAGTATTTTTTGTCTTTTATTCCTCTTTTCATATACTAGTATATATGACTCAAGACCAATCCTACGACATACTCACTATGGGACACAATGTCTTCCTCACAGGAGCCGCTGGAACTGGTAAGACCTATCTGATAAACCGTTTTATCCGACATGCACGTGAACATGGTATTACTATTGCAGTAACAGCCTCAACAGGAATAGCAGCGACACATATTGGGGGGGTGACGATACATTCGTGGAGTGGTATGGGAATACGAGATACACTCACTGATGAAGATATCGATGTGATAGTATCGCGTGAATATCTCGCCAAACGATTCGCCAAGACCAATATTCTCATTATCGATGAGATCTCTATGCTTTCAGGAGTATTTCTTGCTAATCTGGATAGACTGCTCCGTTCAACTCGGTTTTCTCAGGAACCGTTTGGTGGAATACAGGTTGTTCTTGTTGGGGACTTTTTCCAGTTACCACCAGTTTCGAGAGGATCAGATACTATTGACTTTGCATTCCAACATCCATCCTGGCGGACCTATCGTTTGGCGATCTGTGTACTCGATGTGCAATATAGACAATGAAAGGATCCTCTTCTGACTATACTGAATCAGATACGTTTCGGAGATATGAGTCGTGAATCATTATCCCTGCTCGATTCTCGTAATATTCCAGTTGATACCGAAGATCATACCGAGCTTTTTACTCGTAATATTTCAGTAGATACCTATAATACGCAGAGACTCAATGCGATCCACGAGGATACATTTGTATTCGAGATGCAGTCAAAATGAGCCGAAAAACTCGTCGATGCTCTCAAAAAATGATGCCTTGCTCCAGAAACCCTCATACTCAAAAAATGAGCTCGAGTGATGTTTGTAAAAAACAATTTCGAAGCGGGTTATGTCAATGGTTCTATCTGACATATTGTCGGTCGCTATGAGAATCTCCCTATCGTAGAACTCACAGATGGCACTCGAATAATCGCAGATCATATGGACTGGTCGATTGAGGAAAATGGTAAGATCAAGGCGACAATCCTCCAGATTCCTCTGCGTCTTGCATGGGCAATAACCGTCCATAAATCGCAAGGTATGACTCTGGATATGGCAGTTATGGATCTTTCGGATGCTTTTGTGAGATGACAAGGATATGTAGCACTATCCCGTGTCCGCTCACTCTCAGGGCTCATACTACGATGATACAATAATACGGCACTCCAGATTGATCCAGTGGTTCGCGACTATGATCAGATTCTGAGAGCTACTTCTGAGAAGGTGATCGAGAGACTCACCACTATCACGGAGTGAGAAAAAGAAGCCAAAATCCAGATTAGTATCAAACGACTTGGAGGAATTCTACAAAAAATAGATCTCGATTTCGTAGATCCCAAAAGGACTAAACTCCCAACACATGAAGAAACCTATGCGCTGATGCAATCAGGTAAGTCTCTTGATGATATTGCAGAAATTCGCAATCTGAAAATATCTACTCTATTTTCTCATATTGAGAAGCTCGCCGAAGAAGGGAAGATAATCGACCTCACAGCACATCGGCCTGATGATAGTGATCGCCTCTCGGATATTCATCGGGCATTCGTCGAAGTTCGTACACTCTCACTCTCACCGGTAAGAGAATTCCTCGCAAGTCTCCACGATGAAGACTATTCATATGATGAGCTCCGTATGGCCCGACTATTTCTCTCAACTATTGATAGGCAAAAAATCGAAGCAGCAATGCTCTATGAGAGTGAAGGAATATAGATATTTCTTTGCTTTCTTCTCTGATTTTCGTATACTCAATTTACTTTATTTTTTACATTAGTATTATGTTTTATCAAACTGCTATCATACTTCCCATATCTCGTATAGATGCACTCATCTCGCTCCTTGATACTATAGAGACTCAAGCAAAAGAAAAAAATATGAGTGACGCCGATATACTCGCTCTGAGTCTTACTCCTGATATGCTTCCATTCGCGAAACAGATACAGATCGTTTCTGACAATGCAAAATGAATGGCATCTCGACTTACACTTCAAGAACCTCCTAAAATGGAAGATAACGAATCTACCCTTGCCGAGCTACGAACACGTCTCCAGAATACTATAGATTATCTTAGTACATTTTCTGAGTCAGATTTCTTGAACTCAGCAACTGCCGAAGTCCGTTTTGCATATTTTCCTCGCATACATCTGATTGGAGCTGACTATATGCTCAAATACGCACTTCCTAATTTCTTTTTTCATGTTGTCACGGCATATGATATACTCCGTCATCACGGATTCAATATCGGAAAAACTGAATTTATGGGGAAGAATGTCCCTTTTATTGCTGATGCAGCCTAATTTTTTACTCCCAATGCAAAAAATATTCGCACTCCAGATTACTGATCTCAAGAAAACCTATCCCAGTGGAACAGAAGCACTTAAGGGAATTACTTTTAATATTGAAAAAGGTGATTTTTTTGCCTTACTTGGACCCAATGGAGCCGGTAAATCTACTACTATCGGAGTTATCTCATGACTCATTAATAAAACAAGTGGTCAGGTAATCATCGGCGGACATGATCTCGATACCGCGGGTGCAGAGGCCCGATTGGGTGTTGGGGTTGTTCCACAGGAATTCAATTTTGGGATTTTCGAGAAGGTATATGATATCATCCTTGCACAGGCAGGATACTATGGTATCCCAGCAGAAGTAGCCAAACCCAATGTAGAAAAATATCTGAAAGCACTCGGGTTATGGGAGAAGAGAGATATGGCCTCTCGAACTCTTTCCGGAGGAATGAAGCGTCGACTGATGATTGCTCGTGCACTCGTACATGATCCACAACTTCTCATACTCGATGAGCCTACAGCTGGAGTTGATCTCGAGCTCCGACATAGTATGTACGAATTTCTCCGTGAACTCAATCGATCTGGAGTGACTATCATTCTCACGACACACTATCTCGAAGAGGCAGAGAGTCTCTGTAAGAATATGGCTATCATCGATAAGGGCTCTATAGTCAAATATGGTCCAATCCGTGAACTTCTCGCATCCATGGAGGATGAGGTTATGACTATAGAACTGGATCGAGAATATGTAGGCAAAAATCTAGAGAAATATACACCAGTACTCGATATGCAATCTGCTGATCTCACAGTATCCTCGTCTCATAGTCTGGATCAAGCGATAAAAATCCTCCAAGAGGAGGATTATCAGATAAAATCAATAAAGCCAAAAAGTGAAAGACTTGAGGAGTTTTTTTTGAAGAGTACTCGGAAATAGTCTTACACTATTTTTTTACTTCTAATAGTAGTAATATATGATCTAGTTTTTCTATTTCAATGCTATTGAGCTTTGCTTGCAGAGCTTCTATTTCTTTTTTAGCCCCTAGATTCCTTTTATAGTCTGCCTCAGCATGTGCTCGATCTCTGAGACTCTGACAATTCTGGGCCATCATAATTATTGGAGCTGCGTAGGCTGCTTGAGTCGAGAATAGGAGATTGAGAAGAATAAATGGAAAACTATCCCAATGATAAAAACAACCTACAATATTGAGGGTCATCCATAGAAAAACTATCCCAGTCTGGATAATAATAAATGTCCAAGACTCCCCATAGCCTCTGCTACTCTATCTGCGAGTTTTTGTCAGAAATTGAGTTGTTTTTTATGGTCCTCATGCCAAGTATGTTTTGATGTCATGAATCTGATATTAAATATATATTTTCCTATTTTGTAGGATCTTTGAGGTTTTTTTTATCTCCATTATCACTTTCTGTTTCCCATGTTGGTTTTGGAGCAATATACCGAGGTTTTTTGTATTGTTCTTTTGTTATTTTAGCTGGTGTAGTTTTTGTAGATTCTGATTTTGTATAGATTCTCTTCGGAGCATCAGAAGATTTTTGGTGCTTGTCACTCTCGTCATCCCAAGTACGAGTAGGAACTCGTGGAGCTGTCGACTTGTCCCATGCTGATAGGACTCACTTGTATCCTGTTTTACTCTTCTCGAAACCTGTTCCAGGTTTTTTGGAGCGTGGATCCCAACTCGATTTTGCTTCACTCGATTGATAAGATGCATCTTTGTCGAATGTATTGCGAAAGCCGCCTCTCGCATCTGATGGAGTAGATTCAGATCCTGATTTACCTGATAAATAGTCTCGTTCTTTATTTTTCGAGAAACTGCGTTGTGATTTTTTTGTCTCTTTTCTCCATTGGAGTTTTGATTCTCATTGTTCCCCATCAATTTTATTTCTAGGCTTGTGAGTATTTTTTTGTTCACTTGATTCTTTTATCCATGTTGGGATAGACTCATTTCAGCTTTTTGACTTTGCAAAATCTGGAGTATGCTCTAGTATAGAGCCTATACGATCCATTCTATCTTTTGATTTACGTGGTTTTTTATCTCCAGAGAAAGTAGTAGGTTTTGTTACTTTTTCCGCTTTTGGCTTTGGAGCATTGAGTTTGCTCTTAGCTGATCCTGTTTTCATCTTTCCTAAGTATCCAATTGCTGATTTTTTGGCTTCCATTTTTGCTTGTGATTATGATGAGTCTAGTAATACTACCTCCAGAAGTATTTTTTGCAAATTCTATTTATATTTTTATAATGGATCTCTCCATACTTTTGTAATCAAAAGTATCAAAAGTTCTTCTTTCCTTTGTTCGTTTTGTACTCTGCTTACGTCTGATTTCCTAGAATTTCAAACTAGAAAATATTCGAAATTCCCTCGAAAATTGCATCGACAGAATATCCAAACTTACAAAAATAAAGAAACAAATTATATAACCAAATAATACTCAGAAAAAATTATGAACCCATCGCAACTTTTCACATCTTATATGACTATCGTTGGTAAGGAAGTATCCAGATTTCTGCGTGTATGGAAGCAGACAATCGTCCCACCTGTTATCACGACAACTCTCTACTATGTGATATTCGGACAGTTCATCGGTTCTCGGATCGGAGTGGTGGGTGAACTCTCATATATGGAGTTTATCGTCCCAGGACTCGTGATGATGTCAGTGATCATGAACTCGTTCTCGCATGTGGTATCGTCGTTCTATATGGCGAAGTTCCAGAAGACGATCGAGGAGATCCTCGTATCACCGACTCCATACTGGGTGATCATCCTCGGATTCATCACGGGAGGCGTCATTCGTGGTATGGTGACAGGGGCTATTGTTCTCAGTGTAGCATTCTTTTTCACACATATATCGTTTGCTCATATTGGTCTCACGATCCTCTTTGCATTTCTCACTTCGCTCCTCTTCGCTCTCATTTGACTCCTGAATTGACTCGTAGCAGATAGCTTTGACTCGACATCCGTAGTTCCCAATTTTGTTCTCACACCGCTTACCTATCTCGGAGGAGTGTTCTACTCGATCACAATGCTCCCACCAGTCTGGCAGATGGTATCTCATGCGAATCCGATCTTCTATATGATCGACGGATTCCGATATGGGATGCACGGAGTCTCTGATATCTCTCCACTCATATCATTCGGTGTACTCGTCGGATTCTGTGTATTATTTTTCTCTATTATTTGGTATATGTTTGCGCGTGGACAGGGAATAAGAACATAATGATTACAATATGATAATTAGCAAAACTAAAATACTTCCATTTTTTGGAAGTATTTTTATATTAGTTATAATTTTAGCCCATATTTTATCATCCTAATTGTAGTCCAAAATTTGCCTTATTTCTTGATATATGCTATAAATACATATGTATAAATACATTGTATGTCAGAAAAAATATCAATAAGCTCTGAGGACCTTCAGAAAACAAAGGAAATCGCCGAGAGGTGAGATCTCGAAATCAGAAGGTGAGATGGACTCACCCATGCACTGTTGCGTTCTCTATTCCCTGCAACGGGTGGAGATGCCAGCACCGCAAGTATGCGAGATGCGTATCTCAAGCTCTCGATAGATTCGAGAAAAGATCTACTTAATCTTGCTGCCGAACTCTCTGCAGAAGGGCAGAGATACTATATTCCAAATAAATGACTCAAAAAGTATCAAGCCTGAGATCTAAAAATCGATGCCCAAAGTATCATCAAAGAAAGTATTACTACAGAATCAGTTCCAGCTCCTAAGAAAGGAGTCAAAAAGTTTGAGATACTAAACAATAAAGATGTAGTAAGGCCAAAATTGGATGTGAAATATAATTCGCCAGAAACTACACCAGATCAAAAAAATATACAGGTCTTGCAGGAAAGAATCAAATCAAACGGATATCTGGAGACTCTACAAAACATAAAAAAGAACCCAATTACATTACCTAATGGGCAATCGCTCAGTAAGTGAGAATACGTGTATTCAGGAAGTGATATAGATAATATAGATTATGCACTCATTCCGGATAAATCTAAACCATCACATGTTCGATTGTTTGACAAACCACTTTGAGAGTATCGTATCATCTATTATCTAGAAAAAAATCCGAGTGGTGGAGAGATGCCACTAAAATGATCTCTTATAGCCAAGAAAGATGGATCAATTATCCAAAAATCTTGAGATGATTTCCAAACAGTATATGATCCAAAACCACTTTTTCAATAGAAATTCTTCACTATATTATATCCAATATGTTATTATTTTATGTTAAATAAGATTTTATCTTCTCTCGCTCTCACATGAGCACTATTAGCGTCAGCTTCTCCAGTTGTAGCGACAATTGTTGCTAAGACAAATGGTCAAGTAGGTGCTATTCTACAACAACCTTCTCTTTGTGGGGGAATGGTAGAAGCCATACCTCGAAATGATCCGAGACATCCAGATTATATAGCACCACCAGTAGCTAAGTCTTCTTACGTAGAAGATCCGAACTCTATTGCTTTATCACTTCTTATAGGAGGTGGATTTGTTTTAGCATGAGGAGGTGTTATTGGTGGTTTCGCACTTGGAAAGAAAAAAGCGGAAAGGGAGGCAAAAGTAGATGCAGAATTGGGGGATTTTATTAATGAAGATCGGATATAAGTGTATTTTCTAGGCTTATTTTTCTCTATTATTTGGTATATATTCTAACGAGGAGAGGGGGAATAGGAGTTAGGAGTGATTTCTAAATCTGCAATTGTTTTATAAAGTATTGCATTAATTCATAGTTGCTTCGCAGATTGTATATTCTCTGACGCATCATCGTAATATAAGATTTGGCTCGGATCCTGTATCTGGAGTGTATCAAGAATATATGTATAAAATTCAGTTGCAGGTTTCTTGTATCAAATTTCTGAAGAACAAAATACAGAATCAAATTCTTTTAAGAATCACATTTCTTTGCAGAGGTATGCTAGACGATATTTCTCTTGGTTAGTAGCAACATGACATTGAATTCAAGATGCTCTATACACTCTTACTTTCTCAATAACAGCTTTGTTTACATGATTTTCATATGCAAAACAAGAATCGAGATATTTTTGAGGATCTTCTTTCCATCACCATTCTCGTAGGTATGGAGCTATACTCTCTTTGAGATCTGCTTTTCCAATCAAGCAATCCTGAAAAACTCATCGAAAAAATGGAATCATAACATCTGTGGAAATTCACGACTTTTGGGAGTATTCATGGCTCCACATAGTAGAATCAACAATAACACCATCAGTATCAAAAAGAATATGCTTCATACAAAAATTTATTACTTATTCCTCACATACAGTATCTTGTATCTACTACTCCCTCACTCTCGTTCTGTGATATCGAATACTCCCGTAGAGGCAAGGAGGGGAGTCAACTTGTTGAATCCGTAGTTGCGAGGATCGAAGTTGGGTTGTTTCTTCTGTAATAGTGTCCCGACATCTCCGAGAAACGCCCATCCATCATCTCCAGAGAGATCATAGATTGTTGCTGATATGAGCCTGATGAGTTCTGGAGTGATCGTATCGACAGCAGTAGGTGATATATCTACTATTGCTTCTGGAACTATAGTTCCTCATTTTTTGATTTTTTTCTCTGGTGTGGCTGACTTTTTGTTTGGTTCCTTCGCAGGCTTTAGTATCTCAATATAGATGAACTTGTCACAAGCAACAATAAATGGTTTTGGTGTCTTTTTCTCCCCGATTCCATAGACCCGCATACCCGCTTCTCTGAGTCTCGTAGCAAGACGGGTAAAGTCTGAATCGCTCGAGACGATACAAAATCCATCTACTTTCTCACTATAGAGTACGTCCATCGCATCGATGATCATAGCTGAGTCGGTTGCATTTTTCCCAGTGGTGTATCCATATTGTTGGATCGGTTGGATCGCATGTTCGAGTAGGAGATCTTTCCATTTGGCGAGTCATGGACGAGTCCAATCACCATAGATGCGTTTGATTGTTGGGTTACCGTACTTGGCGATTTCCTCCATCATTTCTTTGACATAAGCGCTTGGGATATTATCCCCATCAATGAGGACTGCGAGCCGGATATCTGTTTCCATAGTTCAAGTTGAGTGAAAAAAAATAGAGTTTGCTCGTGTTTTTGAGCGGAATGTGTGTAAGCATCTGTGATGCGAGCCATACTCCCGAATGCGAGTGTCCACGAAGTGGCACGACACATGAGAGGGGTACAGAATTAAGAGACCGAAGGACGAATAATTTATATATTATTTCTTATTCTATTCTCTTTTGATCTGATTGCAATGATTTCTCATCATACAAAAATCCCCGACAATTAAGCCGGGGATTATAAGTGCACGATTAGCTTTTATCATGATATTCTTTGTTCTTGTCTCTAAGATCCTTCATCTCATCTCGATATTCTTTTCTTTCTATTTTCATCTCATCTCGATATTCTTTTCTTTCTCCTTTCTTCTCTTTTCTATCTTCTTTTTTACAGCTTTTCATTTCCATAAAACTAGATTTATTACTTTTTTTTATAGAATTGAGTGTATTGATAGCCTTCACAAATCCTGTTCTAAAAGTCTTATTAGCAGCCTTCAATGCATCGAGTCGAACTGTTCCAGAGAGAGACTGAGCTGCAGTGTATGCAACTTGCTTCTGTACGATGAGGCGAGAGATCTCGATAGAGAATGCCTGCTGTGCAGCGAATAGATTTGCTTGGAAACCAGATCCTGTTGTTCCAGTGTTGCAATTAGTTCCAGTTCCAGTAGTTCCAGTTCCAGTAGTTCCAGTTCCAGTTGTACCAGTTCCAGTTCCTGTAGTTCCTGTTCCTGTAGTTCCTGTTCCAGTTGTACCAGTTCCAGTAGTTCCTGTTCCTGTTGATCCAGTTCCAGTTCCAGTAGTTCCAGTTCCTGTAGTTCCTGTTCCAGTTGTACCAGTTCCTGTGGTTCCTGTTCCAGTTGTACCTGTTCCTGTAGTTCCTGTCCCAGTTGTACCTGTTCCTGTAGTTCCTGTTCCTGTAGTTCCTGTAGTTGTATCTGCGAAGATTGCAGGTATGAGTAGGGTCGAGCTAATAATTGCGATCGATATCAGGTATTTCTTCATGGTTTGAATGGGGAAAAAAATAAATCAACGATACATAGTATCTCACAAAATTTATTTTTTACAACCCCTAGACTCATTACTTCATATAAAAATCACATTCAAAATGTCATATATCTTTTCTGAAAGCCATTCTAATAATACACTCTTCTCCCTAAAATAGCATATGCTTTGTCAAGATAGATTTCTCTTTCACTCATTTTTTATTAAATTAATAAGTCTTATTTTATCCAACTTACCCACCATATCTCTCCATCTTTTTTATAGAATGCTCATTTCTGACTATAAGATATAATATTACCTTCAACAATCCAATGGAGCATATTACTACCACGATATATAAGGAGAATACCTCCCGAGGTTTGGAGCATGATATTACCATATAGTGAGTGTAATTCGACCTCAGAATATGAGAGGTTCTCAGGGAGGATAATATCTCTAACCCGGTCGAGCGGATCACCAGAGTGTCTGATAATAATATGCGGCACTCACTGCACATCTCCAATAAAAATAATATCATCTGAAAGATTTGATGCGTGATAGATATGTTCAAGTCATGATACTATTTTGTCTTCTCTATAATCTCAAGGGAAAAGGGTACCAGAATTATTTGTATAAAATATCCCACCAAGAATAGCTACTTTTTCGAGACTTGTATATCCAGAATTACTCAAAGATTTTCAAATATTTCAGCCTGATATTTCAATAATACTATTGCTACGTTTTATGAGCTGATTTCGGATATCAAGAATACCAGTCATATATTTTCCTCATCCTGTGAGAATACTTTGACTCCTTGAACAATAGAGGAGTCCGTATATTACTTGTGCTTTTTTACAAGTCTGGACAAAATTAGCTATACTCGCATTAGTTTTCTCGAATTTTTCTACTCCCCATATGAGTACTCCAGTTGCGGATTTAAAATATCTCCCACCGATGTATTGGAGCGACTCCTTGTAATTGACTTTGCCACTTGCAGTTGAACCTGACCATACGAGGCCACTTGCAGTTTTGAATATATATTCATCTTCGGTTATCTGATAAACTTCTGTCACGGATTTGAGTTTTTGATAGATTGGGCGAGGTATGAGTGAGACTTTTTCTATGAAAAATGGTTTCTCTCGATCGAGTATGAACTGCATAGTGTTTGGTAAATATCCTGAGTTCTCAATCTGCATAGAATATTTACCATAGTCACTTATACGCTTATCATTGTTACTATAGCTACCACTATCGAGAGTGATGGTAGAGTCTGTAGGAATTGCCCTGACATTGATGATACCAAATGATCGAATCAGATCGGATGAACCCGAGTTACCGAGTGTTCCTGATTCAGAAAATATGCGACGCATTCCTAATCTGACATCCGGATAATATCCCTGGAAAAAAAAATAGAGAAAAAATGCAAAAACAAAGACAATCAACCAAAATAATCTGGCTGCTCGATGTTTTTTCATGATTTCGATTTGGTAAGATTCTATCATTTTTTAGAGTTTAGGAGTTCGTCTTTCCATCTTCTCGGTTGTATCGAATGAGTCGATCCGTTTCCCGAAGAACAATCGAATCTGACTCTCAATGGCGGGTATAGAAAACAGAGTGAGAGTGAGTAATGGAACTGATATCCATTGGATCAAATTCCAAGCGTAATCAAGAACTGTAAAGTGAGTATATCGCCGCATAATATGTATGGAGAGAATACTCGGAATAACGATAGTCGCAAAGAGTATCGTAAATACGAGAGAACTCACGATCGGTACTGTGAATGTTGCCAGAGAATGATCGATAGATGTGAAAATACTCGGAACATATCCTATAAAAAAAAGCATAAATGGTCCTCCCGCCCAAAAAAGATGGTTGTAGACGAGATAGATTGTCTTTCGGATTTTTTCGATTACTGGTATTTTTTTATTCCTTAGAAATGCTGGAAGGACATATTCGATATCCGTACAACCCCATGACCAGCGTCTGAGTTGTTTGTATTGTGACTTGATCGTTCTATAGAGGTTTTTCTCATCCACGAGATCCATCTCGCAGATAGCAGGAGTATGGATAATACGAAAAACTCCATCCCACCCAAAGTAGCTCCTCCAGTATTGCATACCATCTTCAACTATAGATGTGAGTGACCAGTAATTGGCCCTGTGTAGACAGATGAGAGACTGTCCATAGACTGCAAAATTACGATAAAACTCAGGATTCTGACTCTCGAAAAACTGCCACATGGTCGTTCCTATACCGATAATCCGAGCAAAGAAATGTCCCTCACGCCAATTATTCGAATATATAGGAGTATACTGGTATATGGCATGATCTCGCATATCGGTGGATAGGAACGACTCCGTCACAATCATAAAAAAATTCTTTTCAACTTTTGTATCCGTATCAATTGTGGATACGAATGTATTCTGAGCATCCAGTGTCACTCTCTTCTCATATTCCCGAATAGCGTAGGATATATTGGCTCATTTTACTCGTCCTTCTCCTTCTATATCTGATGGATGTACAATATTAATAATCTCGACTCATTTGCCACTATGTTCTCTCATGATCCGCTCTGCATGATGAGATCCATCTGGTGCACGAGCCTCAGTAGCCAATAGTATCGTGATATTCTCCTTATATGGATATATTATATTTTGTAAGGCGAAGATATTTTCTTCGATAACGTTGTATGGCTCAGTATATATAGGTACGATGACAATATGTTTCAGATTTTTTGCAGAGCGGTGTACAATTTTATCTTCACTCCAGTCTCTCTTCTCGAGTTTGAGTAATCTGATGTATGATTTGAGTACATAGTAATATGACTCAAATACTTTCACTGACCAATATGAAATATAGAGTGCTATAAAAAATAATCCTGTTTGATAGTGTACCTGCATCAATACAAGAGGTAATAGAAAAGTACCAATGAGGGCAAGAAGTGGAATTTTTGGTATCCAATATATGAGAGTGGAGTATTTTGACATTTGATGAGTATTATAGTAGATTTTTGTATTTTGCAACTTAGGACTGTAGGTAATATGGAGCACTTTTTTGCAAAAAAATCCATTCTTCATATATTAACACTATGAACACACTTTTTTCATCTCATGGATTCGAGCTCTCAGACTCTGAATTCACTCAATTCGAACAGTTTCTCGCTCTTTTTATAGAGTACAATGGACATACCAATCTCTCCGCAATCAGGGAGAGAGATGATATCGTAGAGAAACACTTTATCGACTCACTCTACGGTGTGAGTATCATCACTGAGATCCTCGCACATACGAGAACTATGCCTGTGAGACTCTTGGATATTGGTTCTGGTGGAGGCTTTCCTGGAATACCACTCAAAATAGTAGTTCCAGAATTGCACATTACCCTGCTCGACAGTGTAGGAAAAAAAGTAACAGCTATGAATCACTTCATAAAAGAAATAGGTCTCGAGAATATCTATGCAATCCAAGATAGAGCCGAGAATCTAGCAAAGCACCCAGATTATAAGGGTATGTATGATATCGTTGTATCAAGAGCTACTGCCTATATCACTGATATCCTCTATTATAGTGCTCCTTTTCTTACCAAAAATGGTAGGATCATTCTCTACAAGATGCCAGGTGAAGACGAAAGTCGAGATATCGGGCAAGCCTGCAAAAAATACCACCTAAAACTCACAGGAGAACTCAAGTATGAGCTCGGGGGGAAGGCTCGAATTATCTATGTATTCGCTCGAGCGTAGTTTTTCGAAAAAAGTTTTGACAAGCAGACAGGTTTTTATACAATGCCTGAGCTTTGATTATCTATCGCGGGCGTAGCTCAATGGCTAGAGTCTCTGCCTTCCAAGCAGACTGTTATGGGTTCGAGTCCCATCGCCCGCTCCATTTTGATCATTGATTGGAATGAGTGTCTTCGAGACTCAGGAGATGAGTATCTTTCTCAGTCCTGGTACTCTAGACACTTATTTCTTTTTTACGGGCGTATAGCTCAGCTGGTTAGAGCGCGACACTGATAATGTCGAGGTCCATGGTTCAAGTCCATGTACGCCCACCATTCCTGTATAGAACACATTCGGAGACTGGCGCAATTGGCTAGCGCACGTGCTTTGGGAGCACGGGGTTGTGGGTTCGAGTCCCACGTCTCCGACCATTTGGTTTCAGTATATTTGATTACACTAGATCGCACCCTTTATGGGTTTTCTTTTTGAGAATTTGGCGCCATCGTCTAGTGGTTAGGACATAGGATTTTCATTCCTGTAACCGGAGTTCGATTCTCCGTGGCGCTACCAACAGTGTAATTCAGAGTTTTCAGTGCTTTTAAGGGCTTACTTTCCTCTACAGTAAGCCCTTTTTTGTTGTTTACGAAAAGTTCGAACTCTAGTTTTTGTAGTTGGGGTATTATTCTGAAATATATTCTGAAAAGAGTATTCCCGCATAAGTTCTTCAAGGTTTTTTTAAGTAGTCATTCTTGAGATATGATCCAAGTATGATCTGAGACATTATTCATATAAACTATTTTAAAAAATCATACATGCTATATGTAAATAACTTAATTTTAAATATGATTTATTTTATTGATTATAGTAAGAAAGATAGATATTACGGAGAAAAACTATTCTAATTAGACAAACCAAAGTTGGTAAAATATATATTGTGATTTACAAAGTATTCAGTATTAGTATACTAATTTTCATCTTCTTATTTTTTCTATAAATTAATTTCTATTCAAACAATACGTACGGGGGCATATGCTTTGTTATTTCTAAATAATCTAGATAATAAAATTATTGTTATAAAAAAAGGTAGGGGCCCATTCACTGGTATGTATGATTTACCTTCAGGCAAAATAGAGCATGGTGAAAATCATTTAGCATGACTTAAAAGAGAAATTATTGAAGAATTATGACTAATGGAAGAAGATTTTGTTATTGACTGACTAATTTCAGTAGAAGAGGATTTTGTAACTCATATTTGGAATTGAGAAGAGAAAGATGAGCATCTTATAGGTAGAATTTATAAAGGTAGAATATTAAAAGATATTATTGATATGAGCTATATAGAAAATTGAGGAGATGCAAAAGGCCTAATATTGCTTTCAACTAATAATATCATCTTACCTAAAACTAATATATTAAGTAAGGCTTTAGAGAAAGTGTCTTTATTTTCTTAAACATTTTTTATTCATATACTGTTTCTCCAACAAGTAAAGGACCAAATATCTCCATAAAATATCCAGATATGCTTACCAGTAGAACACATACATATCCAGATGAGTCAACACTGATAATCGATGGGGAACATGCGAGACAAGAGATACTCATGTCTATCTATGAGGCTCAGCATACAATACGTATACGCATGTATATGTGGCGAGATGATAATGCGGGGAATATCATACTAGAGGCACTTCAGCAAAAAATCCGAGTCTATCCAGATATCCAGATATATATCGAAAAGGATGCATTTGGTTCCATGGTCTACAATTTACAGAATGTTATTACCTTTGGACGAGTCAAGGGTGATATATTCTCGAGTACGATCGGTCGGGAGCTCCTGAAGAATACAAAGAATATATATCTGTTTTATATTGGATCGTCGTGGCCACTCCGACTCATATATCGACGGGAGAACGATCACTCAAAAGTATTTCTTTTCGATGAGTTCACTCCAGGGAGTCGAGCTCTGATAGGAGGGATGAATATCGCAGATCAGTATCTCAACTCACAGTCACCAATTTCATCATCTCTATGAGGTTGTCATGATTATATGGTAGCTATGACAGGAGATCTGGCAGATAAGATTGCTTCATGAAAAAAGAAATGATCCAAAAAAATCATCAAACAAAAAATCCAGATGGGTGTTGAGATTTTTATGACCATCAAAAATAGACGATCTATGAGACAAAGAGTATTGAGAGAATTCTCTCGTGCTAAAAAATCTATAGTCATAGAACACGGATATCTCACGGATACTACCATTATCAGGTGGCTCAGAAAACTCAGTCGTCGAGGTATCGCTGTGCAAGTAATACTTCCCGACACATCAGATGGTGTGTGGCATGCCAATATGCATAGTATCCATCGATTGCTGAGACCCTCCCTAATACGTCACCGATATCCAGATAATATATCAGTGTATCTCTATCCTGGGATGATCCATGCGAAAGTGACTCTCATAGACGACACTGCTGCTATTATCGGTTCAGCGAATTTCACTTATGGGAGTTTTGATCATCTCCATGAGACGAATGCTATATTCCGAGGTAGTACTCCAGTAGTCACATTGCTATCGGCACAACTCCATAAGGATATCACTCTAAGTCGCTTGATTACTTTCGATACTATCCCATCATATATGAAACTCCTTTCCTGGTTTCAGTCTATTTTTATCTAGGTATTGCTCTCTCAGAGTGAAACATCAAAAAATCCCCATTTATCAGAATGGGGATTTTTATAATCTTTTTATTTAGTACGATTGATCACTCGTACCAGAAACAATACAATAGCAATTACGACGAGTATATGTATGAAGCCACCTACTGTATATGAGGTTACGAGTCAGAGTACCCAGAGTACGAGAAGGATGATAGCGATAGTTTCGAGCATAGGAGGAAAATTAAAATATACTAACTATTTCAATGCAAATTACATGTAGGATGTAAAGAGTATGGGATATCTATTATATAAATATTTATAAAAAAAGAAATAGAAATATAATCAGAGACATAATCTGTCTCATTATTATAAGCTCTCATCAGAGATAATTATTGGTGTAATAGTCTAAATCAGATGCTTACATACTTGCAAAGTATATGAATCATCAGTACAAACAAATTTTCTTGATTTCTTATCTATTTTTTATATAATTCTTCTGTAAATTTATTGTATAAAATACTATTGTATGAACAAAATCACCCTTCCGCTCGTTATGATTGCCTCCCTTGCTACTCTCGTATCTTGTGGAACAACCAATACTGATACTACTTCAAATCTCCCCAATATCAAGAAACCAGTTGTAACAGGTGTAGTCGTTACACCAGTGGTAACAACTACGGGTATGACTACGAATACCTGAAGTGCAGATGGCACTGGTACTATGACGAGCTCAGGAACAACAGCTTCTCCTGGTTCTCCATTGCTCAATACCCAATCGTCCGTAAGCAAAAAGGCTTCCGTTACCCAGACTGCTACATCTCCAGTAGTACTTACTCACAAGGGGACAGTGGCATACAATAATCCATCAGGTTCAGATAGTGTAGAATTCAATGTAACCGTCACAGATGGTATTATCACTGCTGCGAGTGCAGTACCGAAGGCTCAAAATCAGATCTCTCTAAAACGACAAACAGAATTCGCGGCTAATGTCAGTGCCAAAGTAGTAGGAAAAAAGGCAAAAGATATTGAAGTGGATGCCATCGGAGGCTCATCACTTACGACGGCTGCATTCGAGACATTCGTGCATTCAATCTAATAGTATATGCAGATACTGGATTTTGATATTATCGGTACACATCTGCAGATTCAGATAGACACTTCCTCATCTTGTGATGAGGATTTTTCTCATATTCGCTCGTATCTAACTGATTTTGAGTCTCGTTTTTCTCGGTTTATAGATGGGAATTGGCTCGCAGATGTCAATAAAAGTAGAAGCGGCATCCTCGATGAGGATGCTAAAAAAATGCTCGAATTCATGCTGGAAATGGCCACAAAAACAGACGGATATTTCGACCCTACTGTGGGTAAGAGCTTGACAGAGCTAGGATATGGTAATAGAGAAATAATACTGCCTGATGTAAAATGAGAACTATGATACGGGGATTACCGAGATATTGAACTGATTGGATACCAGATAATTCTCCATGGAAATAGCATACTCGAATTCGGTGGAGTAGGGAAGTGATATCTCATTGATATTCTAGAGAATATATTAGACAAATATTCTCGTTTTCTTATCAATTTTGGTGGAGATATTTATGGTCGAGGTATCTGGAAGGTGGGATTCGAGAGTCCTTTTGCGAATGATGAAATCATCGGCACTATAATGCTCGATCACACTATCCTAGCATGTAGTTCTGGAACCAAAAGAAAATGGGCAAATCATCATCATCTCATCGATCCTCATACCTGAGAATCCGCTCAAGGTGTCATCGCTACATATATAGAATGATCATCAGGTATCGTATGTGATGCCTATGCTACAGTACTCTGTGTGATGCCATGGGAGCTCGCATGTATAACTCTCGAAAAGAACCCTGAAATATCTGGAGTAATTGTTTCGAAAGATGGGTATATATATCAGAAACATGGAAGCCAAGCTGATATTTTTGTATAAAGGATCATCTCTATTATATTTGGTTAGCCCATTCGGCAATAGTCACTGTTTTTAATTCTATTATTTTTTGCATATTCTATAATTTGAGCTATGAGTATCGGATCGACAGGATATACAATCCTGTCATGTACATCTGATGAAACATCATGAGTTAGAAATGATTGTCATAGGCATTGTTTACCCATTATTACATCTGATTGAGTGATACTCGTGAATTGATTGCCTATTTTTAGTAACTCGTCCATTTAGCTACAAATGAATCATTAGTGAATTCATTATAAAATAAACAACCCCCATAATGAAGAGGGCTTGTTTATTTTCCTAACTTTGAGAGTATTATTTTTTGTTAGCTTCTGTATCTTCAACTTTTATGCTGTTACTAGCATGAGTAGTATCTTCATCATCTGATACACCATCACCATCCATATCGCCAATCTCGCCTATACCAGCTGATGATGAATCATTTATATCCAAAATATCGTCATTATCATCATCAGAATCAATTTTATTAGATATAGTATCACCATCAATATCATCATCATAAATATTTGCAACTCCATCTCCATCGATATCAGCATCAAGAGTATTTGATATACCATCTCCATCAATATCTTCTCGGGTACCTATTCCTTGAGGAATTGTATCCCGCTCATCTTTCTTTCCATCGTTGTCATCATCGTTATCCATTTCATTTAAAATTCCATCCTCATCTATATCAGTATCAGTGATATTTGGTATAGTATCTCCATCAATATCAGTATCACGAGCATTTGGTATACCATCTCCATCGGTATCTTTCTTTGAACCAATTCACATAGATATTTTGTCATCCTTATTTAGAATCCCATCTCCATCAATATCTTTGTCATAAGCATTAGCAATCCCATCTCCATCAATATCAATATCATAAATATTAGCAACACCATCTCCATCAATATCTTTGTCATCCTTATTTAGAATCCCATCTCCATCGGTATCAGTATTAATATTTTTCCATGTTATTGTGCGAATCTGATCAATAGTAGATTTTTCATGACGAAGAATAGCTTTCTGTAAGTCATTTGTCTCACTTGTATAATCTCCTATGGCTGCATGAATTTGCTGCCCACTTAAAAATATAGTAGTAAAAATACTTAAGAAAGATAAAAGGACATATTTATTATGTTTCATATAAAAAAGTTATGTATAACGTATTATACTTATATTTTTTTCTATAAAAATTACAAGTATAATAGCTTGTTACTATAGTATTATATTGAGTAAGTAATATTATGTTAAATGTTCCGTTTCTAAGATATTGCTTATTGTAATACTCTCTTTATTTTATACTAAATATCCATTTCTGCGTTTTTTTTCAAAAATATATGCTTTTATTTCATAATTTCATAAAATGATAAAGTGATCACAAATAATACTATATCCAATCTTCAACAAATACAATCCGAGATGTTTGCCAAAGAGGATCTCATCCTCTGTATGGCCTATGTATTCGGTGCGCTCGCATCGGATTGTCGGCCTCGATATTATCTATCTTCTTCTGCGTATCGACTCGTTCCCATCGGGAGAGATCCGATCGCCTGAGGAACTGCTCCCATCGCAGATATCTCAGTATCTCGCAAAGATGCACGACGCAAGTATACTCAAGAAAAATCGAACCTGAAAACAGGTAGAGTATTCTCTCGATCGGTCAGATCTATTTGCACAGCGGATCGTAGCTCTCTTGTTAGTATATATGCAATAATCGAGTACTTTACCTACCTTACTTGAATTTTCTTTAATATAATTCGTTCTTAGAAGATATTTACTCATATTATCGAGAAAAGTATTCTAATTGATCTCCATCGCAATGGCAATTGGCATGTACTACTCTCGAAAATACCTCAGAAATATCTGGAGTCACCGTATTCGCCGAGAAGAATATATATCAGAAATAGGTGAGTCGAACTGAGATTTTTGGATAGAGAGATCTATAACTAGAGTATTTTGATCATAAAAAAATCCCTCCAAAGAATTGGAAGGATTTTGTATTCTTGCTTTATTTTGGCATGAGTACTGTATCGATAACATGAGTGACTCAGTTACTTGACATCACATCTGCTGTCTCTACACTCGCTGATCCGTTGATCATGAGTTTACCATTTACACGGGTAAATGTGAGAGTTTTCCCTTCAACTGTTGTGAGAACGAGTCCATCAGTGAGATCACTTGACTTGTATTTCCCTGATACTACATGGTATGTGAGAATATCTACAAGAGTTGATTTGTTTTCAGGTTTGAGAAGAGTTTCTACAGTTCCTGCTGGAAGTGCTGCGAATGCTGCATTGTTCGGAGCAAATACTGTAAATGGTCCTTCTGATTTCAGAGTATCGACGAGACCTGCCGCTTTCACCGCTGCTACTACAGTCGTGACATTATTTGCTCGTACTGCATTATCTACAATATCTTGAGATCTGACCATCATCTGTCCTCCTACCATGACTGCGTCAGAACGGAGTCCGAGGAGAAATGCTTTGATTCTGAGGTTTTGAGAGACATTTCCTCGATATCCATTTACACCTGCGAGAGCTGCGAGCTTGACTCGATCACGTTTCCAGTTGTATCCGTAGTGCATAGCAACTGTCATGAGTGATTGTCTGGAGATATCGGTCTTCACCATAGTAGTAGATGTCATAGATCCTTCTGTTTTCATCATAGAATCAGATTTTATCATCATAGATGAGTCACTAGTCATCGCGAATCCCTGGATACCTGATACGAGGAGTGCACCTGCAACTCCGAGAGAGATAATACTTTTCATATAGAGAAAGTTAGTAAATAATGTGCCTCTGCACAAAAAGAACTATATAATAATTATATTAAGGTTAGATTAACAGAGAGATAGTTTTTTAGTTTAGTAGAAATATATCGTTAATGTAGTCTTAATATGTATCTCTTAAAATAACTTTATATTACTTTTAATCCTTTTTATTATGTTCTCACGTACTCTGGTTGCTGGTCTTATATTTGGTATATGTTTCTCCGTATCTGCTACAGGTTTGAGTCTCTCATCTCGTATCAAGCGTATCCCTATTTCTGAGCTCTCTGCACTTTCCTATAGTGTCACACAACTCGGAGGTACAGAGAAGCCATACGACAATCCCTATTGGGACAATCACGAAGAAGGTATATATGTTGATATCATCGATAGTACTCCACTTTTCTCTTCTCTGGATAAATATGATTCTGGTACGGGATGGCCTACATTTGCTCGACCTATCAATAGTCATAATATATCCCAACAGCCTGATACATCAGGAGGTGCTATGCGAACTGAAATAAAATCGAAGCGGTCAAACTCTCATCTCGGTCATCTGTTTGATGATGGTCCTGCCAAATATAATGGAGTGAGATACTGCATGAATTCTGCAGCTCTCAGGTTCGTCCCACTCGCGAACATGAAGAGTGAATGATATGTATCATATCTGAGAATCTGGATAACCAAGTAGTCATATTCTTTTGCAAGTTTCATCATATTATCTACAATTCTCCTATAGCCTATCTACTATGCATATACTCATTGTTGACGACAATCCTGAAATCACCGAAAATATATCCCTCTACCTCAAGTCTAAGGGATATGAGACTTCAATAGCCTCAGACGGAGAACAAGCCTTCGATATCATAGGACGGAAGTGGTATGATTTTCTCATCATCGATCGTATGATGCCTCGTATAGACGGACTCGCTCTCGTTCGTATGCTCCAATCTCGCAGCATTCATATTCCATTTCTCTTTCTCACGGCACTCGGGAAACAGGCGGATCGTATAGAATGACTCTCTCTCTGAGCTGATGACTACCTCGTGAAACCCTTTGATCTGCAGGAATTGGTACTGAGAATCGAGAATATTACTCGTCGAAATAGTAACACAGTCATAGTAAATAAGGATATTTTTGAATTAAATAGTATCAGAGTTGACCTCTCAACACACTACATAACTCGAGATGGAGTTCCAGTTGATCTCTCACCAAAGGAATATGAGCTCCTTCAATGCCTCATACAGAATAGATGAAAAATCCTCGATCGAGATTTTCTCTATGAAACCGTATGGTGAGACTATGATGCGAGTGATAAAGTCCTCGAAACTATTAATGTCCATATTGCACATCTTCGCAGAAAACTCTCCCCAAGTCTCATACGTACTGTCAAACTCGTCGGATATATAATTGATTAAATCACCTCTATCATGGCATTCACTACTCGTACCAAAATTACCACTCTCTTCGTCTCAATAGTAACGATACTCGTCATACTACTCAATATGTTGGTATTCGAGGGTGCGAACAAAGAGTGGCAAGCTCGGAAATCTCAATATATGCATACGACTATGACCTCGATGCTAACTCTGGAAGAGGCTCGTGCACAATTCCCTGATCTCGAGGTAACCGATGCGAGTGGTACTACTATAGTACAACAATGAATATTCAAACAAGATGTGAAGCATTCGAGTATTGGATCAAGGATATTTGCTGATCCACTTATTACTACCGCTGGGGGACGATATTATTACTGGGGTGTCGAGTCTATGAAAGATGGATATACATACAAAACTGTCGATGATGTTACCGATATATTACTCACTCGAGATATGATCATCGAGAGATCACTCTGGCTATCACTTGTAGGTATTTTGCTCATTATATTGATTGGATATTTTTTCTCTGGGTATATCCTCAAACCTATTCATAATATGAATGAGGCAACTCGGAAATTCTCACTCTCTCAAAAGGAAAGTGATAATCATGTTGGTATCTATGGTAATATTAAAGATGAAGTAGTTATACTTGCTCGTTCTCTCGAGGAACTGTTCACCCGAGTAAACAAAGAGGCAGAGCGTCTCGAACAATTCTCAGACGACATTGCTCATGAGATCAAAAACAAACTCTTTGAAGTAATGAGTTCTCTAGATATTGCAGCGAGTCCTGAGCACACTGAATATGGAATAACCAAAGCGAAAAGAGTCCTCAAACAACTTTCAGGTGTGGTTGATGCATTATTATTTTTTGCACGCAATGATATCAAAGATCCCGAGAAAACTAATATAGCTAAATTCATCAGCTCTACTCTCGGTAGTGATGATCCTCGTATAATCATCACATGAGAAAAATCAATATCCTTGAATATATATCCAGAACTCTTCATGTCCGCCGTAGGTAATATTGTATCGAATGCTCAGAAATTCACTTCGGAGGATGGCAAGATAGAAATCAATATTGCCAAAAATATGCTCAAGATATCTGATACAGGTATAGGCATAGCACCTAAGGATCTCACCCATATATTCGATCGTCTCTACAAAGCAGATACCGCAAGACCAAGTGGTTCGGGTCATGGTCTCGGTCTCTCTATCGCCCGTAAAATTGTGGAGGATCTCCATGATATGCAGCTTTCAGTCGAGAGTCAACTTGGCAAGGGTACAACCTTCACTATCGACTGGTCAGAGCGAAAAGCGGTCCGTTAATCCGATATTAAGGTTGAATCGTATACTGTTTCTATATTAATCCCATTTTATGCTCTCTCTCGTATTCGTATCATTCATTGCAGGAGTCCTCACGATTCTTGCCCCATGTGTCCTCCCCGTCCTTCCTGTGATCCTTGCTGGATCCGTATGAGAAAAATGAAAATGGTATCCATACATAGTAACGGCTTCATTGGCACTGTCGATCGTACTATTTACAATCCTTTTGAAAGCCTCTACTCTCCTTATCAATGTTCCACCCGAATTCTGGAAATATGTTTCAGGAGTGATCCTCATTGGACTTG
>JAYTZT010000014.1:0-57616 GCA_043741945.1 Candidatus Altimarinota bacterium
ATGAACACAAGATTGTATAACCTGACTCGTGAGCTCCATATCTGAGTCAATGAAGCACACATATTCTCCACTTGCCTGCTCTATTCCATGATTTTTTTGCTCTGTTCTTTCTGGTCCTTTTTGATACGATTTCTGTGCGTATTTGTTTGCTATTTCATATGTTCCATCTGTCGAGAAGTTATCCACCACTATGATCTCGATATTTGGATACGATTGATTCTGGATAGATAGGAGACAAGTTTCGAGAGTACGAGCACTGTTTCGGGTTGGGATGATGATAGATACGAGAGGAGACATTATTATTTTTTGAGGATGATTTGTTCGAGTTTTTTTACTTGTTCGCTCCACTTCGGTATACTTTTTGCATATTCGAGGCTACTTTCGCTGAGTGTACGATATTTGTCCTCATTTGCAAATATATCAGCCATCTCCTCGCCCATACTGTGATAGTCTCCATCTGGAACTAATAGTCCATTGTTGCCACTGTGGATACTATCTCGGAGACCGGCGACATCATAGCCAATCACTGGGAGTCCATAGGCATTGCTCTCGATCACTACGAGTCCATATCACTCTTTCTCTGAGGGGACGAGCATACACCTTCCCGTAGAGAGTATACGAGTATACTCCTCTGTAGAGAGATATCCATGGAATACAACTCGATCGAGCATATTGAGCTCTATGACGAGGTTCTTGAGTGTATTGACGTAGAGTTGATCCTGAGCATTCCCGATGATATGGAGTTTTGCACTGTGTGGGATAGTGTCAAGAACACTATGAAATGCTCGAATCGCATGATCAGGTCTCTTGATAGTCGTGAGTCGTCCGATGAACACGATATCATCAGTTCTATTCGCAAAATCAATCGTATCAATAGGGATCACTTCAGTGGTATTCTCTATGACCGAGATATTCTCTGGAAGATATCCATAGTCAGCTATGAGCTCATCACGAGTTGATTGTGATACTGCGATTGTGGGGATTTTTGTGTATATACGAAACAGGGAGCGATATACTAACTTGGCCACTTGTCCGATAGGAGTCGGGAAAGCATCGAACTCTCGATCTCCAATATGATGAACAAAGAAAAATATAGGGATCTCTCTCTCATAGAGTGGTGAGAGGAGTGGCCACCCGCCCGCTTCATCGATGATGATATCGATAGGATTTGATTTCTTATACTCTTTGTACCAGAGCCAAGCAAATATCCAGATCGTATGATTCGTATATCTGCGAATGATACGGATACCATCTCTATACTCTTCGCCTGCGGCTCATGCGAAACTACTGGCAAACCATGTGACTGTATGTCATAGCTCCACGAGACCAGAGGCGTATTCGTACATGACCTTCTCAGCACCTCCTGCATGAGGATGTTGTACGTCTTTCCATGTGAGGAAGAGAATATGCATATTAAAAATTCCTTTTCTTTTTGACGATATAGAGTGGGCGACCGATCACTTCTTCATGGATATTAGCTAGATATAGCGTTCGAGATTGAGGAGGTAGTTATCCGTGTATATCTCTGCGAGTAGTGAGACATCGCCCAGCTCGTAGACTCAGAGGATAGCATCGATGTAGTCTCTCTCTGATACTTGGAGGAGGGAGAGTGGAGGGAGTCAGTGCTGGATCAGGGGAATATTGCATGAGATGCGAGATACTCGCTTGTTGATATCGTAGAAGAGCTGGAAATATGGGATAAAAACAAGAATAAAAAGTGATTGCTCAAATGGATTCTCTATGTCGCTGAGTTTTTCGAGAAAAATATCAAACTCGATCTCGAGTTGCAACTTGCTCTCGAGTGGAGTGTAGCTCGAGGCTCATATTTTGACAGGATTGGAGCGTATCACTCCTATCTGAGAATTGTGCAGGATATCTTTCCCGAGGAGTGTATGGAGTTCGTAAAAAGTTTTTTTATCGAGTCAGATATTATTTTTTTCGTCTATGATATATTTCAGAACATGCTTGTGATTGAGTATCATCTGAGTTTCGAGTGCAGTCTTGCCTTCGGCACTCTCTCAGTATTTGATGAGTACTTCTGTATCGAGATATGAGTACGTATTTCCCTCGAGTTTCGAAGATGCATAGGAGAGGTCTATGAGGAGAGTCTCGATCATGCGCAGATGTGTATGATAGTCATAGGTGGTGAGGGCGAGACCATCTTGCAGTGAATGAGTGAGTTTCTCGAGATGCTTGCCGAGAAAACTCGTAACATTGGGCTGATAGCTTCGGAGGAACTCTGGATTATATCATACTCTTGGACGAGAGAAAAAGTCTTTTTTCAAAAAAGATCGTATCCTCTCGGCTCATCATAGGCTATAAAAGGTATTTTTTCCTGCACTATATTTTTTTACTGCACCTGTTCCTACGAGTTTTTGGAGATTTCTGATGAGCGTACTCTCGTGGATATCGAGACTTTCTCTGAGCTCAGAAAAACTAATACGATCACTTTTTTGTGATAGCAAGTCCAGTATTTTTTGAGAAGAGTTCATAAAGGTGAGGTTTTATATACAAAAATGCATGTAATGTATTTTGCCATTGTAGAGGGGATAGATGATGATTCCATCATGCCTTATTTCAATAAAATGCAAGCTATATTCCATAAAATGCATGTAATAACTTTAGAAATTCCTTTTCTTTTTGACGATATAGAGCGGCCTACCGATCACTTCTTCATGGATATTGGCGATATAGATACCGATGAGACCCAGAGACATGAGTACGACTCCTACCATGATCGTGTTGATGACGATGACGATTCCGATATTGGAGAATCAGTAGTGAGTGATCCCGAGCTTGTCGATAAACTGGAAAAATAGTGTCACACTCCCAGTCGATACAATGAGGAGTCCGATATATCCGACGAGTTTGAGTGGGAAAAATGAAAATGAAGTGAGAGAGTGGAGAGCGAGTCGGAAGAGCATCTTATAGTTGTAGCTAGCCTGTCCGTGTAGACGGATTTTGGCATCGAATATGAGCGCCTTCTTCGAGAACCCGAGCCAATCAATGAGACCGCGATACATGCGATTCTTCTCAGAAAAACGCAAATATGCATCTACAACTGATCGATCTAGGAGACGATAGTCAGTAGTTCCAGGTTCTAGATGGAACTCTGATATCGCATTGAACGCTGTATAGAAGATTTTGGAGGTTGCCTTTTTGATCCAGGAGGCACCCCGCGTCTCGGGTCGCTTGTTATAGACCACATCATATCATGATTCCCACTCTGAGATGAAGTCTGGTAAGCGATCCACAGGATGTTGCCCATCGACATCGAGTGTGATCACAGCGTCACCTAGACTGTTCTCTAGTCCTGCTGTGAGAGCTAGTTCCTTACCGAAGTTGCGACTCAGATTGACTCACTTGACTCGGCTATCAGACTCACAGAGCTGTTCGATCTCATGCCAGGTTCGATCTGTAGAGCCATCGTTGACGAATATGATCTCCCACTTATACCCAGAGATACTCGTGATAACTGGTAAGAGCTCATTATAGATAGGTACTATATTGTGTTCTTCACAGTATGCAGGGATGACGATGGAGAGGGTTTTTTTGGACATATTATCGACGATGAGAAAACGATATTATACTATATATACATACTAAGGCAATGAGTATGACAAGAACAACAAATAAGCATAATGTGAGGATAGGAAGTTGCCCTATAGCTGCCCAATCAATCAGCCAAAAGAGGACTATAGCAACTCCTAGGAGGATACCGTAGTGGATAGGAGTTTGCTTGTGTCTATATACGCTCAGCAGAGACTGTCGAGAAAACCTGAGAGACAGAAAATCACGGATATGACGAGGATTCTCAGTGGCAAATAGATACACACTAAAGAAAATCCACACGAGAAATGCGAGATAGAGAAGCATACGATAATCAAAATTCCAAACAATGCCTCGCCCAGCCCACACTATGATAAAAATCACCTCAATAGCAAGGGTCAATATCCATGTATAATCTGTGAGTGCTTGACGATATCCTCTGATAAATTCTGGAGCTATCACTATCAGTTTCCTACTCCTATTATGGAGCGGATCGAATATAGGTGCAGCAATCTCGGTGAAAACTCCTAGTACGAGCGATAGATATACCACGACGCTTGCGGATTCGGCGAATGCTGACATATCTACCAAGAGTGCGGACACAGTGACGATGAGCCCCATGAGTCACACGAGAAAAAAGATACGACTCTCAAATCTAAAAAATACAGCAAGTAGAGCGAGACTCAAGAATATGATAGATGAAGATGAAATATGAAATCCTAGAAAAAGTAAACAAGATATCAAGATGATCACCATCAAGCCAATACAACCAGCCCGAGTCAACAGAGGACGCATCGGAGTCATATCTCCACGGATGGTAGCTACGAGAGGGACAATCACCGGAGTACATATGAGTAACAGTAGACTCAGTACGAGCATATTGGATTCTGGAACAACACCAAAAAAATATCGAGATATCAATAGGAACAAGAGGGATATAATCTGAAATAGCCAAAAGTAAATCATAGAAGGTTTTGATTATTGTAGCAATTCCTACCAAAAGTCAATCCCAACGCACTCTCTCGGGAAATATTCCTACTACTATAGCTAGCCTACCATCCTCCGTTTCATGTCACTATCTCATCCTTCTCGAATCGAGTAGATACAGCCACAGTAGTTCTGTCTATAGATATCGTGTTCGCGTGTATACTCGACAGACTTCTCGAATCCTCCATGCTTGCGAAACGGGATATCGAGGAACCCCACTCCGTATTTCTCACCATATTTATGTCCCATTTTGAACAACTTCTCCAGATCTTTTTTGGGACTCGTATTGAGACTCGATGTATAGAGAGGGATACTCAGACGAGCGGCGAGTTTCGCACTCACCATCATACGCATATCATAGCAATAGGTGCACTTCTCTCACCGTTCGGGAGTATGCTCGACTCCACGAATACGTGTGAAAAAATTGCCAACATCGTAAGCTCATTTGATATAGGGAATATGTTCGATCTCACAGATTCGGACAAACGCATCATATCTCTTATCATACTCGGCCTTGGGTTGAATATTGGGGTCATACCAGAAACAGATGATATCATAGTCATCACGCAACTGTATAATAGGCATAGTCACATCAGGACCGCAACATACATGGACAAGAATTTTTGGTTTTTTTTCTGGTTTTTGTAGGTAGATTTTTTCTTTTAATATATACTGAGATATCTTTTTCGAGAGTCCAGGAATGATGAATTTGGGACTCTCTTCGAATCTCGCATGGATCGTCGAATATTCTGGGATGATTTGCTTGATTGCGGTAGAAGAAATATCTGGGATATGAGCCTCAATGAAGAAGGAGTAGTTTTGGATCACTGGATTCTCTATATTTTCATCAAATCCTTCTCGAGGAATCAATAGCTTTCGTACCACTTTTGCAGCGTATTGATCCTCATCCCACTCAGGCATCGACTCGATTGTATCTGTTCCGAAAATATGACAGATATCCTCACCATATTGCCTACGAGCATAGATATCTACATCTCGTGTGATCATCTCCCTTTCCCATTCTCGTACAAAATAATCATCGATAATCACACGGGCATCCGCAATGTCGCTCACAAAAATATCGAGCATCGCGAGTCGATGTTCATCCGAGACACTATAGAACTTGTCATCTCGCTTCCCTGATGGGAGGATGATAATCTTCTCAGGATCTCTATAGTGGAGTAGAGATCGGAGTATGGCAGCATGTCATGCATGTGGTGGATCATAGGCTCATCCAAGGATATATATCATAGAATGATTGTATGGATTTGATTACAAAAACCAAGAAAAATCCCCACTTTCATGAGGACTAATTATTAGAGCTATTTTCTTGAGCCTGTGTTCTCATGGAACTTTTTCCCGAGATGGTGCATGGCCGTATACTTTAGGAGTTCGTATTCCATTTCTATAAGTTTCTTAGGATCTATTGCTGCACCATGCTCTTCTTTATATACTTTCATCAACTCCTCAGCTTCTCTTTTCTGAGTATCGATATACTCCATATCTGTGAGCGTATCATCTGCAACGACTACATCGGCGAGGATCGTACATACTTCTGGTGAGATATTGAGTACTCCTCCTCCTGTTACGTATTCGGCTGTATGAGATTTTGACCCGACATAGTATTCAACAAAAAGAACACCAGGACGGATTGCCGAGAGAAGTGGCTCGTGCCCAGGGAGAACCGTGATCTCTCCATCCTCGGTCATGAGTGTGATACGGGCGAATACGTCAGCCGAGAGGATATTACCAGATGCAGAAGTGATGATGAGTTTCATAGGCGAGCAAAGTTTATAGAACGGAAGTTTACTTACGTTTTTATAAACGAGCGAAGTCTTCCAAAGATTGAAATTAAAACAATATTTTGTTTTTTTCTGCGATAGCAGAAATGTGAGAGAAGTTTTCGAACAAGTTCATTCTTTGATAGATCAAAGTTGATCTTACAAAAAAGAATTTTATTTGGTAACTGTATCTGCTGTATGAGCGGCAATCACCTCATCGATGGATCCCTTATACATGAAGAATCTCTCTCCAATATGATCGACTTCACCATCGATAATCATCTTAAATCCTCGTACCGTATCATCACGCTTTGCATATACTCCTGGAGCTCAAGTGAATTGTTCAGCTACAAAAAATGGCTGAGAAAAGAATCTCTGAATTTTGCGTGCTCGAGATACGGCGAGTTTGTCATCCGCAGAGAGCTCATCCATTCCGAGAATCGCGATAATATCTTGGAGTTCCTTATACTTCTGGAGGATTCTCTGACACTCACGAGCAACGCTATAGTGGAGATCTCCAACGATTGCTGGATTGAGAATCGTAGAAGTCGAATCAAGTGGATCAACTGCTGGATAGATACCGAGTTCTGCAATAGAACGGTTCAGTGTCACTGTAGAGTCAAGATGGGCAAATGTATTGGCTGGTGCAGGATCTGTGAGATCATCTGCTGGAACATAGACGGCCTGAACAGAAGTAATAGATCCATTTTTGGTAGACGCAATACGCTCCTGAAGAATACCCATATCTGTAGCAAGTGTTGGCTGGTATCCGACCGCAGATGGAATACGCCCGAGGAGGGCTGATATCTCAGAACCTGCCTGAGTAAACCTGAAAATATTGTCCACAAAGAGGAGAACATCACGCTTCTCAACATCACGAAAATACTCAGCCATAGTCAGACCCGTGAGAGCCACTCGAGCACGAGGACCTGGTGCCTCATTCATCTGACCAAATACCATTGCAGTTTTGCTGATAACTCCAGAATCTTTCATCTCATGATAGAGATCATTCCCTTCACGAGTACGCTCTCCGACTCCCGCTACAACTGAATATCCACCATGCTCAGAAGCAATATTGTGGATCAGCTCTTGCATAATCACAGTCTTCCCTACTCCAGCACCTCCGAAGAGTCCTACTTTACCACCCTTGAGCATCGGAGCAATGAGATCAACCACCTTGATACCAGTTTCGAATATCTCAGTTTTTGTCGAGAGCTCCTCGAAAGATGGTGATTTGCGGTGGATCGGATCTCGTCGCTCCGTTTTAGGCGCATCCATATTGTCTATTGGGTCACCGAGGACATTGAACATACGACCCAAGACCATATCACCAACAGGTACAGATATAGGTGCACCCGTAGCTATCACCGTGAGTCCACGACGCACACCATCAACTGGATTCATAGCAATCGTACGAACTACACCATCACCGAGCTGTTGTTGAACTTCGAGAACGAGTTTGGTGGGAGCCCCTTGTACCTCGAGTGCCTCATAGATCTGAGGAATATATCCAGCTTCGAATGAGACATCGATGACGACACCGATGATTTTTGTAATGATACCTGTATGAGCCATAGGAAAGAATTAGGAATTGTATAAAAAATTGTGGATAACGCCCAGGATTATAGGAGAAAGAAGGCTAAAATCAAATGAAAAAATAAAAATATTGAGAAAATTTGAAAAAATCAGTTTTCATATTATCAAAGTAATATGAGCCACAAAAATGCAAAGAAAAATGTAAATCTTTTTAACTTTTCAGATTTCAACATATTTCCACTTTTTTTATATCATATACTCTCATATCTCAGTGGCATATGGCAGTAATATAATAGAAATAAAATGACTCCCAATTATATTAGTCCATCTACTATACTCATTCTGATCGCATACGATCGAGTATCACCGCAGTAGCTATTCCAGCATTCAGTGATTCAGCGAAACCAAATCTTGGTATAGTGATTTTATCCGTGATATACGGTTCGAGATTTTTGGATATCCCATGTGCCTCACTTCCGATGACGAGATATCCTCAGTCAGGAATCCATTTTTTTGCATGAATATTGTCTCCCTGGAGATAGGCTCCATAGACTTTTCATTGTATTTCGGACATATATGGAACCAAATTCGTATAGAATATAGAAACTCGTGATAAGGAACCCATCGTCGCCATGAGTACCTTTGGATTATAACAATCCACTGTATCTCGTGACGCTACAATATGATCTATCCCATACCAATCAGCTATACGGATGATGGTTCAGAGATTTCCCGGATCATTTATCTTATCGAGGATGAGAACGAGTTCATCTCTTTTTATTTTTGGAGCTGTATTCGATCGCATTTTCACTAGCAGTATTCCTGAGTCATTGCTTGTGAGAGTAGTGATACGTGAAAGCTCATTCTTTGTGATAATCTGATAGGGAAAAGAGATAGATTTTATACTAACAAAATCCTCTATAAAGAAACCCTCTATAATTTCAAAAGCTGAATCTAGAAATTCTACTATACTCTTGAGTCATTCAACAATAAAAATCCCCGCCTCTCAGCGAGTTCACTTATTATGAAGGGAACGGATATATGCAATTGTAGTTTTGGAAAGCATCCACTAAATGAGTTCTTCCAGCTTAAGGAACTGGGGAGTGAGATAATACAGCATAGAGAGTTCACCCGGTTCTATATTATCCCAACTCATACTATTTGGCAGAGAGAGTACTACGAGGGATCATTTTTTCATCGATGGTACACCATCATCTGAGAGATGTCGAGCAAAATCAGTGATATCATCATTGTGTCCAACCAGCATGACGACATCAGTATCGGGAGATATTTGCTGTATGAGGTCGATATGGATCCTATTGGCATCTCGATTCTTCGGATTATGACCGATATAGAGATCATCGATGAGTTCAGCTTGAGCAATCTTGTATTGTTCACAGATGATATCAGCTGTTTCACGAGTACGCACTGCAGGGCTGGCAATAACATAGTCAGGACGCACACCAATGAGCCTAAGATAGCGAGTCATTATGGTCGCATATTCCCGTCATTTCTCAGAAAGAGGTCGATCAAAATCGAGTCCATCAAACTCTGAAGACTCGAGAGCATGAGCATGACGAACCAGGATGAGTTGTTTTTTCTTAGTATTATGATACATAGACGTGATTATATACAAAAGCCTTCACCTTGCGAGTGGAGATATATATTTCGAGTTGCATATACAATTATATATTGCATATAGATACAGAAATGCACAAAATTTAATCCAACAGATTATCTTGATGATGGGGGAAAAATTCGATAAAAAATACTATACTATTCTCAATGGCCTCAATAGTGAGAAAATCAAGTAAATTGCACTGGCTAGAATAAAAGCTAGATAAGGAGGTTGTGATATAGAAGAATAAAATAAAATAAATTTTATATCAAAATAATATCTCATATTCCATGAGATATTATTTATTGATTCCTTTACTATACATCCTTCATACTCTCGACACCACTCACGATTTCAGAGACTTCTTTTGTGATAGCTCATTGTCGGGCCTTGTTGTAGATGAGCGTGAGTGAGGCTCCTTTTTTATTCGCACTATCTTTTGCGTTTTTCATAGCGACCATACGAGCAGCGTGTTCTGAGGCTCGAGATTCTAGAAGTGTCTCATGAATCATAGCATCGAGCACCATCGGGATAGTATAATCCACTATCATAGCTACATCTGGCTCAATAGTATAAGATACTGGTTCTTGTGGTATCATAGGAACCGCTGCAACATGTAGAAGATAGGATTCGATATCTGCCTGATTAATAGGAAATAGTGTCTTCACAGTTGGGAGCTGTGTGAGCGCTGAGACATAGTGATTGTAGATGATAGATAGCTTACTATATTTGCCAGTTTTCCACTCGGATATAGCAAATCTGACCATCCGACGAGACTCTGCAACCGTGAGTGGATCACGGATCTCATCAGAGAAATCTGCCAAAAGTGATTGTCCAGTTCGGAGGATGAAATCTCGAGAACGCTTTCCTATAGTGATATAATCATATTCTCTCGTATAAGGAGTTCCGATATCATCTCGGATATACTCGGTAGCCTTTTTGAATACATTCACATTGTACCCTCCACAGAGACCCTTCTGAGCGGCTACGAGTATGATGAGTTCACGGGTTGTTGCTGGAGCGGTACCATATACACCGAGGACAGATTCTTCGTGAGAGACACGAGCGAGGATCTCGAGTGCTGCAAGTGCAAATGGGCGCAATGAAAGAACACTCTCTTGAGCCTTTTTCATCTTTACAGTTGAGATGAGTTCCATCGCCTTGGTGATCTTACCAGTATTCTTGATGGATTTGATGCGAGCCTTGATTTCTTTACCTGATGCCATGAGAATAATTCAGAATTATGGATTAAAAATTATGGATTATTATTTTTTCATCGTAAATAATTCTCCAAAATTCTCGAGAAATACCCCAAGTGATGCTTTCACATCATCTGAGAAATCTTTGGTTTCACGAATAGCTGTTATGATCTTCTCTTCACGATCGAGTGCTACATAGAGATCTCGCTCATACTGAGCAATATCACGAGGATCAATCTTGTCGAGGTATCCAGCGGATCCTGCAAATATGAGTGCAACCTGTTTCTCAAATGGAACTGGAGCAAATATTCCTTGTTTGAGGATCTCGACCATACGCTTTCCTCGTTCGAGTTGTTTCTTAGTATCAGCATCGAGATCAGAGGCAAATTGTGAGAACGCTTCCAGCTCGCGATACTGTGCGAGAGAGAGTTTGAGAGTTCCAGCATTTTTTTTCATCGCCTTGGTCTGAGCTGATCCACCGACACGAGAAACTGAGAGCCCCACATTGATCGCTGGCTTGATACCAGAGTTAAATAATCCTGACTCCAGAAATATCTGACCGTCTGTGATCGATATTACATTGGTTGGGATATATGCAGATACATCACCCCCCTGAGTTTCGATAATCGGGAGAGCTGTCATAGAACCACCTCCAAGTTCATCATTGAGTTTCGCTGAACGCTCGAGAAGACGAGAATGAAGATAGAATACATCACCAGGATATGCTTCTCGACCTGGCGGACGGCGAAGCAGGAGTGACATCTCACGATATGCATTCGCGTGTTTCGTCAGATCATCATAGATGATGAGTGCATGTTGCCCGTTCATCATAAAATATTCACCCATAGCCACACCCGTATATGGAGCAAGCCATTGCATAGCTGCAGGAGAGGATGCACCTGCATTGACGATGATGGTATAGTCGAGTGCTCCAGCTTTTTTGAGTTCTTCAGCAATGGCAACTACTTTTGAATCCTTTTGTCCGATCGCCACATAGATACACTTCACACCATTTCCTTTTTGGTTGAGGATAGTATCGATCGCGATCTGAGTCTTCCCTGTTTGGCGATCACCGATGATGAGTTCTCGTTGTCCTCGTCCGATAGGTACGAGTGCATCTACTGCTTTGATACCTGTTGCGAGTGGCTCATGGACTGATTTACGACTCATCACACCTGTTGCTACACGCTCAGCAGGATAATATTCTTTTGCCTGAATCACCCCCTTACCATCGATAGGATTCCCAAGAGAATCAACGACACGACCGAGGAGCGCTTCTCCTACAGGAACTTCTAGAATTTTTCCAGATCCTTGAGCCGTCATACCTTCTTGAATAGTAGAAAATCCTGAAAGGATAACAATACCTACATAGTGTTCTTCGAGATTCATAGCAACTCCTTTTGCACCAGACTCAAAAGTAACTACTTCATTGTAAGCTACATTACGGAGTCCGACAACCTTGGCGATACCATCACCAAGATAGGATACAATACCCGCATTTACACGATCTGGCGAGAGATCTGCGGCATCGATACGAGATTCGATATCACGGATGAGTTCTTGAGCAATGGCGACAGACGAGTGAGACATAGAAAGAAAAAATTATAAATGATGGTATAGGAAACAGTGACTATATATTTTTGATCTGATTTGCAAATCGTTGGAATGAAACATCGACCATATCATCTCAGGCGAATATCTTGATCCCTCCGATGAGAGATGGAACCTCAACAAAGACGATATCTTCAGATTTTTTGACGAGAGAAAAATACTCCTTGAGACTCCCTACTGCAAATGCCTGTATATCTACGAGCGATACTCCCGATGGATACTCCACTCTCACTGCTAGCACCTCAGACTCCTTCGAATCTATCAGGCGTGCACGATGACCAATCTGCACCAATCCTGTTTTATAAGCTTTTAGAATTCGGAGAACCTCAGAGAGTTGTTCGCGGGAATATGATGAGAGAGTATCGAGTGACATAGGATTTACAGTTTTTACAGAAAGAGAGAGTGATACAGATGCACGGAGCGATATTGTTGTATAGAGAGCTAACTCATCTACAATATTCTCACTCACTATAACTAGAGTACTACCTCTTTCGCTTGAGTTTTCAGGAATTCTAGATTCGCCTCGTTTTTTGCAAATAGTTTTTCGTTCATCTTGAGAGCTACATCGATCACCTTAGAGCGGAGCTCTTCGACTATCATTTTGCGTTCCAGAGCAATATCATCAAATCCTTTTGCACGAGCCGCATCTGCATTGAGATGGGCTTTTTTGATCAGATCTACTGCATCTTTGCGAGCATTTTCTGCGATTTCTGCAGCAATCAACTTTGCATCGACCTTGGATTGATCGATAATATTGGTAGCTTGATTATGTGCATCAGTGAGGATATTGGCACTTTTAGCAATTTCTGCTTCAAGAGTTTTTCGTTTTTTTGCTTCTTCATCGAGATAGTGCATGTATGGCACAAAAAAGAATTTGCGTAATACAAATGCTACAATAATAAAATTGATAGCCTGAATAATAAAAGAAGAGAGATCAAAGAGAGCTGACATAATGGATTATTTAGTGAGGAAGAGTGCGGCAAATGCGAGAAGACCAGGAACCTCACAGAGAGCGATAGCGGTCAACATCTTTGCATTAATATCACCTGAAACTGCTGGATTGCGTCCGATCGCCTGCATAGCACCCATACCAATGAGTCCAATACCGATTCCTGAACCGATAACACCGAGGAGAGCAAATGGGAGATATGTAAAGTGGTCCATAATAGAAAAATGAAAAAATAAGAATCCAGAGTCAATAGTATGCTACGGAGAGGAAGTATCCGAATACAGCGACTAAAAACCAGGATCTAGAGCTCATGGAAGCTCTAGATCCCACCCTCTAGTGTTGATGAGATTCTGGGATCGATTCACGGATATAGAGTGCAGAAAGTGTCATAAAAATATACGCCTGTAGAAAGGCTACCAAAAGCTCAAAAAACCAAAATGGAAGAGCAAGTAATCGAAATGCGCCAGTATGGAATGATGGTATCTGAGTTCCCACAAAAACCACAACTGATATGAGAATAGCTCCGACGAATATATTGAGAAAAAGACGCATGGAGAGAGAACCGATGCGGATGAATTCTCCAGCAAAATGGAGCCATCCCACAAATACTCCGACAATCTTCTCGGCTGTCGAGTCTCCATGATAGTTGAATAGGTAGTGTCCAAAATGATGAGCTGGACCCTTCATAGATATAGCAGTAATCTGAGCCACGATGATAACCGTGAGTGAGAATACGAGAGTTGTAGAGAGATCCGCATACATAGGACGGAGATACTCCGCGAGCCAGTTATTCGCAGATATGAGAACAAACCAATCGAGTATCAGACCAAATATATTCCCCGTAAATACAATTACCATAATACCACCGAGGAGCCACATATATCGTCGTGCCATCTGTGCACTCCCGAGGAGAGATGTTGCATATGAGAATATGCGATTCACTATATCGAGTCCGAGAGCCCTTATATTTGGCAGTGCTCGAGTTGTAATAGCAGTATAGAAAACTGAAATGATGACAAAAAATACAGCCATAAAAATCCAAGTCGAAAGTATCGTATTGGTAATAGGAAATCCTGCGACGGTGAATCCTGGTATGATCTCCCCTTTTGAACTCGGGATATGAGGACCTACGTGTTCAGTAGTTGCATGAGTCGCAGTCTCTCCAGGGAGAATGATGGTAGATACTGGATGTATTGTTTCAGTTGTTTCTTGCATATTTCGAAGGTGAGTATAGAGAAACTCGATTTTTTTGCAAGTCGATTTTCGGAGAAAATAAATCTTCTCAATTACGAGAAGATTTATTTTTCGATATATCAGATTTTAGATGCAAGTAACTATCTTTTTAAAAGTTTTTTAACACTATCCCTCAATCAATTTGTACTCGTAACATACTCTAGTCCGAGTCGTCATAATTATACATCCTTAATAATCTGTACTATTTCTTCAGCACTATAATTTTTCTTACTTCATTATATTGTTCGCATCTGGCGAATCATAAAATAAAGATCATCAAAAGAAGAAATATTATCGAATCAACTATTTTGTTCGACTAAAATATTAGAATAGTAAATATTCTCAGCTTTCTGACGAGTATTTTGAGCAAGAGAATATATTTTCAATGGCATCTATAAAATTAGAATGTCTTCAATGAAGGTCTCAAATAGAAGCTATCTGTGGATTTTTTTTCCCTAAATGAATCTAATTTTTCTTTCATAAAAATATAATTAATATTATAATTTATAAAAAAAATATACTATTAATATTTTGTCAAAAATTATTATTATAATTACCCCATCACTACACACATCGTCTTCTCCGATGAAAGATCTGCATCTTTTAGTTTATATTTGGATACAATCTCTCCAGTGCATCCGAGAACGAGAGCAATCTCATGAGCGGATTCACCGTAGGTAATCAGAAGTCCTGCTTCCACCTTCTCAAGAGTTGGTTGCATTGATTTAGCTCCTGGCATTATGAGAATATCGATACCTCAGAGAAAATCGAGTGCTTCCGTCGAAATATCGGATAGCAATTCTGGAATATAGGCAATCCAATATCCTTCACTTCGGAAGTGATAGAGTCTTTCGTCGTTCTTAGCAAAAGCGTACATAAGACAACCACTCTTCTCATACTCTCCTGGGAGATCGATACCGAGTCCATCCAATGTGACAGATTCTGGAGTGAGAACGATTTCTTTTTTATCTGATGAGATCGTGATAATTCAGTTTTTGTATGAGAAGTCCATAATAAATATATGATTATTAAAAAAATAAGTGAAGATCTCCTGAAAATAATTAAATTTGTATGAAAATCGAATACCAGAGAGTATCTTGCAGATAGTACGCGAAGTGAGAAATGGAGATTTGAATCCAAAGTTCACGTTTTACAGAGATCCTTTACATAAAGTGGATATTTTTCTCAATAAATCAGGTAACATCAGGTTTCATCCATGTATCTTTGAGAGACTCTGGAGTGAACCACTTGTATCCAATAAATCGTTCTTCTTTGCGAGGTCGTGGCTCAGCTTTGCCAGTATATTTGACGAGAAAGAGTGAAACTTCCTTGTGGATAACTGGGGATCATTCGAGATAGGTAGCCGTAAAGGTATAGTTGATCGTATTCATGAACTTGATGACCTGGAGCTCAGACTCGAGGAGACCAGTCTCCTCAGAAATTTCCCTGAGAGCCGTCTCCATAGCAGATTCATCATTTTCGATATGACCCTTTGGAAGTACATATTCGAGATCATCACGAGCATTTTTCCATGCGAGCATGAGTATCTCTATATACGATCATTTTTTCCGATACACGATACCGCCAGCACTCTTCTCATGGAGTTCTGTTTGGGACATAGTGAGAAATATATAAAAAATTATGAAGTAAGTATAGTGAATTTTTCCAAAAACACAAAAAATCTGTAATGAAAAGTTGCTTTTCTCTACTTTTTTTATATTCTGAGGGCTACCTGAGTCACTCTGCTATTAACCACCCTCTCCATGCGATTTCGTATCCAGACTGACATATTTCAAAAGGCCATCGAAACAACGAGTCATGCAACGAGCACCTCGAATCTCACACCGATACTGGAGAATATTCTTATTGATGCTGGATATAAAAAGATTACCTTAACTGGTAATAATCTCGATATGGCCATTGAGTATATTATAGATACTGGCGTGGATGTCGAAGTCGAGGGTAGATTTACTATCTCGTCCAAATTCCTCACTTCATATATAGCGCTTGTACGTGATAAGGAAGTATTCGTGAGCCTTGAGAAGGGTGGGAGTATTTCTTTTGTTACCAAAAGTAGCGAAACCAAATTCAAAGGAACAAGTCCAGAAAAGTTCCCATCTATTCCACCTATTGTCTCAGGACAATCGATTTCCCTCAATGCTCGAGAACTCAAAACAGCTATCGAAAAAACACTCTTCTCTACTGCTGATGGGAGTATTCGTCCGATGCTTGCTGGAATCTATATGCGCAGTATCAATGGAGAGCTCATATTTGCCTCTACAGATAGCTTCCGTTTATCAGAATTCCGTACCCGACCAGAACATAGTGTATCTCACACACCGATCATCATACCAGAAAAAGCAGCGAATGAACTCTCTCGTCTCCTCACTGACGATATAAAAATGGTTGAGATCTGTACTCAAGAGTCACAACTCCTTGCTATTATTGGGCCAGTCCGACTGACGTCTCGCCTTTTGGCAGGCAAATTCCCCGACTATGAAGCATTTTTTCCATCAGAATATCGCAGTAAATCAGTCGTACTACGGAGCGAACTCATCAATGCTCTCAAGCAAGCAAACCTCGTTGCAAGACAAAATAACTATAATACCCGAATTCGATCAAAGCATGAAGGTAAAATCGAGGTCTCTACAGGAGATACGCAAATCGGTGCCAGTCTTGCGAGCTTATCCGGATCTGTGGAAGGACAAGAAGATATCATAGGAGTCAATAGTGAATATTTTCTCCAAGCACTCGCTGTTATCCGTGAGGACTACGTCAGTTTCGAGTACAAGAATCCACTCTCTCCAGTTGTTATCAAGTGAGTTGCTACTGGCGACTCAAAGCAGAGCTATCGCCATCTTATCATGCCTCTCAAGATCTAATATATGATTGCACAAATCCACTCTCTCCAAACTCAAGTTCTAAACCATCTCCCAAGTATCATAGATGAATCATCTCTCATCGACTATCGAAATGCAATCCTGGGAAAGAATGGAGAACTCACTACAATACTCAAATGACTCAAAGATCTCTCGCCGGAAGAAAGATGAACTGTTGGTAAAGCAGCGAATGAGACTAGAGATATTATCACAGTTGCGTTTGAGTCAGAGCGCAATCGAATAAAAAAAGACCTCATTGCAGAGAAACTCTCTACAGAACAAGAAGACGTCACAGTGCCACTTCATCGACAAAAATGAAGCCTACATCCTATCACTCTCGTGCAACGAGAAGTAGAGGATACCTTTATCCGTATGGGATTCGAAATCTATGAATCCATGGAGATAACCACTGAATATCTCAACTTCGATGCTGTAAATGTTCCAAAAACACACCCCGCAAGAGATATGCAGGATACTTTTTGGCTAGAATGACAATGAAATGTCCTCGCAACTCAAACATCATGTATGCAGAATCTGATCATGAGGAACAAAAATACACCAATTCGGGCAATTATCCCTGGAAGAGTGTTCAGAAATGAGGATATCGACGCCACTCATGATAACACATTCTATCAGGTGGAAGGAATCGTAATAGACAAATGAATAGGGATCAGTCATCTCAAATTCACTATCATTACGATGCTCTCTGATATATTTGGCAAAGAGGTGGATATCCGTATGCGACCTGGGTACTTCCCTTTTGTTGAGCCAGGAGTCGAGGTAGACTTCTCTTGTCCGTTTTGTGATGGAGCAGGATGTCGTATCTGCAAACATTCTGGTTGGATCGAATTCATGTGAGCGGGACTCATACACCCAAATGTTATACGAGAATGAGGACTTGATCCAGATATATATTCTGGATTTGCTTTCGGTTTTGGACTCAATCGGCTTGTGATGATCCGATATGGGATTCCTGATATGCGATATTTTATGAGTCCTGATATTAGGTTTTTGAGGCAGTTTTAAGAGAAATACAGTACTATATTTGCACATTTCTATATTATTTGTTATAATATGAGCAAATAATATTTTCCTATGATTTTTCCACGTACCAAACTCCTTGAGAAGTTCAGTGAATTCTTCACAGGAAACAATTCACAATATATAGCTCTCGTATGAGAATTATGAGTTGGCAAGACTACTTTTATTGATTTACTGCACAACTCTGCAGTCCTATCTGGATATATCGTAGAGTCGATTTTTGTGAGTTCCAGTTCTCCTCTTGAGTCTGCTATACTTTCGAATCCCAAGGTCAACCTTATTCTTATCGATGGAGATATTCCACTTAATATTGATTGAATTAAAACATTTATTGAATCATATTCGTCTAATTCAAGAGTAATATTCACAAGTGAATGAGAGATTGATGATGAGCAAGTTCAAAATTTTGGTATCAGTGGTATATCGTTCCGAGAATATGCGGAATGAATGTGAGAAATCGTAGATATTGCAGCTATAATGTCAGGTAATGATGATATCATAAAGAAGAATGAACTTCGTGATAGTTACATACATCTTGGACAGTACCCGGAAAATCTCAATATTCCAGATCAATTTCAAGAAACATTCAATCGTAAAATTACTATTATGAATCAAGAATTGTTCAAAAAAGAGGAATGAGATTTTCTCGAATTTATTCGTACTGTTGCTATGAATGTAGGGGATATCTTCAAGGAAGAGCGAATCGCTAAAAGTATGAATATTTCAAGACGCAAAGTGCGAAAATATACCGAAATACTCCTGAAATATAAAATATTTAGAGCCGTAGGTCCATGGGTAGAAAATACTGCCACTGAACTCTCTAGGCATGTGAAAATCTATTTCTCAGATCTTGCTGATTTCCATGCAGCTCTTGGAGTTGCATATTATCACGGTGAGGGTAAACAAGGAGTTATTGAGAATTTTATACTCTTAGAGCTGGACCGTAAGCTCGCTTCTACTCACGATATTAGATTTTATCGTAAAAAATCTAGTGCCGAGGTGTCTTTTATACTCATAGAGAAAAGTACGCAAAAAATCACCCCTATCGAAATCACTACTCGAGCAACAGATATCATCCCTCAGGCACTCCGAATATTTCATGAAACCTACCAAGATCGTATCGTACATGCGATGATCCTAAATGATACCATTGCTCAACAAAAAGATCTCAATGGTACCCCTCTAATTATTCTTCCTCATATCGCAATATAAATCAACTAAAATGAAAAGTATATTAACAATTACGCACCCATGTGCTCACTCTAGAGATCTTCGCATATCATAAGGTGTAGAAATACAAGTAGAGGAAATACAAGATCGTATTAACTATATGCTCGATATAGGTATCCCAAAAAGATCTTATCCAGAATCTTTTAGCATCAAAGCCTACCTTATTCCATAAAGAAGAAATATTTAAGAAAATCGAGGAACTCAAGAAGCTTGGATTCATCGATCCTGTGAAGATGCTAGTTTCATTCCCACAAATTTTTGGCTACAATATGGAGAGTATGAAGGAGAAAATAAATGCACTTAAAACTCTCGGATTTTGAAATCCAATAAAGATGATTGAATTATTTCCACCGATTATTGGACTCAATATCGAAAAAAATATAAAGCCAAAAATTTATTTATTGGATAGAATAATATGAAATCAAGAAATGGATAGAAAATTATTCTACAATGCTCCTGAGATATTTGGTACAAAAATAGATAAAACATGGATTATATTGCGATGACTCAAAGATTTAGGTATACTTAATATGAGCATTATATCTAAATATAAATAAATTAATATATGTGAACTTGAGGCGTTGGTGCTTGTGGTAAAAAAACTACATTGAAATAGTGAGTTTATGCAGTTATCTAAAGATTGAAAGGTTGGTAGGCTCATCTCAGAAATACGCTCTGCAAAGAAGATAGGAAAAAAAGAAGATAGGAAAAATGAAATTACTACAATATGAGATTCAACAAAAATATTAAAACGATATATGCGTGGATATTCCAAATAATAATGTTCTTCTCTTGTATTGCACTAAATCGACCATTCGGTGGATTTTTCTTTACAAAAATACATAAATCAATACATTTTGTTATTAGTTTCTCTATTCCTAATACGTAATTTTTTATGCACCTCGTCATCATGGCTGCTGGAGAATGATCTCGTATGCGACCCCTTACCGATAATACACCAAAGCCCCTTCTTCGGATCTGTGGCAAAACCATTATCGAACACAATATAGATCCTCTCCTTGAGGAGTTTGATGAGATTTTTATGATTGTACGGTACAAGTCAGAATGTTTCAGGGAATATTTTGGTGATGAATATAAAGGCAAAAAAATACACTACATCCAGCAAGGAGAAGTGATGGGTACTGGAGCTGCCATACTAGAATTGGAGTGACATATTACCTGAGAATTCCTGATTATATCAGGGGATGATCTCTATGATGCAGACGATATCAGGAGTCTTGCAACACAGACTGGATATGCAACTCTCTGCAAAAGGGTAGATAATCCTGAACTCTTTGGGATATTCACTACTGATACAGCGTGAAAGGCAACTGGAATCGTCGAAAAGCCTACAGATATATCCATTGGAAATCTGGCAAATATAGGGAATCACAAGTTCGATGACCAGATATTCGAGATACTACGAGCTACCCCTCTCTCTCCTCGAGGGGAACTCGAAATCACGGATCTCATCCATATCTATATACAAGAGTGACTCTATCATGTCGTGGAGGCAACTGGGACATGGATCTCTATCGGATATCCGTGGGATCTATTACGGGCCAATGATGCAATAATCTGATCATATAGTAAAACAGTCGATAAATGAGCAATTATCGAACAAAATGTGATCATAAAATGAAATATATATCTCGAAGAAGGAGTGATACTGAAATCTGGAACCTATATCGAAGGAAATGCGTACTTCGGGAAATGAGCGATCATCTGACCAAACGCATATATACGTGGAAATACAAGCATCTGAGAAGGTTCGAAAATCGGTGCCTCAGTCGAAATCAAGAATTCATATATTGGAGCTCATACTGCAATTCCACATCTCTCATATTTCTGAGATTCACTTATTGCCAATCATGTAAATATAGGTGGTGGAACCAAAGTTGCCAATCTCAGACATGATGAACAAAATATCAGAGTCAAAGTCAAATCCATTCTGATAGATAGTGGCCGAACCAAGCTTGGAGCCATTATAGGTGACAATGTACATACAGGAATCAATACTCTAATATATCCAGGAAGAGTTATAATAACTGATGGAACAACACTTCCATGAGAGATAGTAAAATAACAACATATGCATAGCTCCACATACCAAAAGATCTTACTCATCAGTACACTTCTTATGATAGGATTATTCTATAATTATAAGATATATAGTATTACAACGAGTCATACTACAACTCATCTATCAGATAGATGAGTTGTAGTACCATCAGGATGAGTATCCTTTTATAGAAATACAGAAAGTAGCACTCCTATAATCTGTATACGCGAACCTGATATTCAGTTTTTTATGTACCACTATATTCGGTCCCATGATCCTCATGACAATGCTTACACAACTGATCTTTCTATAGATCCAAAAGATTTTAGACTCCATATGCAGTATATCCAATTACTCAAAAAAGAATGAAAGATCTATACCATGAATGGTACAGATTTTATCAAGGCGATAGCAAAGAAGTGTTTTCCAGCTAAACATATATGGATATTCACAAGTGATGATGGCTGGAGTGATACTTATACAGATCTCTTTCCGATAGCGCATGAATACGCTGTTCCATTTTTTTTAGGAATCATAGCGAATCGCATCGATACAACTGGATTCGTAACTACCAAGCAAATACAGGAAATATCAACAAATCCTCTCTTCACGATCAGTTCTCACTCGATAACCCATAGTGAGCAGGATCGAATGAATGTAACTGTCGAAACCCAGGAAATGTGTGAATCAAAAAATATTCTCGAAAAAATACTCCATACATCCATCTTGACTTACATCTATCCCGAAGGACGCATGAGTAAAAATAGTCAAGAAATCGCTAAAAAATGTGGCTACCAGATCGCTTGGTCTACTTGACATGGGACCAAATGGAATCCAATAAATCCTTCGAAATATGATATCAATCGTACCCGCATACACAACAATACGACAATTGGCTTATTCAAAAACCTAGTGGAAAATAATAAGTAAAACTTGCTTTTTATATAAAATCCCTATACTATGCAAGTCCTTATTCTCGTAAGAACTGGGAGTTCATATCTATGAACGTTTGCACCATTTATTTTCTCACAATTTTTTATATTATGGCAAAAGTACACGGAAAAAAGTACAACCAAGCTGCGAGCCTGATCAAAACAGATCGACTCTATACTCTCGAAGAGGCGGTAGATCTCCTCGAAAGAACTAATACAGTAAAATTCGATCCTACGATCGAAATACATTTTAATCTCTCTATCGATCCACGACAAGCAGATCAGCTTGTCAGGTCGACTCTCTCTCTTCCTCACGGAACTGGTAAAACCAAGCGTATTGCAGCATTCACTGATATTGGTAATGAGGCAGAACTCAAGGCTATGGGTGTCGCAGTGGCTGGTGGTGATGACCTCATCAACTCAGTCCTCCAGGGTCATGTCGACTTCGACATCGCGATCGCGAGTCCAGGTATGATGAAGAAGATGGGTAAGGTAGCAAAAGTCCTCGGACCAAAGGGCCTTATGCCAAATCCAAAAGCTGGAACGGTTGGAGAAAATCTCGAAGCTATCGTCAAGGAGCTCATGGCTGGACGATTCGAATTCAAAAACGACAAACAAGGAAATATCCACTCTATTGTTGGAAAGCTCTCATTCGGGAATGCAAAACTCAAGGATAATATCACATTCTTCGTGAAGACGATGAAGGCAGCTCGTCCATCAGGAGTCAAGGGAAGTGTTGCATTTATGAATACAGTATTCGTATGTAATGCTATGGGTCCTGGTATCCGCCTCGATGCTAATAATATCTAGTTTTCTGTTATTCCTCTGAGAGCAATAATCCAATATTTCTATCATTGTAAAGAATGCAGCAATATTGTCTCTGCAAACTATAATCCCTCTCAATTTTTTGATGGGGATTATTGAATAAAAAGAAGCTAGACTTTTTCTATATTTACTCAACTACCCCGAGAAATATCCTAAATATCTTCTTATTCACAGTAGATAATTGTATTTTTATACTCATCGTGAGCAGGTTATACGTGTGCAGTATTTATATTTGCTTCTTGAAAATTTATTTGTTCTTCTCATGATAATGGAGCAATAGCAACTTTGTTCTCACTATTGATATCAGCATAAGTAACAATATTTGGATCTTTAGCAATAATAGCAAATACAATTGCCTTCATTGGTGTACCGTATTTTAGATCATGTAAGTGATGCCTATAAGCACCCTCTTGATAAATTCTCAAGGTATCCTTACTTAAATCGCTTAAATACATAATATTAAAATAATAAATTATATTTATATAATATATAATTATAATTATATGTCAATATTTTTAAGAAAAACCATAAGAAATATTCGAAAATATGTATGATGTTTTATATTATCCCAAAAAAAAGAAATAAAGCATAGAGGAAGTATGAAAAAAATAGAACTATATTCCCTCTGGAAAAAAACGAATAGGCATACTTTGCCCACGATTGGCAGAACTAGAGCGAGCTTCGAAAAGCTCTGGTAAGAGATGAACCCATCGAGCACTATCACCATCATGAGATCATGCAACCCACCAATACAATATAACATCATGATCACTGAGAGTATTATTCCCAGCATTGCGATACCTTAGGAACTTTCCATTGTATAGGACTTTATTTTTGGCACTTATATCTCAAGGTAGAGCATTCAGAAAATACAATTGCTCTTGTTCTGTTGGCCAGACTTTTTCTATACTTACTCATCTATTTTTAGCAACTTCAGATGCTTCTTCGAGTGCCCCGAGATAGTTATATATCCATATTCCATCATGATCGAACCATGCCTGTGGCTTATTTATATCTTCTTTTCTTGGATTTATTTCCACTTTTTTTGAAGTTGGTTTCCCATGATCTTGTTTTTCCATATTGATCCCTCCATAGGAGAGATACTTGGGCTCATCAACTTGAATAAGAGTATCCGCTACTTGTTGAGCTGTTGATTTACTAGTAGATTTCCATTTTCCTATGAGAGCCTCATAATAACTAAGTCTAAGTATGTTCATAACAATATATGAAGAATGGAAAACTGACTAATATAGTATATTGTTTTAGTTTCTTGTCAATATTTTTGATAGATATATTTCGTATATTATGTTACAATACCTATTATTCACTTGGGAAAAAGTAGGATCTAATCTGGTAATTGTGCGGGACAAAGTAATCTTATCTTTGCCAACAATAATCTCTTTAAGAAATTGGAAGGTTAGATTAAAAATCAATCATAAAATTTGCAAAAAAATAAAAGTATGCTTTTGTACTATTGAATACTCATTTTTCAATATAAAAAATTATGCCAAATATAGAAGGTGTCAACTGAACTGAAGATGGAAAAGTCTTTCCAGTAACAAAAGGACTATGAGAATCCTATTCATGAATTATTGAAAGCTTAATGAGAATTAGTGAGATATCTAGCACTATTACTCTAGATAACGGAATATTCATACAACTTATAAAGATTTCTAATGAAAAATGATATATATCAAATCGAGCAATTATAGTGGATGGAGCAAGATATGATCTCGTTCCCTGAAAAGTAATGAAATATCGAGATTGAGGTTCAACACTTAGCTTATTTGAGTCATGAACAAAGGTACTTGAACTATATCTACCGGTTCAAGGCAATAATCGATCTCCTACACTAACAACAAAAAAGACAGTAACTATTTTTAGTAATCTACCCCCTTCCCCGAAATGCATTCAATAATGTTATCTCATCAGCATATTCTATAGAGCCTGCATGCGGAAGTCACTTCGAGAGTCGGCTGATTTTCACCTCTCGTGGCATATGTCCGATGGCATAGAGAGCGGTAGCCTCTCCTTCTATATTGGGATTCATCGCCAAGATGATCTCTGTGATCTGAGGGTATTCGAGGATACGAGCAAAGAGTGAGTCATAGTGGAGCTGATCAGGAGTAGTTCCCTGAATTGGTGAGATCACACCACCGAGGATATGGTAGCGTCCACGCCATACTCATGTCCGATCGATCGAGAGCATATCAAGATAATCTTCGACGACGCAGAGTGCGGTTTCATCCCGCCGTGGATCACTACAGATGGAGCAAGTAGGATGTTCTATATCTGTCATCCCATTGCATAACTCACACTCTTGGACTTTTGAGTGAAGATCCGAGAGAGCTCGAGCAAAATTAGATACATAAGTAGCATTTGCTTTCAAAAGAAAAAATGCGAGCTTGGCAGCAGTTTTCTCACCTATTCCTGGTAAATAGTGTATCATATCGATGATTCTCTTCAGGGCTTCTGGCATGATTTTAGTTTTTGAGGGTGAATTGGGGATCTCGCATGACCAGAAATGTAGGTGCCTCGACTGCCTGCATACTTTGCATAATAGGTGCTGTTGCAATTGCGTCGATAGACTTACCCTCAGCAATACGGATATCGAGTAGATTCTCCTGGAATGTAAGTTCTCTATATTGACCCTGGAGTTCCCGAATTTGATATCCTTTGGTTGCATTCTGATTGAGAATCCAGATATAATATATTCCGAGACAAGCAATGAGAACGATAGCGAGTATATACGCCTGTGTAAATGAAAGTCGAAAATTCTCTCGAGCTACCTTGCGCTCGGAGAAAAAAGAAAGATGTCATTTTTTGGCGACTAAAACATTGGCATTCATGAGAATTGTAACTTAATGTATTCTTGTTAGAACTCGTAGCTTGGCTGAGCGACTTCTGGGATTTTTATCTATTTCGAGCTGCGTAGGAAGGATTGGTTTTTTATTGTATTTTACGAGACGAGCTGGAATGAGAGTTTGTCCAGTGTAGCCATCGATAGTTCCAGTGAGAAACGGAGTAACGAGATTTTTCACAATACGATCTTCGATGGAGTGGAAACTGATGATAGCTATCTGTCCACCGATACTGAGTCTATCAATTGCTTTTTTGATACTTATTTCGATATGTTCAAACTCAGCATTGACGGCAATACGAAGTGCCTGGAATACTCGTTTCGGAGAGTCCTTATCATAGCTCGATCATCTGATTATTTCGAGCAGATCGAAAGTAGTATGAATGGATTTGGTTTTTCTATTTTCGACGATAGCTCTTGCTATATGTACCGCCTTCTTCTCATCAGCGTAACGGAACATCAGATCACGCAATTCATATTCTGAGAGTGTCATCACGAGATCTTGTGCTGTACGACCCGTGTTGCGATCGAACCGCATATCGAGCGGAGCATCATACCGGATCGAGAATCCGCGATCACCATCATCATAGTGAGCACTACTCACGCCGAGATCATAGAGGATGAAGTCAATATTTCCGATTCATCCTCAATCGAGGATAGTATCGATATCTGCGAAACTCGAATGCACCAATTGTATATGACATTTTGCATCTGGCATCTTTTGTTTTGCAATTGTTAGATTATCTCTGTCTCGATCTATACCGATGAGGATATCTCAAGGATGCATATACAAAGCAAACATACTCGCATGTCCGCCAAGCCCGAGTGTGGCGTCGACTACTACCATATGGGGAGTGTGAGCCATGAATATAGTCTCTATCTCACTGATGAGGACAGGATCATGACGCAAAAATACAGAGGTAAAAAGGTAATAGATTCTTGATTTGAAGCTGTACAAAATGTAGTCGTTTTTTGGTTTCTGTCAAGCGAAATTATCCACAAGAAACACTTATATTTTCTATTGAAAATAAAACATTTTTTTCTATAATCAGGCCATGTCAAATTTTAAAACCAAAAAACTAACTCATACTAAGATAAAAGAGATACATGAGACTGATTCTATAGCTCCAACTCCCTCAAACCCAAAGAAAAAAATACGAAAAGTGATTGCTGTTGTACTTGTTTTACTCGGGTTTATTTTTGGTATCAACTATATTGTCCAAGGTATTGGAAATATGCGTATCGGCACTGCTGGTGATAATAGCACATGGGTACCACCTATATTCGAAGAAACAGGTAGCACTATCTCTTCAGTCAAAAAATGAAACACCAATATCCTGATTGTCGGGATCGGAGGAGCAGATCACCAAGGAGGATCTCTTGCAGACTCAATCATGTTGGCATCATTCAATGAAGAGAAAAAAAGTATTTCAATGATCTCTATACCTCGTGATCTCTATGTGAGCTATGGAAGTGGAAAATCAGCTGGAAAAATAAATTCACTCTATCCCATAGGAATTAGTCGCAAAGAGTGAATTTCTCTCCTTGCAAATAAAGTCTCTGAGATTACTGGAGAATCTATACACCACTATATGGCTATAGACTTTACAGCATTTCGATATATAGTGAATGCGCTTGGAGGAATAGAGATTGAAGTCGAAAAAGATCTCTACGATAAGGAATATCCAGACTATAATTATGGATATACTATTTTTTCAGTCAAAAAATGACTCCAAAATTTTAATGGTGAAACGGCACTGAGATATGCTCGATCTCGTCACTCCACCAATGATATGGATAGATCCCATAGACAGCAACAGATCATAAACGCTATCAAAACCAAATCTCTATCTCTCGGTATCATAACCAATCCCACAAAAATATCGGAGATTATCGATGCTACTCGTAGAAATATCAATACAGATCTCACTGTTTGAGATATTATATCTCTAGGATCTAGCTTCGCAGGGGTGAGCAAATGAGATATTAATGTTTATAATATCGGAGATAACTGTATCAGTTATAATAACTGTACTGTATGAGCCTATCTCTATAGTCCTTCGATGGCATATTTCGGATGAGCCTGGTCCCTTATTCCTGAATGAGCCAAGATCAATCGACTGAGCTATTATGATCGAATTCATAAATTTGTGAATTTTGTATTCGATTTCCCTGGTCTCCATAAGGTAGTACAACCGATCGTCGTAGTATACACAACAGCATCCTCTACTTATGCTCGCAATCTCCTCATGGAAATGCGGAAAATAGGAATCAACTATGATGCTTCTCATGTACTTAAGGCAGCCACAGGTGCTATAGAACAGTCTCATATCAATGTATATTGGAATAATGAATATAGTATCGGGATCAATCCTAAATCTGATATTATGAACGCACTAAAATCCCTCGATATACATATTCCTATAAACATCGTTACGAGCAATGAATATGTAAAAACTGACGGTCCAAAAATAGAAATTATCCTCGGCAATGATTATAAGGAATTTTTTACTTTTGCTGATCCAGTATCTTATCTCCCGAAAATTATTAGCTCGTGACTCTCGGGTACGACAGTATCTGGAGAAAAAAAACAGACACCCATTAAGGGTATAGCACCTGAAAAAAAACAATCCTCAGGATCTCTATTACCAAGTATAGAATCCAAAAAACCTACTTCAAAGCCACCCAGTTCCAATTCCTGACTTCCCGTCCCTGGTGAATGGGAAAATCTCTAATTTTTTAAAAAATCATCATGCAAGAACCTCACATCAGACATGTTACTTCCAGATCTTCAGAATTTCGCACTCCTTCAAAGAAAACTCACCTAGAGCAAGTGAAAAATTTTTTGATTACTACTAAGAAAAGGCATATTCTTATGAGGGCTTTTGGTATACTTTTACTTCTAGCGGCTCTAGGAATATTGATTCTTTGGGGATTTTTTATAAGAGATGCTCCTGCTATCGAGTCACTCGAAAGTGGCGACTATTTCCGCGAGAGTACTACTATCTACGATAAAGATGGTGGACTTATTTACAGTCTCTTCAAAGATGGTAAACGGACATATGTAGCATCGGATGCAATATCTCAGTCTCTCAAAGATGCAATCGTGAGTACAGAGGATCGTACTTTTTTCGAAAATCCTGGTATCGATATGTTGTGATTACTTCGTGCATGAGCCAAGTATGCTTTAGGTTCCAATGAAACCGTAAAATGAACTTCCACAATTTCGCAACAACTCATTAAAAATACTATACTCACGAATGAGCGTTCAATAAAGAGAAAGATTCAGGAAATGTATCTCTCCTACCAACTCAATAAAACATATTCGAAAGATAAAATTCTCGAAATGTATTTCAATGCATTCTCATTTTGATACAATGCAAATGGTGTTGAGGAAGCATCCAGAACATATTTTGGAAAAAGTGCAAAGGATGTTGGTCCACTTGGGGCATCGATCCTCGCCTCCCTCCCAAAATGACCAACATATTATTCACCCTATCTCCACCGTGATCGCCTTATGGGGAAGCTGGATATCTATCCAAAATGAGATCCCACAAATACTAAAACAATACTCACAGGTGAAGATCGAAAAATCTATGCACCAATCTATACAGCATTTAGATGATACCTCTCTGGTATAACTATGGAACGACTAGAAGGTGGTCTCAAAGTTTGTAATATTAGAGCTGATGCTATTAAAAATCAGATCTTCACGCCCGACAGCCAAGGATGTCTAGATTTGAGTTTTGATCGCGTAATCGACTTCATTGGAAATATTGCCATTACAGGAAATCTGAATACTGGAGAGATAGCCTGACCCTATACTATTGAGTATACTATAGGTCGAAAGGATTTCGTAGCTGCACAGATGCTCGAGGATGGAAAAATAGATGGGGATATCTTTAAAAAAATACTCTATGATGGTATAGAATTCGAATTCAAGAAATATAGTGAAAATATCAAGTATCCCTACTTTGTAATGTACATAAAGGAATACCTCGAAACAAAGTATGGAAAAGATATTGATGTTACAAGTGGACTCAAAGTCTATACTACTATTGATCCAAAATTACAGACTTTTGCAGAAGAAGCTGTCAGAAAACAAGTCGCAATCAATATAAAACAATATGGGGCAAGTAGTGCAGCACTCGTAAGCATGGATAATGTAACTGGAAAACTCCTTTCGATGGTTGGGGGTCCTGACTATTTTGACCAGGAACATGGAGGGAATAATAATATGGTAACAGCAATTCGCCAGCCTGGATCATCATTCAAACCTATTGTCTATTCTTTGGCTATAGCAAAAAATCCAATTGGCCCAGCAAGTCCTATTACGGACAGTCCCATATCGTTTGGTAAATGGAGTCCTGATAACTATGATCGACAATTCAAATGAGTTATGTCTCTAGAGACCGCCCTAGACTACTCCAGAAATATACCAGCTATCAAAATGTATTATCTTGCGGGTCAAGAGGAGGCTATTATCAAATATGCAAAAGCACTCGGAATTTCTAGTCTAAAAGAGAATTTTGGGTATGGAGCTCCTCTAGCAATCGGTACGGCTGAAGCGAAGCCGATCGATATGATGCAAGCCTATTCAGTGTTTGCAAACAATGGCCTCAAAAAGAAACTCTACGCTATAGATAAAATCGAAAATAATGATGGAAACATTATCGAAGAACACAAGGATGAAAACGGAGAAGAGGTTATGAATCCTGCAGCGGCATATATTATATCAAAAATACTCTCCAATAATGACGCTCGTCCAGACTCGACTTTTTGGCGAAATGCCCTCACTATAACAGGACGTTCCGTTGCTGCCAAAACAGGAACTTCGAACAAAGATGTCAGTAAGGGAGGAGAAAAGAAAATCCTTCCAAGAGATCTCTGGACAATTGGCTATACTCCACAGATCACCACAGTAGTGTGGGCCGGTAATGTTGATGGCAAAGAAACCAAGTGAACTTGTGATGGACTCAACTGTGCTGCAACAATCTGGAAAAGTTATATGACATTTGCACTTTCGGGTCTCCCAAAAGCAGAGTTCCAAAAACCGAAAGATATTTATACATATAATATTTCCAAATTATCTGGTCATCTTGCAACAAAAGATACTCCAGCCGATATGGTGAGATCTACCATTATGGCAGTCAAACTCGATACATATGATGGTGGCCTCCAGTGAACAGATATAGATACTCTCTGTAATGGGGTAGCAACACCTGCAACACCTGCAGATGCCCGTATTACTCTCTATACTCCTACTATGAAACCTGTGATCGACGGATATGATCCTGAATGGTTCTCTGGATTTCTTGCAGCATCCAAGAGATATAGCGCCAATGGTAATATGCCAATCAGTAAAGAACCCTGTTTTCGTCCTGAAGCTCCTGGAAATGTAAGTGTGACGATCAAATCAGTATGAGCCGGTAAAGATAATCTAGTAGAAATCAGATGGTCAGGTGATCGTATTATCGAAAAAATCCGAGCATTGTCTAATGGTGAAAGTATCAAGGAAATAACATTGGGGAGTAGTGGCTCTACCACTGGTATCACTCGAATCAATTTCGCTGGAGTATATGATATTACTATCGAAGCAATCGATGTGTATGGATATAAATATACAGCTACGATTTCCGCACCACTTCCAGGAACGGATATTATTCCATTAGATATTTCATTATCAGGTACCGAGGATAGAGATAAGACTCCTCCCAAGATTACCATGATGAATCCCAAATGATTATCTCTCAATCTCTATACGGGTGATACCTTTAATCTTCGTTTTCAGGCCACTGTTTCGAGTAAAATCAGAGATATTTCTGTGATGATAGATGAAAAAACTATACAAACTGCTACTACAGGTGATATATTTGTAATTCCCGTCAGTGCTATAGGACTCATAGAGGGGAAACACACGGTGAAAATAACTGTTATTGATGCAAACTTCCAATCAGTATCGTCATCATTCATACTCAATATATTACCAAGATAATCTATGCAATTCCAACATGTTACCCTGTCCTACGAAGAACGTACTATATTCAGAGATATTTCTATCAAAATAGAACCTGGAGAATTTGTATTTCTCATTGGTGCCTCTGGAAGTGGCAAAACCAGTTTTATCAAATCCCTACTCTGAGCCAAGAAACTCAAGAGCTGACATATTCTTGATGATAATTGAGTAGATATTGGACTTTTTTCTCCAAAGGAACTCCTTCAATATCGTCGAAGTCTGGGAACCATATTTCAAGACTTCAAACTCCTTCCTCGAAAAACTGTTCGAGAAAATGTAGCATTTGCTATGGAAGTATGTGGGTATAGTAGTTATGAGATTGGTAAACGTGTACCTGAGGTACTCTCCAAAGTAGGACTCTTGGCAAAAAAAGAAAAACGTATTGAAACACTCTCTGGAGGGGAAATACAACGAACTTGTATTGCAAGAGCGCTGATCCACGATCCTCGAATAATAATTGGTGATGAACCAACGGGTAATCTGGATAGAGCAAATGCTACAGAGATTATGCATCTCCTAGAAGACCTACATCGAAGTGGGAAGACTATAATCATGGCAACACATGATGAGATTATCGTCAACTCTATGCGAAAACGTGTAATTGCCTTTGCAGATGGTAAGATTGTATCGGATACACCTTCAGGAACCTATTGCTTATAAAAATACAAAATGCTCAATTCTGAAGAAACCCTCGCCCAAAAGTTTGTCAAAAAATGATTTTGGCTTTACTTTTTTACACTCCTTATCGGTCCAATTGGCTATTTGATCAAAATCATTATATCTCACGATCTCTCAGTTGGAGGAGTGGGAATGATATATGGAGTGATTAGTTTTGTGAGTCTCCTCGGAGCCTTCAATGATCTGGGTTGCACCGAAAGTCTGAATTATTTTCTTCCGAAATATATCATTCAAAAAGAATATGGAAAGGCAAAATATCTCCTGAGTCTCACCCTACTCATGCAAATATGCTCGAGTATGCTCATCGCAATTATACTCTTTTTCATGGCTCCATGGCTTGCAGATACTTATTTTCACGAACCATTAATAACTGAGATACTACGTATATCTGGACTCTATTTTATCGGGATTAATTTGTTTCATATTTCGACTGTCCTATTTAGTGTTTCCCAAGATACGAAGTTGCAAAAATGATCAGATTTTATAAAACTCTTAGCTACAGGACTCGCTACACTCCTCATCTTTTTTGTATGAGAATGAAATATAGAGGGTTATATGTGGGCATGGGTGGTTGGTATTGGAATTGGATTTATTTTTTCTCTTTATTTTTCTTATACGCGTTACTATCGTGTATATTTCGAGGGAGTTCCTTCTGAGCGTGATATTATAGAACGCAATCATTTTTTCAGGTATGCTCTCGCCACGCTGCTCACGGCGAATATCGGAGTAATACTTTCACAAGTAGATATGCAGCTCATCATCCTACTTCTCGGATCTGAGGCTACAGGATACTATTCTAACTATCTATCTCTTCTCAATATTCCTTTTATATTTATTTCACCACTTTTTGCATTTCTCTTTCCGGTTATATCTGAGCTCCATGGAAGAGATAATCAAGTAAAAATGCAAATGATTCACCGAGAATTCTCACTTTATTTTTCTATAATTTGAATCTGGCTCTCTATATTTCTCTACCAGTTTGGAGAGCCACTGGCCGTACTGTTTTTCTGAGAAAAATTCCGAACATCTGGAACAATTATTTGATACTCTGCATTTTTTCTCACTTTCCTTCTCTTGATACAGATCAATTTCCAATTCCTTGCAGGTACAGGAAAGATCGGAGATCGAGCTCGGATCCTTGCAATTGTCCTCCCGATAAATCTTATACTCAACTATGTTCTCATACAGTTGATCGGTGTCGAAGGATCAGCTTTGGCCGTCTGAATCTCATGGATACCACTGTGGTATCTCTCCTATAAGGCAACCCATATCCACAACAGTGGCTTTGATTGGGTTCCATTTCTCAAAAATATACTCCTCGTAGGGATTTCAGCAGGGATTTCATTTGGCATGATTAGATTTTTCTGATTTCACGATAGCACAAGATGATGAGCCTTTGAGATACTTTTGATTGCAATGATCGTGAATCTGATTATATTTGGTATTGGAAATATCAGATTACTCAATGGCGCTTGGCAAGTCATCCGAAAAAATCGATAAATCAGGGTGTATTTATACTTTTCTAATTCATAATTCATAATACTTTATATGCTCCAACTCCTCCTTGCATCAATCGGTTTTATACCTTGGGTAATCTATATTATAGTAACCTACTATTCCAAAAATTTTTCTCAAATAGATCATCTCGAACCTGCAAGTGGCTATGGAGGATATCTTGCTGGTGTAGGATTTGTATATCTGATCTATAAGGCAATTTCTCTGATGACTTCTGATCAAAAAGTACGATTTACATTTTGGCATATCTGAGGATTTTCGATACTGCATCTTCTCATTGTCACCGTAGCATATACAGCGGCACAAGTGACTACTGGCTCCCCATTTTTTGGTACAGGAGGCCCATCGAGCATAGTCCTCTTTGTTCATATTATCTCACTACTCATCTACCCAATATTTCTCGCATTCCTCTGGCGAGCCGTCGGATATAGTATCCTAAAATGGATACCAGAATGGAAGGAAATCAGCTTACGCATCCGTATTGGTGCGGAGATATCTATCGGACTTGCCTTATTCGCTACCGCTCTTTTGATCTTCGGTACATTCCACATATTCACACTCACTGGACTCCTTGTTATTTGTGGAATATTCATCATATGATGAATCCCTGGGTGGATAGCTACATACCAAGATATTACAACTAGGTATGTTGAATTTGATCAACATACCAGAAATGGCGACACTCTACTTGGACTTATATCTCCTCGTCTTCTTACTGCTGAGTTTGCATTTCTCATTATCAGTTTTCTCATATCAGTTTCTCTGATTAATGCAATACGTCCTATGCCAATTGGTTGGGATGATCTAGGTGTCTACATGAATTTCCCTCGTATTATGGCCATAACTGGTTCGACCCTAGAATGAGTTGGAACCTATACATGGCAACTTATCACGGGGAGTGGATTTCTCTGGGATCAGATTGCAGCAAGTGCATTTTATTTGAACCAACTCGGTGGTATCCTTTCCATGATTATTATTACGAGTATTCTTTCCATTGTTCTCAAACAAAAGGATCGTAAGTACCTTATTTCTCTGCCTATTCTCCTTGCAGGGATCTATTATATCATGCCAATGACCATATTCCAGCAGGCCAAAGATATGAAGCTCGATCCTGCTCTCATGATGGTAAGCGTGAGTGCATTTGGAATTCTCTGGCATGCTCTACGTGAAAACATAGAAAAAAATAAATTCTATATACTTATTGCACTTTCTGGAATTCTCGTGGGAATAGCTTTCGGTATCAAGTTCACTACTCTAATACTTATAATAGCCACTCTGGCACTGATCGCCTACCGCACATTATGAATATTTGGGTTTGTTGGATTCTTTTTTATTTTTCTATCCATATTTACCGGTTGAAATCTCTGGGCCAAAATGAATGTATGGATGCCAAGTGAGAATATCGAACTTATCCGTAACATCGCAATTCTCTGTGGTGCTATTGGTATCAGTAGCCTCGCTCTAAGTATCTGGCAACAAGGAGTTGAGAAATTCAAGATATGGTTCGTGGCGAATATCGTGTTCATATTAGGTATCGCTATAGCATTGACTCCATGGTTTATTAAAAATTGAATTGAAGCTCATACCTTTACAGCCGAACAAAAAGGAGGTACTATCGATAGTCTCTTATGAGGTTATGGTGGCAATCTTGAACTCAATAACTATGCCTCGATTTACTCGCCTGTTGAATATAGCGCTAAGAGAAACGCACAACAAGCATCCAGCATCACAAATGATGGAAAATCGCAAAATGAAGATTTTTCTCGATATTTTGGGCAAGAAAGTGGTCTCAATAATTATCTCAAACTCCCTGCTAATCTCACATTTCAGAAAAACCAATCAGGTGAGTTCACAGATATTACCTATATTTTTCTTGCATTTCTGCCTGCTATTTTACTCTTCGTTCGAGGTCGACAATATGGCAGATACAGATGGACTACTTGGTCCTTTCCAATTCTTGTTTCTGGAACATTAATTGTTTTGATACTCTACTATTTCGTAGGGTCAACTGGAAAAATATTTACCAATCTTCTGGGTGGCATAGTTTTACCTTTGGGTTATCTATTAATCATTTGAGGGATATTACTATCAATTTTTGTGGCTCACTTTTTCATAGAAAAGAGTGAGATAGGAACTCGAATACAAGACATTATCGTGATGCTTATGGTATATGGATTTTTGTTTCTTATTAGTGCATTTGGAATCGTGTGGTATGGAGTATTTGTATATTTTCTATTCTTAGCACTTATTGGTCTGGCATCTCTCGCATTTGTAACTTATATAGACTGAGACAGCGAAGATATGTTGGGAATAAAAGTAACACTCTCTCTTCTTTTTTTCTTATTCATTATCGTCTATGTAATACGATCTGCATTCCCACATGGTTGGAATAACCTGACACAATCTGGGATGAATGAGTACAAATACAATAAAATCGATCAGAATGAAAGCATATTCACATACCGGAGTGACTATATCACCCCAATTGCTACTCTGAATGTAGTAGATCCACAGGCAGTAGTGAAACGGGCAGGAAATCTTGCAAGTAGTGTAACATTCAAAAAAATACTCAGTCCAGAATTACTGAGCAGTATGAGTGCAGCTGATCTACATAAGATACTCCTATATTTTATTTCTCAGATCGAAAGTGGAAAAAAGATAGATGATAAAAAAAATATCGAAAAAGATATAAAAAATATCGGACATGAACTCTACTCGAGTATTCTCTCTCCTAAAGGATCTGATGTAAATATGAAAGGTATATATCGTATTGGAACATTTATGACGTATCTGATAAATGAAAACAGAAAACGATATCTTGATGACAGCCTTATTTTCGAATTTGAGACATTTTTCTATGATCCTTCTCCTGAAACTACTGTAAATCGTATGAAAAAAGTAGGACTCGGTTATCTCCTCACAGATCTCAATGCAGCAACAATTGATCGTGATCCGAGACGTGCTCTCACTACGCGATTCGAACATCTCTTGCTCACGATGCGAGCCAAAAATCTTACTCTAGTGGATACTGATAACCTCTGTCTCAGAGTAGCTATAAGTGAATACAAAGCCTGAAAACTCAAAACTGATACCGAATTCATCGATATTGCCTGAACCAACTATGAGAGTTACCGCGGAAGTGGGTCCGTATCTCGCAATGAGAAACAAACAAAATGTGGCATCTACATCGTTGAAATGCTCAATAATTCCAGTCAAAGTGGGGCAACACTCCCTGCATATCTGGAACCTCTTCATACGAGCCTCACAAGTGCAAAAACACAAACTGAACAGCAGAGTGTACTCTCTCAGGCACTTGGCCAGAGTTACTTTGCCTTATTCGAAATTAAGTAGTATATTCACAAAAAATCCCTCCTGAGTTACACATGAGGGATTTTTTTTATAGCTTCTCGAAACTGGTTCGCTCTATCGAGATAGTTCTCAAACAATCCGAAACTCGCACATCCTGGAGAGAGCATCAGTACATCTCAATCATTTCTCCTGGAATAGAGCCAATTTACTCCCTCTACCAGTTTGTCTGTTGTAAGATATGGAATATTTTCTTGTTCTGCAATCTGTACAAATTGAGCCTTTGTGGCTCATATTGCAACCATAGCCTTAACTCTTTTAGCAAAAATAGGAGCCAGAGATAGAAAACTATCTCCTTTATCCGAACCACCCACAATCAAAAGTAGGTTACAAGCAACTCAAAAAGAACTTAGTGCTGCACTAAGACTTTGGGAACTCGTCGACTTGGAATCTTCAACAATAGTGATCCCTCATTTTTTATCAATTACTTGTAGTCTATGCGGGAGACCTGTTATTTCTCGAAGAGTATTTTCCGTATGTTTTGAACTGATTCAGAGTTCTTGTGCTACGATCATACATGAGAGTATATTCATAGCATTATGTACACCAGAAAAATGAGTTTCTGAGAGAAGAGAGTTTTCTCCTTCATTAACAATTATATTTTGTCCATTTGTCGAATCTTTAGAATTATCATCATTCGAAAATATACGAGTATTTTTAGGTATTCTTAGTATAAGATTATTTTTTTGAGCAAATTCTATAATTTGCTCATTGATAATAGATCGAAAAATTGTATGAGACATCAGATTCATCTTTGCATCAACATACCCTTGTAGATTTTTGTGCCAATTGAGATGATCTGGTTTGAGATTGGTAAATATAGAATAATCTGAAGTATATTTTTGGATGCAAAAAGACATAAAACTCGAAACTTCAACTACTATAATGCCTTCTTCGTATCACTTAATCAATATATCAAGCACTGTGGCGGAAAATGGGATATCAAAATTTCCTGAAAGATAGATCGATTTCTTGACAGAAAACTCTTTTTCGAGTATATTATACATTATCCATGCAGTAGTCGACTTACCATCAGTACCTGTTATAGAGATAATCTGGAATCCATTAGGCAAGAACTGATATGCAAAATCGAGTTCGCACATCACTCGTCCCGTCGCATAGATAGGATGACTCTCAGGAACTCATGGTGATGGTATAATCACTTCATAGGCATCATAGCCAGTCGGAGTATTACTATCATCACGAATATCATACGAGATCCCTTGTCTCTCGCAGAGTCTCGCAACCGCAGATCCAACCTTTCATTTTCAGAATATAAGATACATAATGCCTATTATATATTTTTTTGATAAATATCAACATGACAAAATTAGATTCTCCATTACATGCTAGTCCTTTCCCTGAAAAATTCCACGAAAGAACATCCGATGCAGTTATTCGACAGTATTCAAGAGCAGCAATGACCGCTATAAGTAAAAATAATACTATAGATGGAGTCAGTAAGTCTCTTTGACATAATCCAAATGATTGGTATTGAATACCAAAATTAGATACAATCTCTGATATAAAAAAATGGATGCATATAGTAGGATTGATTCCGCTAGATGATGAGAGAGTACTCTGACTCACTCTCTGACGTTGTATGGAAATGGCACGAACCTATATGCAATCAAAGGGATATTACCTACCAACAAGTATACAAAAAGAAACCCTACGCACCATAAATGAGATAACTCAATTCATGAGAAGTGCTAGCAAGCTTACAAAATCCCAAGATATACGATCTTATGTTATTTTACTAAAAGTGATACGAGCCTTTTATAAAAATATACTCATTCTCGATGTTCAATGAGATATGATGTTCGATACTCTCACTGGTGAAATGAGAAATAAAGATAAAAAATTTATCGACAGTATTATAGAATTTTTTAGTAATTCTGATTTTTTTGACTATGATACCGATCGTTCAACTCGTTTTTCGAAAAAAAGTGGAATTGCAAAATGACGAACTAAGAAAAATGGAACAGATGTAGATTTTATTGCCAACTTTGATACTAAAACCCTGGATTCTCAAGTACAAAAAACAATTAGTCAGAACTCATATGATGCGGCTGAGTCAATGAAAGATAGAAATAGGATGAGAATAGAGGTGAAAAGTCCAGTAGATATGCTAAAAATGTGACTCGTACTCGCTACATCAGGTTTGTTTGGGAAATGATTATCTTGGGAGCAAAAATGACAATTCTTTACAAGCGACTCAGCTGACTGGATCAAATTCCAAGATTCATACTTAAATACTATAGAGGATGATGCAATTAAAAAATTGTTGTCCTCATTACCGACTGAGAAAATAAAATGAAATACTCCTGATAGACAGGAATTGAAATTGGTATCAAATCATCCATCATTTGAGGTACAAATTGTACTCACAGGGAGTACTAATGAGAAATGATGGAATGCAAGTCCCTTCTATAAGATGAAGGCTGATATAGATGAAGAAATAACTCTAAGACAGGGATATATAGATAAAAAGAGAATATTCTACCATATCAATAGACGACTTTCTGATTTAGAAAAATACGGACTTTCATCTGATTTAGATGAAAAAAAAATCTTTGATCAGTTTCTCAGTATAGAGAACAAAGTAATACCACTATATCCTGAAAGTACTTCTCTGAAAAAAGATAGTAACTGAGAAAATATTGCTCCAAACCCGAAACATGCTGATTTTTTTACAAATAGGGACTTCACGGGTCGTGCTGTACAGATAAGAAGGAATAAAATTCCATATAAAGTATGGCATGATAGTACTCAAAGTTTGAACTATATGAATGAAAATCAGCCTACTATAGGAATTTCCTCTCCATCCAACTCCTAAATCTTTTCGCAGACTCTTCTCCCGGATCTATCAGATCTGGAGCTCGCGTATCAAATAGATCTATCCATATACGCTCGATAGAGTCACGGATGAGCGGATAATGGGTACATCCGAGAACAAGTACCTCGATATCTGGTGAGAACTGAGATAGATACTGTCTGAGTAATATATCGATTTCAGGTCACTCTGTGATCCCCTGTTCAATCAATGGGACGAGTCCTGGCGCTCATACCTCTTCAATGATGATACTATCATCGAGGATATGCACCCGCTCCTTGTACATACGACTCCTGACTGTTGCATCAGTGGCGAGAACTCATATTCTGTGATATCATCCTACTACTACTGCCTCCGCTCATGGCACGGTCACACCGAGTATATGTCGACCTGGGAATATCTCGGTCTGGAGCCAGCGAAGTGCATGGACACTAGCAGAGTTACAAGCGAGGATAACCACATCAGCTCATTTCGCATAGAGCCTCTCGACTCCTTTTTTTGTCAGCTCGCGTATCTCTTCTCTACTACGGTGTCCGTATGGAGCATTGTCTCTATCCATTTCGAGGATCATCTCTATGTCTGGATACTCGCGTCGGAACGCCTCCATCACAACTTGTCCACCGAGTCATGAGTCAAAGAATCAAAGAAGCATATTATCGTAAATTAGACATCACCCTATCCTGAACCTCTATGCTAATCCATTTGTAGTATCTCCGCCACTCCTCATCTGTGAAGTATGACTGATACACTATTCTTTCATTGATTTCGTAACTTCCAAGAATAGATGATACTAATCTTCGAAGAGCTTGAAATCGCATCTGTCCTAATTGATTCCAGTTTTGAGATCATTTCACATTAGACTTTACAAGGTATACTATAGAGGCCAGGATCTTTAGAATTGCAGGATGTATATCATGATTTGAACTAATTATTTTAGCTCGTTCACGTATAATAGTAGCTATCTCCGTACTTAGGGCATTTACTCATCCTAGATAATTTAGACTTCATCACGGATCTGATTGTAGTGATATCATAAAAAAATAAAATCAATAAATTACTCTCTTGATTTTATCTATTATATGATTTTTATCAACTATTTCTTGAACCCGATGAATGCTTGTGAGTTTTTTCCTATTTTGCTACCAACTGCGATGATGAGTATACGAGATATCCACATAGCTGTAAAAAGTGAGAGGACAATACCGAGACCAAGCATAAATCCAAATCCCTTTATAAGTGAAATACCAAATATATAAAGGATCACCGCCGAAGTGAGTGATGTAATATGAGAATCCCAAATAGCAGTCCACGACTTCTCAAATCCTATAGAAATCGACTGACTCATAGTTTTACCTTCACGAAGAGCTTCTAGCATTCTTTCGAAAATCAGAATATTTGCATCAATTGCGAGACCAATAGAAAGAATAACACCTGCAATAGATGCAAGAGTAAGCACTACACCTGTCATTTTGACGAGAGCAATCAGAATTAGTGTATAGATAATAAGTGCGAGACCTGCGAGGAGACCACTCACTCGATAAAATAGAGTGAGAAATACTATGATCACCAAAAGACCAATAGCACCAGCAACGAGTATCTGGCGAAGTGACTCTGATCAGATTTTTGCATCGATCGTCCGTTCACTCGTGAGGTAGATCGGAGCTGGAACTATACCTGTATTAATATCATTTGCGAGAGTCTGTGCTCCTTTGATTGTATAGTCCCCAGTGATGACAGCCTTCCCATCAGTAATAACAGATTGCACCGTTGGGGCCGTGAGAAGTTGTCCACCTACGAATATTGCAATCTGCTTACCAATCAGTCGTTTCGTAAGTTCTCCGAAAATAGTCTTACCTTCTTCATTAAAAAGTAACTCGACTTGTGGTTGTCCAATTTGTGTAAAACCAACTCCAGAATTCACCAAATATTTATCATTGAGCACTTTTCCATCGGCAGTCCTGGCAGCTTGCCAGAGACTTGGCCGTTGATCGATGAAGATATATGAATAATTATATGTAGCCCCTGTTCCAAAACCATTTTTTGACTGGAGTTGTACGAGTGCGTATCCAGGATTACTGGTTGCAACGATTTGTCCACTTGCATCCTTCACATAACTCTGTTCTCCAGAGGCGATGAATACTGGACTAATATAAGGGAATTTTGTAACTACTTCTATACCAGAGAATGAAATTTCCTTTGGAAGAGCTCCAGTACCGACATTATATGCAATATTTTCGTAACTATCTCGATATTTCTGACCAACAGTAGAGAATGGTGTTGTTTTAGTCTCGACGAACGCTTTCTCTGCAAGAGACTTCCGTTCAGCCCTATCTGCTTCTGTTACTGATTTTCTCTCCTCACGGAACTCAAGCTGGACAACCTTACCGATAGTTTCTTTAGCTTTTTTGATATCCTCAGCATTTTTGATCTTACGTTCTGTATCCGAGAGATCAGCATGTGCCTGGGTGGGTATCTGAACAATAATATGATTGTCAGACCCATATTTGGCAGTTTGGATCGTAGGCTCTGCTAGACCAAGTGAGTTAACCCGTTTATCAATCACAGATTTGATTCCCTCGACAATACTCTGCTCAGTGGTTGTACCAGATTGTGATCTCACTGTATCGAGATCAACCTTATAGTCGAGTTCTACACCTCATTGAAGATCCAGTCCAAGAGTATAAGGCTTGTTAAGAAATGCATTATCAATACCGAACTGGTTCCATGGAACAATATAGAGCCCAGAGAGGATGATGAGTCAGACAATAACGAGGACACGGTGTGTGATGTTCATAGATCAATGGAAGTGATAGAATATAGCCAACTCGGATTCAGAAATTGAATCCTAGATCTCAATGAACGAAGTTCACATAGACCATAATGGGCAGATTATAGAAAAAATATTACCTTTTGCAAGCCAACTTTTTGCAATAGACAAGAAAATATGATAGAATTATTTTGTAATGTTATATATATTCTATATTTACTATTAATTTTTATGTCTACTTCTCTCATCGAATCAGCGAGACAATATACGCAAGATCTCTTGCAAATCTGTAACTCATATCCCTATCATAATCCTGCTCATAGCATAAGCGTGCTCGATCGAGCGACCTATATTGCTCTCGCTGAAGATATTGGCAATGAAGATCTCGAGGATCTACAGATTGCTTGCCTTTTCCATGATACAGGATTCACTGAACAATATGAGAAAAATGAATATGTTGGAGCAAGGATTGCTCGCAAGTGGCTAGAAGAAAAATGACACCCAAAGGAGAGAATTACGAAAATTGAGAAAATTATTATGGCTACAGTTTTATTCTCAAAACCTCATACTCATCTCGAGAATATCATACAAGATGCTGATCTGGATAATATCGGAACAAAGGCAGAATTCGCCTACTCGCAACACTATCTTGTAGAAATCCGTACAGTGGGTGGCAAAGAAATATCTGAGTGCGCCTATTGGCAGTTTGTCTACAAGCTCCTCACCAAATACAAATTCCATACTGATACCGCTCGTTCAGAGCGTCACGAACAGCAGATCAGAGATATCGAACATATGGAAAAGTATCTCTCCATGATCGGTTGCGAGATTCCTCATGTCGAGCCAGATACTATGCACGAAATATAGACTATGATACGAGATATACAAGAACATCTACGCTTTCTCCCAGAAATTCTGGATATACAATCGGATCCCAAATCTCTGGAACGTTGTGAGGAATATAGCAGAGCTATCGGTATTATTGTGGGAGAATATTTTAAATCAATCTCCCGTAAATACAAAGTTGATACAACATTATCATATTGAGATCATATGATAATGTTAAGACTCTCAGGCGAATATAGTATTTTGCGATGACTCATATTGAGTCATCACTTGAATAGAGTGAACCTGTTCATTCCTATGATACTATGGCAAGTACAGAGAATAAGTGTCATGATAGTTACCTTCAAAGAAGAATTCCAACAAAAAAATACTCCCATATAAAATGGAGTATTTTATTTTTAATATTAGATTTAAGCAGCCTGATGTATTTCTAATTCATTTGCAGGAGACACAGATTTAATACTCATTCATTTTGAGGATTGTAGTTTTTTCAATACCGACTTCGTAAATTCACTTAGTACTACTATGTCCCCTTCCACAATAGACCAACCTGATATATTCGGTCAATAGGCTCCTTTTAAAATATCCAGCACATTCCTATTTGTTTTTCCTATAAATACATGAGCAGCTTCATCGAGTATAAAACGCATATTTTGATTCATCATTCCTATTTGTAAAATAGTGGAAGGATTATCTTTTATAGTTGTACGAGTTGCAAATCCAGTAATTATTGGATTCATAAGGCGTTGAACTTCAGCATCAGTAAGGGCAATCTGAGTATCTACAACATTTTCCGGCAATTCATTTTTACTGTCTCGTCCAGTTTTAGGTTTAAGAAATGGCCAAGAATTTCTTTCAAGATCCGATACCACTAGAGCCTTCATTTTTCGAACTGTAAACATATAGAAAAAGACATAAAATATTAAACATTTTTATTGTACCATATTTTTGTAGATTACAATACTTTTTCTATTTGTTCATCTTTATCTATTTAAATGTGTCTTTTTTGACTTTCTATTTAGTTTTCATAATATTATAGAGTCCCAAATTTCTATAATTCTCATATAACTATGATCACTCATGATATGATCGATCGGATTATTCCACTCTCAGATCGAGTCCTACTGCGTCCCATCGATGCAGATAAGGTAACTGCTTCAGGTATAATCATTCCTGACTCCGCGAACAAAGAACGACCCTCTCTCTATGAGGTTATCACTGTGTGATCTGGCAAAGTTGATAAAGACGGCACTCTACAGAAAATCGACCTCCAAAAAGGAGATCGAGTTATTAGCGGACAATATAGTGGAGATGATGTGAAGGTATGAGATACGACCTACAAGCTCGTAGGAGCTGAATATATACTAGCAAAGGTTAGTTAGATCATTCAATAATATTACTTACTTTTAAGAGAGACTCCTTAATGAGGATACAAATATCGAGCAATCAAATAATCTGACTCCTAAATTCTTTCGTCCAAATATATCCAATGACTCCATGTGGAGCAGGAGATAATCTAGAAATCAAGAAAGTTTGTATATTTGCAGGTATATCTCAAACATTAAGTTGATCCTGATATCAAAGTTTCTCTAAAATAAATGAAATTTTTCAAATTAAATTATCAAAAGTTCATAGAGACCTTAAGCTTTCATTCATATATTGAAAGTTATCAGATAAAAAATATTGATTTAAGTATTTTTATTCATATGTCAAAATACATTCACTTCGGAGATGTGACTCATCTCCTAATATTTATCGGAATGGAGAAAGCTATGAGCATCAGCTACTGAGTTACTCCATACTTTCTTTCCTTCAAATATTTGAGCAATTTTTCACGAATACACTCAGTACAGGTATCTACTTTAGTACAGGTATTTAGATGATTAGTATGGTTCATAGTGAGTAGCTTATATATCGATACTGCCACTTCATCGGAAACTCTGGGCAGATACTGTATCAATTCGGAGACTTCCCTAGCTCTATCTTCTTCTGGCATACAACCAAAAAAATATAGATAAAATTCTTCCCTATCAGAACCATTAAAAAATGAAAGAGATCTTACATCTCACACAATCAGATCTTCGACAATATTGAATATAAAATCTCGTGCATCTTCTACAGGATTTTTTATACCTATCTGACCCCAGTCTATATCTCTTGGAATAACATGAATAATCATTTTATGATTGTAAATAAATAAAATTATACCTAAAAATTGATTTTATCCAATAAATATATAATCTTCTTGCTAGGGAAAAACCTACCCAAAAGAGGACTAGAAAAATACTGTAACACTGCCTACTTTTAATTCATAATTTTTAATAATATGTCAAAAAAAATTCACTTCGGAGATGAAGCCCGTTTTCAGATGTTCATCGGTATGGAGAAAGTTGCCAAAGTTGTCTCAGCGACAATAGGACCAAAGGGTCGTAATGTCATCTTCTCAAAAGGATATGGCGCACCGCAAGTGACCAATGACGGAGTCACTATTGCACGCGAAATCGAACTCGAAGACAAAATCGAGAATATGGGAGCGGAACTCATCAAAGAAGCAGCTAGTAGAACTAACGATGCAGCCTGAGATGGGACGAGTACTGCTACCCTACTCACCTATGCCATGGTAAAGGAAGGATTACGGGAAATCCGTTCTGGGATAAATGCTATAGAACTCAAAAATGGTATGAAAAAAGCTGGTTCTCTCGTCATCACAGAACTCGCCAAGATGTCTACTCCTCTCAACACAAGCGAAGAGATCGAGCAAGTCGCGACGATATCTGCTCAGGATGTCGAAGTGGGAAAAATAATTGCTGATGCAATGGAAAAAGTGGGTAAAGATGGCGTAATAACTGTGGAAGAAGGGAGAACATTCGGACTGGAAGTCGAGGTCACTGAAGGGATGCAGTTCGATAATGGCTATATCTCGCCATACATGATCACCGATGGTGAGAAGATGGAGGCTCGCATCAGTGATGCTCATATTCTCATCACAGATAAGAAGATCTCATCACTCAAGGATATCCTCGGAGTCCTCGAGTCACTCGCGAGTAGTGGATCACGCGAACTCGTCATCATCGCGGATGATATCGATGGTGAGGCTCTCACGGGCATCATCCTGAATAAACTCAAGTGAGTTCTGACGGTTCTCGGGATCAAGGCTCCAGGATTCGGCGATAAGAAGCGTGAAATGCTCAGGGATCTCGCCATCCTCACGGGTGCGACTCTCATCACGGATCAGACAGGATACAAGCTCGAGAACGCCCATATAGAGCATCTCGGTCATGCGAAAGCAGTCATATCCACCAAGGACTCGACAACGATCATCTCCGGAGGTGGGGACTCGCACCTCATCGAAGCTCGAGTACGAGAACTCGGAGTTGAGCTCGACGCATCAAAATCTAACTACGATAGAGAAAAACTCGCAGAACGCATCGCGAAACTCGCAGGAGGTATAGCTGTGATCAAAGTTGGAGCCGCATCAGAAGTCGAAATGCGAGAAAAAAAACTCCGAATTGAAGATGCCCTCAATGCGACCAAAGCAGCAGTGGATGAAGGAATCGTTGCTGGTGGAGGTGTAGCTCTCCTCAAGGCTGCGAGAGTACTCGAGACCGCAGAGTTCACAAGAGAAGAAAAAGTCGGAGCCGATATAGTCATGCGTGCACTCTGCTACCCAGTTCGACAGATCGCTGATAATGCAGGCAAAGAATGAGCCGTAGTTGTCAATGAAGTTCTTAGAAATCCTGATATCAACTATGGATACGATGCTGCTCGTGATGAATACAAAGATCTCGTAAAAGCAGGTATAATCGATCCAACAAAAGTCGAACGGTGTGCCCTCGAGAATGCTATATCTATTGCAGGTATGTTTCTTACAACTGAGGCACTCATAGTGGAGAGTCCTGGAGAGAAAAAAGAACCCATGATGCCACAAGGCGGAGGAATGGGTGGGATGTGAGGAATGTATTAGTACACTATTTTCCAACTTACTTGTTTCTTTTTAGAAACTCCTAAAAAAATATCAAAAAAACTCCAGAATTAATTCTGGAGTTTTTTATAGAGTTTATTTTTTTCCATTTTCAATAATACGTCTACGTATCTCTTCTTTCATCTCGCTACCATGCGAGGATTGTTGAAGAAGAGTGAGAAAGTCATCCTTCAAGAATACTTGCAGTTCTGCATCTTCGAAAATCTCCACACTCGCATTCCGAGGTTCATCGGTGATGAGAGCCATCTCTCCGAAAAAATCTCCTTCTTTGAGTATAGCAATCTGTTTCGATCATTGAAATACACGTACTGCACCTGAATTGATATAGTAAGCACACCCATTCGAAGATTCACCCTTTTTCATAACTGTCTCTCATTTTTTTCTGTATTGTGTCTGACTCATAAGAAGAAAGAATGCAATCACTTCTTTGGAGAACCCATCAAATATGTAGAGATTTTCGATATTTTGAGACATAATTTCAATTTAGAATAAGATAAGTATATCAGATTAAAAAGAAAAACACAAATATTTTACTTCCAAAAAAATGTGAGGTCATCCCCCTTAGCTGATAGTGTGAGTTGATTTTTCTTTTTCCCTGCGAGAATCATCGTATCTGCAATAGCATCTTCGATCTTGTCTTGGATATAACGCCTAACAGGACGAGCTCCATATTCTGGATTATAGGTAGATTTGAGGATCTGATTTACCGCTTTACTATCATAGGAACAAGTGATTCCGATATTGTTCAATCGAGATATGAGATCGTCTAACTGAAGCATTACAATATTTTTGAGTACTTTTTTATCGAGTGGATTGAATACGATAACCTTATCAATACGGTTGAGGAATTCAGGAGCAAAAAAATCTGGGAGCTGTTTAAGGACTTTTTCCTTTATTTCTGAGTAATCAGCAATTATTTTTTCTTCTTCCTTCTCGCCCGTTGAGAATCCTATTTGTGCTGCCTTTTCATTGAACTCATCCGATCCAATATTGGAGGTCATGATGATTATTGTATTTTTGAAATTGACAATACGCCCCTTGCCATCAGTTACAACTCCATCTTCAAGAATTTGAAGGAGTAAATTATAGACATCTGAGTTTCATTTTTCGATTTCATCAAGAAGTATTATCGAATACGGCTTGCGACGTACTTTTTCGGTAAGCATGCCACCTTCTTCATATCCTACATATCCAGCTGTTGTACCGATGAGTTTCGACGCACTCGACTTGTCTTGGAATTCACTCATATCAATCTTAATGAGCGCCTTGGGATCAGCAAAAAATTCTTGAGCCAGTACCTTCACCAGTTCTGTCTTACCGACACCAGTGGGACCCAAGAAGAGAAAAGAACCAATCGGACGATTTGGATTAGATATACCTACGGATGATCGCTTGAGTGAACTTGTAATAGCTGCAATCGCGTCAGATTGTCCAAGAATTCTTTTTTTAAGTAGGATATCAAGACCACGAAGACGAGACATATCTTCTTTCTCGATATTTTTGAGTGGGATACCGCTAATTTGATGGATGACTCGCTGAATATCTGATCCAGTGATATGCAATCTATCTTTGCGTGGAATAGTTCTTTTTTTCTTTTTCTCCTCAATCGTACCGGCCATTTCTTCGAGTACTTTTCTTTTCTTAAGCGCTTTTTGATACTGTTGGGAGATAAGGAGATCTTCCATTTCTTTTTGAATTTCTTGCATTTTTCACTTGAGCTCTGTCACTTCAGAAGTATCAAAATTATAAGTCATACTCTTGGTACTACATGCCTCATCGATGAGATCAATTGCCTTATCTGGAAGGAATCTATCGGTAATATACCGAGCTGAAAACTCAACAGCATCTATGATCGCATCGTCATCGATGATGAGGTTATGGAATTCTTCGAAACTCGATCGCAAACCAGTAATAATTAAATTTGTTACTTCTTTAGTTGGTTCTGCAACATCAATCTTCTGAAAACGACGCTCTAAAGCAGAGTCTTTCTCGATATATTTCTGATATTCAGTAAGTGTTGTGGCACCAATGAGTGATATTTTTCCTCGAGCCATTGCAGGCTTCAAGATGTTAGCCGCATCAAGAGATCCCTCACCAGAACCAGCTCCAATAATAGTATGGATCTCATCAATAAATATAATAACCTCATTTTCGAGCTTTGATGCTTCATCGATTACCAACTTGATACGTTGTTCGAATTCTCCACGATACTTGGTTCCTGCTACCATCTGAGAAAGATTAAGTGAGATAATTCGCTTATTTTGCATAGCAAATGGAACCGTACCCTCGACAATTCGACGAGCAAGTCATTCGACTACTGCTGTTTTTCCAACTCATGGATCTCATACAAGACATGGATTATTTTTGGTTTTACGGTTCAGAATGGATATGAGACGATCGATCTCCATATCTCGACCAAAAATAGGATCGATTTTTTTTTGGCGTGCCTCGAATGTAAGATCAGTACCAAAAAAATCAAGAGCTGGAGTAGATGAATCTTTTTTATCTTGAGGTGGGTTTTGATCAAACGGCGCTCATTTTATGGGTTCTGTCTTTTCATTTCATTTTTCTTTTCCTTTATTTTCACCTTTACCACTACCAAAAGTATCCTCTATAAGATGCATTAAATCATCGATAGGACCAAATACACCCGTGCTCGAAGATTCACCAGCTCACGCAATAAGCGTATTTATTTCAACGAGTTCCACATCGAAACTTTTGGGATCAATTCCAATAAAATCGAGAATTTGAATAAACCAGTTATCTGTATCACTATGAAGAAGTGCGAGAAGAAAATCCTCTAATCCTGCTTGTGATTTCTGGAACTTGGAGGCAGTACGCATAGAATCTACAATAACCTGCTTGAGTCGAGGAGATATACCTGTATATTCTCCAGCACGATTACCACCCTCCAGATGAAATGGAGGACGAGAAAAAAGGTCCATTAAAATCGCATCATTGATTCCAAAACTCCCAAAAAGATCATAAATATTTCCACTCGTTACCTTAGCTACTTGAATCAAGATATCCTCCGGAAGGATTTCACGATAGCCAAATTGTTTGGCTCGCTGTTCAGCGGCAAGCATAATATTGCGATATTCTTCTGTAAATTGATTGAGCATATAAAAAGGAGGGTAAATTTCGTGTGAAGATTATAAAAAAAATAGATAAAAATTAATTTAATCTATTCCCCCATTGTACCAATATACTGTTAAAAGTGAAACAATTTTTCCTTGCGAATTAGATGAAATAATGGACTCTATGCTTTGTTTTTTTAACTTACTGACTACAATATCAGAAATCTGAATCTTTAGAGAAGACGATCTCTTAGATTTGATCTATTGATTTTTACTTTTAATTCTGGATTATGCAAAAAATACTTCTCATCGAAGATGATAGTGGTATCATAACGCCGCTTTCACTCTATATCGAACAGTCTGGATATACTATAGTAGTTTGTCAGAATGGGAATACTGCACTCGATCTCTTCACGAAGGAGAAGCCGGTGCTCGTAATTCTCGATATTAATCTGCCAGGTAAAAATGGAATCGAAATCTGTAAAGATATAAGAGCTATTTCAGAAACACCTATTATCATACTCTCAGCACGAGAAAGTGAAGACGACAAGGTCATGTTATTGGGACTAGGAGCTGATGACTATGTGTCCAAACCATTTTCGCCTCGGGAACTTATGGCTCGTATTGCCACTATTATAAAAAGAATTGAGAGTCGTAAAAAAATCAAAACGAACAAAGTATTAAAACTAGGGAATATCACTATTGATGTGAAAAACTTTAGAGTAGAAGTTGCTAGTAATGAAGTAAAACTCACCAAAACTGAATTCGCGATACTGGAATATTTCGCAAAAAATACGGATAGTGTAATCAAGCGAGAGTCACTTATGAAAGATATTATTGGATATGACAATTATATTTATGATCGAACTATCGATACCCATGTCAAAAATTTGAGAAAAAAAATAGGAGAAAGTGTAGAAATAGAGACAATTCGTGGCATTGGATATCGAATTCTTATATTATAAGACAATTATTTATTTATAAATGTACGAATTTATGGTTTTTGATACTTTTATTTGCAAGTCTCTTTCATTAGAATAGAATGCGGGAGATTTTTTTCTATTTGAATTATGCTCTCTATCAACTGACCCCAGGATCTCTCAGGAATTATTGAAATTTCTGGCTCTAAGAATGCAGCACTTCCACTGATCGCCTGTTGATTATTTTTTGATCACTTTACCCTCTACAATGTTCCTCGAATTGGAGATGTGATAACATTTCTTTCTATTATAGAATCACTAGGAGTTAAGGTAAAGTTCATAAGGAATACTCTCACGATGGATTGCACTAGTATACATCTAGATACAATCGATACCGAACTCGTAAAGAAGATACGGGTGGGTATATTTCTGTTCCCTGCTCTTCTCAAACGATTTCGTACTCTATCACTTCCCTTTCCTGGAGGTTGTAATATAGGAAAACGTCCAATCGATGAACATATCAAATGATTTGAGGCATTTGGCTATATAAATGAATGAACGGAAGATATGTTGCATTTTTCGGGTAATTATAGAACTACAAATGTACAAATTTCTGCATGATTTGCAGTAACAGCAACTGAAAATATCCTCATGATTGCTGCATTCAGATCTGGACAAACCACTATAGAACTAGCCGCTATTGAACCACATGTGATGAACTTGATTCGCTTCTTACAATCTATTGGAATTAATATCACTATCAGCCATGACCATACTATAGTAATAGAAGGAATCAAATATGCTCCCAAAGAAGCTGAAGCTACAGTAATTGCAGATTATATTGAAAGTGGAACATTTATCATACTCTGAGCTCTGACGGCTACACCAAGTATAGAAATCAAAAATGCAAGGATCAATGATCTCAGATTCTTCCTAGCGAAGTGTCGAGAGGCAGGAGTCAGATTTGATCTCCATGAGAATACTGATACTATTACAGTCTATAATTCCCGATCGTCACTTCGAGCGGTGAACTTTCAGACAAATATCTATCCTGGATTTCCAACTGATTTACAATCACCTTTTTCTCTCCTCCTCACTCAGGCTGAATGAGTCTCCCGAGTCCATGAGGTACTTTTTGAAGGTCGACTCAACTGGCTCGTAGAGATCGAAAAAATGAAGTGACATATCGCTATTATGAATCCTCACGAGGCACTCATATTCGGAAAAACACACCTTAAAGGTTCAACTGTATCAAGCTGGGATCTCAGAGCTGGAGTTACAATGATCCTAGCAGGTATGATTGCTCGGGGTCAGACCACTATCACCAATGTTGAATATATTGAACGAGGATATGAGGATATATTAGGGAAAATCAGGAAACTCGGATGAAAAATCGAAATAATATAAAACTTATATATGTGATACTGAGACTCCATACCTTCTGGAGGACAACATAGTAAAAAACCTCTGACGAAATGAGAAATAAAAAAACTCCAACTTGCTTATGCAACCGCTGGAGCAATATCTGCATCTGTAAAATCTCTCGAAGAAGCAGAACAAACAAGAGTTCAGGCTGAAATCAATAATGATCTCAATCTATTGTTTTAGCTTTTTCATTACTCATTTTTCGATATATTTCACACTTAGGACTGCAACTCATAGAGAAGCGATAAGAGTAGCGATACTGAATTCTATCCACTCAATAAATGATATTGAAACATCAAGGAAAATTAGTGAAAGAAATATACTCATAATGAGTCAATGCCAGAGATAGAGACTATAGGATATACTAGACAACCAAATAAAAAATCGGTTATCCATAAGGATGCCCATATATTTCGAATATATAAGTGAAAAAATTGATAGAGCCCAGACTCCCGGAATCAAGGGGAATCGATACGGACTCGTCGGATAGGAATATGCAAGATCTGGAGCTCCTCTAATAAGCCATATATATACCATAATACTAAATATAGACATCAGAAAAATAATATCCCAAACTATATTTTTGGGAAAGTTACGATATGCGGATACAATCCCTCCTATAATAATTCCCATTATGGAATATAATGCAAATATGAACGGACTATAATAAGGAAACCATATACCCACTATGCCCTCTTGAGGAGGCCATGGCAGTGATATCCATATATAGTGAAGAACTAGAAATCATATAATATAAGCAGTTATAGTTAAATAAATGTATTTTTTATGTACTAGTGATAATCAAATCATCAAAATGATAGTGAAAATATATCCCATCATATCATAACCTATAAACCATAATGGACCATTAATAGTTGTAGGAAAAAATGTATCTGGTGATATCCAGTTCAGAAATGTAAATCCAGAGAAAAGCGAGAACAAACTAGTTACCGTGAAATCTGAGAGATATATGCCCCATCAGAATGACAGAATAAGGACTATATAATATGCTGGAGTAATCCGCCATAATCTATCTCATAGAACTTTTCGGGTCTGTGGTTTTTGTTGATTATGTAATATATGTTCCCAATAAGCTAGAGAACGTAGGAGTCCTGTGAGGATAAAAAAAACTCCAACTACTACAGGTAACATATTAAAAAATTGGTAGAGTGCCCAGTCCCAACTCGCAAGATTGGATATGGGTCGAATCTGTTGAAGATGATATAGAACTATAGTGAGTGCTATTAGTCCACGCAGTCCTGATATTCAATTAAGTTTTTGCATAGTGTGATAATAATGAGCTCTTTAGTTTTTGCAAATCTAGCTCGACTTGTCGACATTTTTTCATAGAATCCTAGCCAATATAATATTATACTATGTCTCATATAACGAATTTTATCGATACTCCCGACTTAGCAAAAACCTGTATTCATGAATGTCTGATCGAGATGTTTAACTCAGATAATCTTATACTTAATGATACAAGATTATCTATTATCTCTGAAGTATTGGCACATATACCTTTTGTAGGCGGTTATGATCAGAGAATTCTTCCCATTCTCCGAGATACAACAGTTGTATTTTCCAACCCTTTTTCAGAAACAACTCATCAATATTATAAATCTTTAGGACTCTCAAAGAATGTAGAAGTCATACTAATAAACAATAATCCAGAAATTTCTCTAACTGAGAATATTCTCCAAGATACAGAAGTTCTCGCATCTCTCCGAGCGAGATGATTTAAAAAACTTATTAATTTTTCAATAAATTGAACGGTCGAAAAACTTGCAAAAGCAATCTGAGCAGAAACTCCTATCACTGCAACAATATCTGAAACTGCAAACAATAAACTCAAACTAAAAAAATTCTTGGAAATAGCAGATCTCCCGGTTGTAGAATGAGTCTATACAAATAGTGATAATACTATTAGGGAATATTATTCCAAGAATGATCACTATTTTTTTAAGGATCCTCTTGGCGTGTCAGGATATGGATTTTGGAGTAATCAAAAAAATAGTCTTGATGAAATTCTTTTGGGATATGCATGAAAAGATATAATCATCGAAAAAGTTATAGAGAAAGAAAATTCTCCAAGTATACAATTTTGTATTTATGGAGATATTGAGAAAAAGGCTGTAATATTCGGATTTACTGATCAAATTTTAGAATGAGGGCAACACTATGCCTGAAATCTATCACCAAGTCAGTACTATACTGATAAGAAAATAACCCACGAATTCATAAGACAATCAGAAATAATTATCAATTATCTAATAGAGTTGGGATATAACTGATTTGGAGGTATTGATTTTATGATAAGTACCGATAAAATAATATATGCTACAGAAGTGAATGCACGATTTACATGAGCTACTTATCCAGCCATTACTAGTTTTCTTCTAAATGATTCCCTCCTTACCTCTTGGAGATACATAACTAGAGAGTGGGCTACTGAATCAGCTCAAGAATACATCAATATCTCAATAAAGCAAAATGATGAATATTGAGTTTTTCCTCTATGTATTGCTCCACTTGAAAAATATGGACGTGCACAAGTATTGTTTTTAGGAAATATCGAGGATTTTAATATATAAATTGTTGTATAAAAATATTTATATAGTATTATATATAATATAAATTAATCTACCCTTATGCAAAAGCTAGCAATTATATCATCAGTACCAGAATGAGCATTTTCGAATATAGCAAATAATACTTCATTCTGATTCACTCCAGCCGAAAGTGCATCAGCACTCAAAAACGAAAAGCAAGTATTTATCGATGCGATCGGTATACCTGATTTAGAGAAAAATGTAGTAATAGAAGTCATCAGAGCTATGGATGGTATACCTGCAAACTATAGTGCTGATGCCTATATCCTATGATGATCACCTGCTATGGTAACAGAAAGAGAACAAAAAGAATGGATAAATAGACTTATATCATTCGTAGAGGGAGAAGTAGGAAAATGAAAGCCACTCCTAGGTATATGCTTTGGGCATCAGATCCTTGCGACTGCCCTAGGTGGGAAGGTAGAATCAATGCAAAGTAGAAAAATATGAAAATGAATTTTTGAAAATGATGGAAACGAACTTGAGGGACTCTGGTCACATAAGCAAGCTGTAACTGATGCTGGAAATGCAGAAATAATAGGAAGCGGACTATGAGACATAGAAATGAAACCTGCTATACAAATGATTCAATATAATAATGCCACAGGTATGCAATTTCATCCAGAGTTTAGTCCTGAATTCACCACTTTTCTCGTAAAACTCATGAGACAACAAATAGAATCAGAATGACTAAATGCAACAGAAATACTCGAACAAATTGAAAGTATGAAAGGATCAAATCCCTCTCGTGTCTTACTAGAAGGATTTATTAGAAAATACTATAATATATAAAATATCCTCGAAAAATATATCCCCACATTGGGGATTTATTTTTGGTAAAATATCACAAATCCATACAATGAGAATATAAAATTCTCATATATGACTCCTTTTTCTGATATTTTAGCCTCACTCAATCCTCGTCAACGCGAAGCTGTCGAAGCTATTTATGGGCCTGTACTAGTGATTGCAGGTCCTGGAAGTGGGAAGACTCAGATTCTCGGAGCTCGCATTGCGAACATACTTCAGGAAACTGACTATATGCCTTCAAATATTCTCTGTCTCACCTTCACAGACAATGCGGCACGAAATATGCGTGATAGGCTTGCTCGCATGATTGGCCCTGATGCATATCGGGTGGCTATCCATACTTTTCATAGTTTCGGGAATGAGATCTTAGCGAGATACCGATATATGTTCCGAGAATATAGCGACTCTGGCACTATTGATAGTGTCACAGCGTCTCGAATCTTGGATGACATACTCGCCCCTCTCGCCTGGAAC
>JAYTZT010000015.1:0-56520 GCA_043741945.1 Candidatus Altimarinota bacterium
TCCATACAAGCCAGGACTACGAGCCTGAGAAACAATCCAAGATATACTCGGTCGTATTTGAGATCTAAAAAAATGAGGCATTACACCAATGCTCTACAAGATGATTCTAGAAATGAATAAGAGAACTCTCACTCAACTGAGTCCAATTCTTCAGTATCATTTCCAGCAGATTGATGCACTCGGACAAAAGAAAGATGAGAAATCTCAAAAGATTGAAATATTCCAAAAAATGACAGAAATTATTCAACAATTGTCTGATAATGAAAATATTGGTGGATATGATACTTTATTACGAACTATAAAACTTGGATTAGAAACTGCATGGAATGAATATGAATGAAATAATAGTAGCAAATTTCTCACGTCTTGGAAAGAAATATGGACAGTTAAAGACTATAATTGAAATCGTATCTGGAAAGAAGGAGAAAAAATCTCTAAACAGCTGTCTCTTGCTCATATTTATGATGCATATCAATTACGCCTTGAAGAAGAAGGACTAGTAGATTTTTCAGATATGATCCTGAGAGCGATCGAGCTCGTAGAACGCGACCCTATGATACAAGCCAATCTTGCTGAACAATATCAATTCATACTCATAGATGAGTTCCAAGATACCAATGAGGCACAAATGAGGCTAGTAAATTCGATACTATCGGTAGATAGTGACAATCCCAATATATTTGCGGTAGGTGATGATGATCAGTCTATATACAAATTCCAAGGTGCTAATATAAAAAATATACGAGATTTTCATGGTCGCTATTCAGATACTAGCCTTATTATACTTGATACTAACTACAGATCTAGTAGCAATATCATCAATTCATGTCGGTCAATTATTAGATCAGAACAGTCCAATATATCAAATATATTCCCTGGAACTGTTAAGAAGTTCTCGTCACATAGAGGAGAATGACAACATGTAGAACAATATGTATTTCCTACTGAACTCCATGAAATTGGCTCCATAGTAGAAGATATCAAGCTAAAGATCATATCCGGAGTAAAACCTCAAGATATAGCTATAATAGTAAAAAAGAATAAATCACTAGAAATAATCGCTAAATGACTCATGACTGCAGGTATACCAGTGAGTATGAGTAAGTCAGAATCCATCTGGGAAGATGAAATCATCATGCTCCTCAAAAATATATTGAAATATCTTGCTTCACTTGCAACAAGTTGAGAAGAGAATAAGCAGATACTAGTGGATGTAATATCCCACCCATGCTGGAATATCCCTCGTCTTACTCTCTGGAATATATCTCGTGATATCTATCATGGTCGCCTGAGTGAAAAAAAGAGTTGGATAGAACAACTCTCAAATCATGAAATACCTGAAATTCGAGATTTAGGGTACTTTTTGAAGGAACTATCGAATATGAGTGAATGTACAAGACTCGAAGATCTTATCGATGCCATTACGGGTGCTTCATCACTTGCCTTATCCGATGAATATGATGAAGATATAAAAGCTAATCCCATTCAAATATCTATGTTATGAGGTGGAAAACGAGTATTCACGTCACCTCTTTATACTTACTTTTTCGGACAATTATCAATAAACAATGGTTCATTATCAGATCAACACCAGAAAAAAGCAAGAGCCCTCGCAAATATTGCCAAGCTCACGAATGAGATCCGTAATTATAAAAAACAAAAGCCCTATCTTATGCTCGATGATGCGATCGATCTCATATCAATGATAGAAAAATATGCTATCCGTATAGAAACCTCCCATCTCATCGGCAATGAGCTCTGTAGCGTAAATCTGATCACAGTCCATAAGGCAAAATGACTGGAGTGGGATCATGTCTACGTGCCATTTCTCACAAAACGTGAATATAAGCTCGGAAAAATCTCTGGAGCGACTTTTCCAAAAAATCTGCCTCTCGAAGCAGATAAAGATGATGATGCAGATATTGAGCGACTCGTATATACAGCCTATACGAGAGCTCGGCACACCCTCAGTGTAAGTTATGCAAAAATGAGCATGGATGAGAGAATCAATGAGCCACTCCCGAGTATCGGATCTGAGAAACCTGAGTGGATTAAAAACAATACTATCACTTCTTTACAAATATCTGAGAGCCTCGAAACAGCAACTCAGTCACTTTGGAGCCTCCCATATACTGATACTGAGACTGATTTCCTACGAGATCGTATCGAAAAACAATTTGTTATGAGTGCGACAGCTCTTCAGAACTTCCTCGATATCACGACCGGTGGGCCCGCCCACTTCATCGCAAATAATATTCTCAGATTTCCAGGAGCCAAAAATATCGCGAGTTCTTATGGTTCTGCGATGCATAAGGCTCTGGAAGATTTCTTTACTGATTATAAAAATAATCACTCATACAAAAAGGATATCCTCTATACCTCTTTCGAAAAGAGTCTCAAAAAAGAGTGATTCGAACAAAAAATCGAGAATACCTGGCTCGCAAAATGACAACAAAATCTCGAAGCACTCTACAGTGAATTGGTAGGGAAAAAATATGGAGAACTCACACTCGAGAAAGATTTCCGAACTGAAGGGGGTTGAGTATGGCTCAATACTCTCGAAGATAAGAGTGTCTGAACTGCCATACAACTCACTGGAAAAATCGATCGAATAGAACGCTTAGCTGATGATTTACTCATTATTACGGACTATAAAACAGGAGGTGGATTCGATAGTTTCGATGGAAAGTGACCTGATTATGCCAAAGTGAAGCAGTGGAAATATCGACTCCAGCTCTCCTTTTATGCTATACTCTTTGAATTCTCTCCCCGATATCGTATGTTTCCTCATCGCCAATTCGAACTCTTTTTTATAGAAAAAAATCACGATGAAAATAGGTTTCATAGAGTTACAGAGTATATACAAGAAGGTGAAATAGAACGTACCAAATCCCTCATCAGAGCGGTGACCGAGTGCATACGCACACTCCGATTCCCTGACATATCTCACTACCCAAATAGCATCGACTGAATTCGGCAGTTTGAGGAAGATTTATTGAGTTGACAGATAAAATAAATATATTATTATGAATAATATATTTATTAAAAGTCTATATGTAACATATGCGAATAGAACCTATTCCGTGAGATACTCTCCATGATAATACTTGGAAGGAAGATTGAGTATGGAGATGAGAGGCTATCTTCACTATTACACAGAAATCCATAAAAGAGATTATGTTGAGTGTAAAACATAAAACCTCTTATGAAATTGTAGATTTTATGAGATTATTTTTTGTTATTTCTAGAGATGAACTGACCTCAATTATAGATCCCAATAATTTAGTGGCACAAAAGAATATTAATGATGCCTTCAATCTTTTTTATGATAGAATTGATGAAAATTGGTCAAAAATAATGAGAAAAAGAACGAATGCTCCCAGGAAAAGAATGCCTACCTGATGATTATATGAAGATGTTTATGATTGATTACGCCTATACCAGAAATATATTTTTATTCAAAGCGGGTGAAAGATTACGGATAATTTACCTCGATCTTCCAAATTTGGCTTAGAAAAACCACATCAGCTCTCAGAAGCTCTGAAATATATACGAGAGAATTGGTCTAGTTTTCGTGACTGTCTTGTGGAAGTAACAGATCCTTATTATGGTGAGGAAGTAGGCGTTTAGTAACTACTTCCTCCAATTCCGAAATATTGCCCACCACACAAGTCACCAGATAGCTCCTGCGAGATGCCCCACGAGAGAGATACCAGGAACAAGTCCAATACCTATATTGATAGCCAGCATCATGAAAATCTGTGGTGCCATAGGATGACGAGTCGTGTAGAGATCGATCCACAAATAAGAAAGGATAGCCATACAAAATCCTGATATGCCAATAGTCAGACTCTCTGGTACAAAGATGAGGAGGGCAGTAGCAACAAAGAGAGTAGATGTAATGAAAAACCATGTATAGCTATCTCGGGACATACGAGCTTCGACTTCTGGTCATGCAGTATAGAGAAAGTAGCTATTTGCAAGAAGATGGAGTAATCATCCATGCAAAAACTGAAAGAGGAGTACTTGTACGAGTAGTGATATATAGTCCCCAGTTGCGAAATATCTCCCGCTCATACCATATTGACCGACAAGATCTGGGAACATAAATCCTAAAAATGCAATCACTATAGCGATAAGTATAAGAAGATGTGAGAGGGACTGCTTCGGAAAAAAAGGGATCATAAAAAAAATCTCAAGAGTATATACTTGAGATTTTATGGTTTTTCTTTAATAAGGCAATTATTTTCGAAGATCGAGCTTTCCGATAAGTTGAGTATAGCGAGCTTCATCTTTTCGTTTGAGGTAATCGAGAAGTTTGCGACGTTTTGCTACCATCATGACAATACCGCGACGAGAATGATTATCTTGCTTATGGATTTCGAGGTGATTTTTGAGAGATTCAATACGAGATGTGAGAATAGCAACTTGGACTTCTGGTGAACCTGTGTCACCGCTTTTCGTTGCGTATTGCTCCATGAGAGCTTTTTTTTCTGAATGTTCCATAGTATGTGGATAAAAGTATTTTAGAGTAAAGAGTGTCAAAAACCAGAAAATACACGAGTGAAGACAGATGGAGTATAGGAAAAATATGCAGAAAAGCAAGCTTTTCTTTTAGAGTATTTGCCTCAATGCTGTTATATTAAATGCATAATCCATCATTGTTGACCCGAGAATACCCAAATATCAAGAATACCCATTTACTTCGATTTTTTTTACTATCATGGTACTCGATTCGAGTTCTGGAATAACACTCTCTTCTCCGATAAAGGCCGATACTCGAGATCCAATATCGAGTGACTCTAGGAAGTCAATAAATTGATGCTTATTTTCGAGATACTTGATCACTTGGAACATATCTTCCCCAAGTGTTCCATGATGTCGTTCCAGATAATTCGAAAGACCTAGATAATAAGATGTTCAAAGAGACGGAATACATGCAAATGTGATCTCACCTGTTATCTTGGTAAGACGAGCAACGAGTTCGTATAAAGTATCATCAATACGATTCTCTTCTAGCCGCTCATTATATACTTGTTCTGCCTCAATGAAGACTGCTGGCATTGTTTCCATCAAATAATCGACAAAAACTCTGAGTCCTCGGTTCGTTGGGAGACGCCCTGCCGAATTATAGGGTTGAAAAATCAATCCCATATCTTCTAGAGAGGCCATATCATTGCGGATCGTTGCACTCGAAACATGGAGATCATATTTTTTAAGGAGATTTTTTGATCCCATGATCTCACCTGTTTTGAGATATTCTTCCACTATATATTTGAGGACTTGTACCTTTCGGTCTTGGATTTTAGCCATACTAGTCTAATATATTACCATAGAATATCGATCCTTTGCGAGTCACGATTTGTACACGATCACCTTCTTGGACATCATCGATATCAATGAGGTAGTCGATACCGTCAAGGCTTATTTTGTGGTCTTCACCCACTTTTTTGACTCGTCGTGTTTCACCGATATAAGTATCGAGCCCTTGAGAATGTTCGATAGTTCTCGATATGAGAAAACGTGGAAGATAGTATGAGGTGAGGATTGTGACAAGTGCGAATACAACACCCTGAGCGATAGTGACCTCCATAAGTCTCATATACCAAACATATACGGCTGTAAGAAATCCTGCTATAGATATAGCTAGTCCGTAGAATGTGACGGTAATCATCTCAACGATAAGGAAGATTATGCCAATAGCAACCCAGAAAAGTGTGAGTGAGTTCATAGAAACAAGAATTAGAAATTATTTCACACCACCAAATATTTTTGAGACTCAAGCCAGTATATCAGAATCAAGTATAAACTTGGTATTATTACTGAGAGCAGCTTGAATAGTTACGAGTTGAGCCTTGACCACCGCATTACCAGTGAAAAATTTTTGTGCAGCTACAGCATCAAGTTCCAGTGCTTTTGCATTCGCCTCCGCTATAGCAACTTTTGCATTCGCCTCACCTTGAGCACTCAGTATTTGCGATTCTTTATCTCATTCTGCTTGGAGGATTTTCGACTGTTTATCCGCCTCAGCTTGGGTAATGATGGATATCTTATATCCTTCAGCTGCTGTGATTTTGGCACTTTTCTCACTCTGTGCATTTTTGATCATATTCATCATATCTTGTACGCTTACAGGCGGCTCCAATTTACGGATTTCGACACGCATAACCTTGACCCCCCATTTCGCTGTTTCACGATCGAGTGATTCTAAGAGTTTCGCATTAATAGTATCACGATTCGAGAGAGTATCATTGAGTTCCATCGTTCCGAGAACACTACGCAAATTCGTCTGAGCGAGTGATACAACAGCTCGAAATACATTATTGATATCATATGTAGCCTTGTATGGATCAGTTATCTGTGCATAGACGATACCATCGACAGTGACAGCCACATTATCCTTTGTGATGATCTGCTGTTCTGGGACATCGATAACTTGCTCACGGATATCTAGCTTGCGAACTGACTGTACTCATGGTATGAGAAAAAAAATACCAGGTCATACAGTATCTGTATATCGACCCAAAAACTCTCGGAGTCCAACTTCACCTTGGGTAATCTTGCGTACAAAAAAAGGTATCAGTACGGCTACAACAATAAGAAGATAGAATATAGTCATGTTCAGGGTTGCTAAAATAATAAAAACACTATAATCGTATGGTTTTCATCCTAAAAATCAATAGATAATTATGCCTAATATTGCTTGTATCGGTGGAGGAGCGGGCACATTCAATGTTTTATTCGGGATCAAACGCAATCAAGACTATAATATATCAGCAATTATATCTGTAGCTGATAATGGTGGAACTACGGGTGCTATCCGCGATAAATATGGCATTCTTCCCCCGGGTGATATGAGAAGAGCTATTGCTGCACTCGCTACTAATACAAATATGGTTCGAAAACTGTTCGAATACAGTTTTAAGAATGAAGAAGGAGTAATATGATCTAACAAAATCGGTAACATTCTCTTAACAGCTCTTACGGATATTTGTGGAGGAGATTTTGAGTGTGCTATACACGAGATGGAGGAGATGTTTGATGTTCGCGGACGTGTTATTCCCGTAACCATTGAAGATGTACATCTCGCTGTCAGATTTGCAGATGGTATTGAGGTCATAGGAGAGAAAAATATCGATGTTTCAGATAAAAATCCTGGGGAGCGCACTCATGATATCGATCAAGATATCACTGATGCGTGGCTCGTAGGTGCGGAGGGAAATATTAATCCACATGCCAGAGAAGCACTCCTCAATGCAGATTATATAATTATTGGTCCAGGCGACCTCTATACGAGTATTGTCCCAAACCTCCTCTGTAAAGGGATGAAAGAGGTCCTCACACAAAGTACAGCAAAGATTATCTATATATGCAATGCTATGACCAAACGAGGGGAAACTACAAATATGGAAGTTATCGATTTTATCGATACCATAGAGCGATATATAGCCCCAAGGAGCCTAGACTATGTAATAGTGAATAACTGACATATCGATGAGGAAATACTTCTCAAGTATAAAACAGAAGAGAGTAAGAATCCACTCAAAATCAAAGATCCTTCCCTTTTTGTGGATAAATCGTATAAAGTGATCGAATGGGATATGGTCAATGATGATGATATTGTACGACATGATCCATTGAAACTAGCGAAAGTGCTAGAGGATATAGTGGGTGGTTGGATCAAATAAGTATTGAGATAAATTAATTGACTTTATTTATGATATTATCATAATCATATTATGAATAATTGATTTGAAGTCATTAACAGTGCCCGATGTATGGTTTCACCTCTTGCAATAGCAGCATTGAGTCATACACAGGGGACAGAAAAAATAGGTGAGGACCATTTTATACTTACTCTAGATGATAATGGCGCAACTGCATGGGACTGGCTATCGAGAAAACCGAGCGAAAAGTTCTCTATACAACGGATGCTTAAAAATAAAGAGAACGAATATATACAACTTTGTTTATTTGAAGCCTATCTTCGCAAGATAATATGATCCACACGATATTGGCTTCAATTAGGTTCATGGTCAGACGATGTTGCCCAATGAGTAGATGCTATACTCCAAATACATAGTACAACTTATAAAATGGATTTTACGACTAATAGTGAGAAACTTCAAAAGAAACTCCAATATATATCAGAATACCATAAAAGTGACTGGATTCTCTACTTTCAAATTCCAAAAATGTCAGCTCTCGTCGCTGAGATACTCAGAGGCTACGATGGACCATATACTCAGGAATCTTTGGTACAGCATATTGTTAGAAAGAAGCTATATATCTTAACAGATATTCAGGTATATGACAAAGAAACCTGAGATCTTCCTCAGGAATTAAAAAAATATTTAAACTAAACGGAATAAAATAAATTGTGAAAATCTAGACTAGTATAGATATATAGATCATAAAAAAATTAACTTTAAACGATGTCAATTAATACTACCCAATACCACTCGAGAATTGAAATAGAATTACTGGAAATTGCAGAATATCTGAAATTCAATGCCAAAAAAATGAGCGAACTCAGTGCACAAGTCTCAGATATAGTATCAGTAAATAATCAATCCTCGACTGTTGTAAAAGAGGCATTTAGAAGAAAGATACAAGACCTCATAAACATATGCTTGGAAAATGGATTACTAGATGTAGAATTTCTCAAGGAGTCTCTAGAAAATGCAAAGGCTAAAATAGCAAAGAAGAATGAAAATCCGATTTTGAAATTATCTCCAGAAGAAGTGCAGAGACGAAGAGATGAGGTAAGAAAAATGGCTGCTGAAGAAAAGCCACTAAGTGAAATACTGAAATATGGCGGGAAAAAAATGCACGGCGCAGCACTTCTTTTTCTTTTTAAGAATTATGAAAATTATCTAACACCCCATCAGGAAAGACTTTTTTCGGTTGATCTTGTGAATATAGATAGTAGGCTTACTATGGCATTAAGGAACGAGTGCTGAGGAAAGCAAATGCCAGTCTAAGACTCGAAAGATCGAAGGGATGTTCTACTCGAAGGGAGATTTACTGATGGGCCAAGTACGGCAATGAAGTTGGCGAAATTACGTTGGTCACGAAAAAACAGGGCCCTATCAATAGAAAATATACCAGAATAGATAACTTTGTATAAAGTAAGATCTTTAGGCTAGTGAAATATAAAACTCCTGAACTATCAGGAGTTTTATATTTATGCATCTTTCACAACGATAGAGAGCATCTTATTCGGGATGAATATCTCCTTCACGATGATCTTGTTATCGAGCCACTTGAATATCTCTGGAGTCTCGTGAGCATACGCAATGACCTCATCTTGCATAACTCCATTGAGTCCAGTATAGGTACCTCTGAGTTTTCCGTTTACTTGTATTGCGATTGTAACTTCGTCATCTATGAGCATCCATTCATCATATGAGGGCCATATCACATTATATACAGACTCTGATTTGTTTGGCAGTTGTAGATGATAGAGCTCCTCTGCCATATGTGGAGCAAAAGGATGCAACATCGTGATGAATTTATCACTCCATTCAAGAGCGAACTCCGCATCAGTAGGAATACCTTCATTGAGGAGAATCTGGAGAGCAGTAATTGCAGTGTTGAATTTATACGCAACGATATCTTCACTCACTTTTTTGACTGTTTTATGGAGAAGTTTCATTGCCTTCATATCATCTTGAGTCTTATTTTTACCCTCTAGAATTGTTGAATACGCCTTATCGAGAAATCTGCGAACACCGATAATTGCTTTGGGATCCCATGGAGCAGCATCAGTAAATGCTGAAATGCTCATCTCATACAGTCTGAGAGTATCGGCACCATATTCAGCAACAATATCATTTGGATTAATAACATTACCCTTGGATTTTGACATCTTTATACCATCAGGTCCGAGGATGAGTCCAACATTGGTCAGTTTCTGAAATGGTTCCGAATAAGGAACAACTCCGATATCATAGAGAACCTTGTGCCAGAAACGAGCATAGAGAAGATGGAGAACAGCATGCTCTGCACCACCCACATACTCATCTACCATTCCCCAGTAGTTAACTGCCTCTTGGCTAGCAAGAGCCTGAGAATTATGAGGATCCATATAGCGGAGATAGTACCAGCATGATCCACCCCACTGTGGCATGGTGTTTGTTTCTCGTTTTCAGTTCAGATTGTCCGCTAGTTTCACGTTGACCCAATTAGGTACAGTAGCAAGTGGTGAGAGTCCATCCCCTGCTGGCTCATATCGCTCGACCTCTGGGAGTGTCACTGGGAGACGAGAATCGATGATGAGTTTGCCCGTGATGCCATCATAGATTTGAGAGAATACCTTTCCGTCTATTACCAATTCTATCAGTTTACGTTTTGAATACAGGGCTGCTGAATTCTCATGAATTTTTACTTCTGTTTTGAGAACATACGCTAATTTAGGATCAATAGCTTGATCTAACGAATTTATACAAGTGAGTTGATTTACTATTTCAGCATCCAGATGGATGAGTGGAATAGGCTCGCCCCAATATCTTTGACGAGAGAATAGCCAATCTCGGAGCTTGTAGTTTATTTTTTTGTGACCAAATCCTTCTGTTTCTGCTTTTTCTGAGAATATTCGGCGAGCATCAGCAGAACTTAGTTTCATATGTTCATAAGAAATTCCTCATAATGCAGCACCGATATATCCATCTTCAGTTGATACTTCCTGACTGCATACAACATTATTCATAAACGATTTATACTTTTCTCAATCGTCTAAATAATCTTCAAATCATTTTATTTCCTCTTTTGTAAAAATTGTTTTAGAAATAGGTAAATTATACTTCTTCGCAAACTCAAAGTCTCGTTCATCATGTGCCGGAACTGCCATAACTGCACCTGTCCCGTATGACCCGAGGACATAGTCTGCAATCCAAAGAGGAATGGACTCTCAGTTAAAAGGATTCACTACATATGAGCCTGTAAAAACCCCTGTTTTTTCCTTTCCTTCATTGATTCGATCTTGATCAGATTCTCATTTTACAGTTTCAATATATGTATCACAAATAGCCTTTTGTTCTGCGGTGACGAAATCCTGTACCTGTGGGTGATCTGGTGCGAGAACTACATAGGTCATACCATATACTGTATCGACACGAGTAGTATAGACGGAGATTGACTTGGTCACATCGTCAAATTTTTTCATGCTAAATTCACATCCTTCACTTCGTCCGATCCAATTTCTCTGCATCTCCTTGATACCCTCTGGCCAGTCGAGATCATCCATATCGGAGAGTAGTCGATCTGCATATTCTGTAATCTTGAGTACCCATTGTCGGATGGCTCGACGCTCGACACGAGTTCCACAACGATCACACATATTCATGCTTGTTACCTCTTCATTCGCAAGTCCTGTCTTACAGCTCGAACAATAGTTAATAGGGAGATCTTGTTCATAGGCGAGTCAGCGCCTAAAGAGTTCGAGAAATATCCACTGTGTCCACTTATAATATTCTGGATGAGTGGTATCAACCATGCGATCCCAATCATAGGAGAATCCGAGTGCTTGGAGCTGCTCAGTGAACACACCGATATTCTCAGCAGTCGTAATCGCAGGATGTGTCCCTGTCTTGATCGCATAGTTCTCAGCAGGCAGACCAAAAGCATCAAATCACATCGTATGGAGCACATTGTGTCCTGTCGCATGATAATAACGTGAGACGATATCTGTCGCTGTATATCCCTTCGGATGTCCTACATGGAGTCCTGCACCACTCGGATATGGGAACATATCGAGGATATATTTTTTGGGTTTATCACCTCAATTAACTGTTTTGAAAGTCTTATTTTCTTCCCAGTATTTTTGCCATTTTTTTTCTATTGAGATGGGATCGTAGGGCATAGTTGAGAGAATTAGAACTTAGGTATTTGCACAAGGAAAAGTATAGGATAAAGTGAAGAAAAGACAATTAAAAATCCCCGAATCGGGGATTTTTAGGGAATAATGAATTATACACCAGCAACGAGTCCAATGACCCATTTGACGACAGAGCCAGCAAGTACGATGACGATGATACCGATTACTACTTGAATAATAATAGTTCGCCCTTTTTTGACTCTCTCCTCATCACCACCAGCCGTAAGAATCATGAAACCTCCGTAGATACCATAGATAACAGCCAGAAGTGCCAAAAACATCATAGCACGGTCGATCAGAACCTGTAAACTTACATCTATAGATGTATTGGATGTAGCATTGATTTTAACCTTATCAATACCATAGGTTGACTCAGTAGATGCTGCGAGAGCTGCCGAGGAAGTAGATACAAATCCAATGACTGAATAGAGTCCTTTTTGAAGCATTGTCATAATAAAAATAAATGAGAAAATAAATGTGACAGAATCATCATATCAAATCTTGTTTCTTTTGTCAAAAAAATCACTCTTTAATTGAAAGAGTGATTTTTATTAAAACAATAACCTGAAGAGTTGTATACACATTGACCAGATGTGAATATCTATTTTATTAAACTGCCACTGTATTTGTATCGAGCTCTGGAGTTGGAGTAGGAGTAGCTGTAGAGGCAGATGATACGCGGACTTCGAGTACATATGGAAGAAGAGCCATATACCTGGCTCGTTTTACTGCGACTGCGAGTTTTTTTTGATTGCGGAGACTCGTACCTGAGTAGTATCGTGGAATAATACGATTGAACTTTGTCAGGTATTTTTTGAGGAATACCGTATCTTTGTAGTCGATGTGAGTCACACCAGCTTCATCAATAGGACAAACCTTCTTTTTAGCAATTGCCATACAAGTAGTGGTTATGGATTATAATTTGGGAGTATCGAGATCAGAGAAGTCATCAAAATTGGCAACTTCTGGAATTTCAATAGCGTTTTCATTTCATTCTTCTCTCTTGGAGAGAAATATGAGTTGATCAACAACGACTTCAGTCTTATAGAGCTTTGTTCCATCTTCTCGATCGATTATACGAGTCTTGAGATGGCCCTCTACATATACGAGTTTGCCCTTGGTAAGGAATTGCTCAGATCGTTCTGCAAGAGGACCCCATGCTACACAATTGGTATACTCAGCATCAGAGAGGGATTCTCCAGTTGCACTCTTGTAGTATCTATTGGTTGCAATGGTGAAGGTTGCAATTTTTTTTTCAGCGGTAGTAGTTTTTATAAATGGATCTTTGGTAATGTTACCAATGAGAATAACCTTGTTGACAGTACGCATAAGCGAAAAATGTTAGAGATTATTCATCTATTCTAGAAAACATAAATCGCCAAATGCTCGTTTTGATGTTGAACGTATTCGTGATATGAATCCAATCTCCACCCTCACGATCGAGCGTATAGAGGAGATAGTACCCTGTAGTCGAACCGTGTATGCGGTATGCGAGTTGTCGCTCGCCTGGATGATCTGCACTGGTAATAATAGCACCAGTAGCCCCGATCTCTGTCTCAATCTCTGATATGAGGATATCACGATCAGCATCCGAGAGTCCAGAATCGAGTATCATCATGAGTTCGTATTGTCTCATAGTTCCTATGGGTTAGTATCTTTTTATGACCAGTAAAAAGAAGGAAAATAAAATGCATATAAAAAATGCATTGGGAGTATAAATAAAACGCCGAAGAAATCAAATAAAAACTCGATAAATGTTGAAAAATATGAGAAATAGTATTTTTATACCTACAAAGTAAGTTAATTGTAACGCAACTTTTTTTTAGAGTAAAAATGCAGGCTTGGCAAGGAAAAGAATTTGCAAAAAAAAAGGAACTCAGATAAGATATAACTATGATAAAACAAAGAGGGAAAACATCTCAAAAGCTCACACACCTATTTGGCAAAACCAATGATATAGAAGTCAGTAAGAAGCTCGTTAACAAATTACTACAATACAATATGAAATATGAAGAAATAACAAAAGTTATTTTATCACATTCTGAGCGAGCATTTTTAGATGCTCGCCTCATAACATTGCAAGAATACTATGATGATCTGCGATGAACAAAAAGAAGCGAAGTCGAAGAATTCCTCTCGTCTATCCCTGAATATGAACTCCATACGACTACATTATAAAATATAATATGTAAAAAAATCTATCCCGAATACTCGGGATAGATTTTTTTACAGAATTAAGATATATTACTTTACATCCTTGAAGGTATAGAGTACATGCTTACGAAGTTGTTTGTCATATTTGCGGAGCTTGAGTTTCTCACCTGCTGGTAGATTCTTTTTATTTACCGCATAGACGTAATCTGTACGTCCACCTTCTGCCGCCTTACCAACTTGGTATGTACACTTGCCTTTTGCCATAATAGAAAACTTAAATTTTAGAACTTGGACCTGAGAGGATGCCTCAAAGATCGAATGGGTGGATTATATAGAAAATTTCTATTTTGCAAGTTTTTCTCTGGTAAATTTTGCTTTTTTACATATTTTTTGTATAGTCTATACAGTAGTGGTACTCGCATATCCTATATTTTGATCCGCTTGAGCGGAATAATTCCTAAGTTCTATCCTATGTTCATCGATGAAGTACAAATGACCCTAAAAGCAGGCAAATGAGGTGATGGTATCATATCTTGGCGTCGTGAGAAATATATCCCAAAATGAGGACCATTTGGTGGAGATGGTGGTAATGGTGGACATATCGTCCTCGTAGCAACTACTCATGAAACCACACTGGGAAAATTCCGTCATCAAAAAATCATACAAGCTGAGGACGGTGAAAAAGGGGGAACCCAAGAGTGTCATTGAGCTACTGCACCCGTTTTGATCCTCGAGGTACCTGTTGGGACAATTGTAACCGATGCAGAAACTGGCGCTATGATCTGTGACCTCACCACTCCTGGACAGAGATTCCAGATTTGCGAATGAGGAAAGGGAGGATTTGGTAATGCTCATTTCCCTTCGAGTACTCGTCAAGCTCCAAATTTTGCGGAACTCGGAGATACTTGAGACATACGCGAGGTCAAAATGGAACTAAAACTCGTTGCTGATGTAGGACTCGTCGGATTACCAAATGCTGGCAAATCAACTGTTATCCAATCCATCACAAATGTGAAACCAAAAATCGCTGCATATGCATTTACAACACTTATACCAAATCTCGGAGTCATGGAGTGGAGGGATCGTTCGCTCGTAATTGAGGATGTTCCTGGTCTGATCGAAGGAGCAAGTGAAGGTAAGGGGCTCGGATTCCAATTTCTCAAACATATTGATCGTTGTCGTATCATCATCCATCTCCTCGATGCTACTGAGTGAGATGAGGCGATGATCGAAAACTACCGAGTTATTCGAAAAGAACTCGAAAACTGGAATCCAGAAATGGCAAACAAGGATGAACTCATAATATTCTCGAAGGCTGAACTTGTCGATCCAGAACAACTAGAAGAAATGGTAAAGGTATTCGAAAAAGCAATTCAGAAAAAAGTAGATCTCACCATATCAGCAGGTGCCTATATCCGTATTGATGAACTCAAAGATCTCCTCCTCCAGCGTATCCCTGATACAAGAGAAGAAGAACTCATACTCGTGGAAGATGAAGACGGAATTATCCAGAGTCCTGATGCTGAGACTCTCACTATCCGAGGCGAAGATATTCCTCACTTCTATGATCTCAAGAGACAGAATGATCCAAAACGATGTACTATCCGAAAAAGAGAAGATGGTGACTACGAAATCACAGGAGTACGTATCGAAGAGATCGCTCGTATGACAGACACTCGCTATACTGATGGAGTGAACCGAGTATATGATGTTATGGAACGTATGGGAGTGATGAGAAAACTCAAACTCCTCATCGCTGATGGACTCACACGAGAGACAAGATGATTTTTTGAGGGAGAAGAGGACTTTAAGGTACCAGGTGTCTGGGTCGGAGGAAAAAAATTCTCCCTCGAAGGACTCATATTCATGAAGGATGAGAGATAATTTGTTTAAAACAAGAATAAGTGGTAAAGTTATGTAATACTTAATACTAATGCAAACCTATCCATGAAAAAAATATTTGAGGTTCTACTGATGTTAATTTAAATTATACTAACAATCGGTTTTGCATGGATTTGGACAGTCTTCTGATTGATTGGATAACCAAGTAGTCAAGGACCTCAAGTATCGATGAGTAGTATACTATGGATATTAATGTTATCACTACCGTGGTTCCTTGTTATTGCCGAAATATATGCATTATTTAAAAGTATAATAACACTTTTAAAAGACTCAATTGACGAAACTAAAGACAATGAGACTATGAATAATTTATGATTCAATATAATAAAGTATGCTAATATTGCTATACTTTATATAAAGTCTTTCCTGAAATAATTCGATGCTTGCTTCGCAAGCTAACCAATAGCTGAAACAATCAAAAATACCTCCATTATTTGGAGGTATTTTTGATGAGTTTAGGGAATTCGATGAGAGCCATATGGATTCTTTTCCAGCGTTTTCTGGGTTCGAGTATGAGGCGATAGAGCCACTCCAATCATAGTTTTTGAAATATGATCGGGGCTCTTTTTTGGAGTCCCAATAAGAAATCTATCGAAGCTCCGACACCAAATCCTACTACTCTTGTATTTTCTGGCAGAAAATCCCATATCTGTACGAGGAGGGATTCTTGTTTTTTCATACCGATACAAGAAAATACAAAAGAAATACTCTCTTGTTCTATCAATGTGGCAATCTCTTTGGGAGTTTTTTCGCCATCAAAAATAAGCCGAATACGTAAATCGGGGAATTTCTGATTCAAAAGATATAATAAATTTGATTGAATATCTTTTTTTCGGGTCTCAAATGAATTCGTAGGATTCACAATCCGATAGCTATCAATCATAAGGATTGATTTATCTGTTTTTTCTGAATATTGAAAGAGATCTTTGGTGAGATCACTCCCCTTGATAAGTTCACCGAATTGAGATTGTAGACCTTTTTTCTGAAAAAAGGTTTGAATTCAGGCTCTAAAAAAACCATATCATTGCATAATCAAAGCTCACACATACAGTCCATTTCCATCTGGAGTATTGTATGTTGCTTTTTTGAGGATTTCTAGGAACGACTCATCTCGAGAAGCATGCACAAAAATCTCTGGGTTTGGAGTAAATACCAGAGTTTTCTGGGTAGAATTTTTTATAGATCCTAGAAAATCTATATACTTTCCACAGTATAATGAAATAGAAAAAAAATTCATATTATTTACGACCAAAATCATCATCATATCTCTCTATATCATCCTCACCCGTATAGTCACCGCATTGTACCTCGACAATCACTAGTGGTTCTGTACTCGTATTCGCAAGACGATGAAGATGATGAACTGGGATCATGCATCATTCATTTGGACGGAGCATACGAATCTGCTCGGTTTCCTTGAAATCTGGATGACGGATATCTATTGTGGCAACACCGGATACCACCGTCCAATGCTCACTTCGCTTGGTATGTGATTGAAGAGATAGTCGTTTCCCAGGATTTACGATGAGTTTTTTGACCTTGTAGAGCGGACTATCTTCTAGAACATAGTAGACTCACCATGGACGATTTCCAATTTCGAGATAGTGACCCTCTGTGAGTTCTTTGGGAAGATCAGCAATCTTAGCTTCGAGTTCTTTTTCATCAGCTTTGTTTTTGAGCTTGTTTACGAAATCTGATGAATTATGGGTTTTGACACCCAGTCCATCGACAATACGGACTCACTCAGAACGCAGGAGTACTGCCTCAGGAATCTCCGAAGCAAATCGATCTCCTCATTTGGTGAATATAATCTCTGAATATTTTCCAGTCGATTTTGCCTCATCTATGACCATACGAAGGCTCTCACAGACACTCCCATCTTGATCAATCGAGAGAAATACTCGACTCACACTCTTGAGTGCTCATACCACCGCCACACGGAACGCCTCATCTTGAAAACTCTTAACCCCTCGCTTCATCTCAGCTTGTTTATCATTGTTGATGATGACCCAGAGCTCATCAGCGTGCTCGAGTGAGAGATCGAGACACTCGATATGGCCAGGGTGCAGAGGATTGGCGTACATAGAGGTGATAGCGAGACGAGTCATAGATTGGGAATTAGATATTAGAACTGAGAACTTAGAGATGATTGTAGTCTTTCTTGGAATTTTTCAAGTGAAAAATCTCTCGAGCGATTAATACAATCAATTCTCATAGATCCCCATACTTCCTGTGGGGTTTCTTGTATAGCTTTTTTCAAATTCTGAATTCATAATGGTGTACTAGGAATCTGTATGAGTTTACCTGTTTTGTTATGCACTATCGTTTCTCTCAGTCATCATTCATCCACTCCGATTACGGGCGTACCACATGCCATACTCTCAACCGGTGACATACCGAAATCCTCATCTACCGGAATATATATAGTCGCAATAGCTCATTGTATGAGAGCAATGAGATCAATATCATCAGGTGACTCAATTGCTCGAATATGACTCTTCCCTGATATTTTTGCCAGAATCTCATCTCGCATAGGGTCATTTTTTCCATATGTTAGGATGAGATGTCTATCTCATATTTCCATAAAAGTATCCACTATAAGATCAACTCGTTTGGGTGATGAAAGACGAGCAAATGAGAGAAAATAGTCTTTGGGCTGTACGGAACTATCAGGAACAAATCGAGTCACATCAGTCGGAGGATAGAGAATCTCACTCTCATACCCACAAAAGGATAATAGTCGGTCATGCACGTTCTGAGAATTGGTAAAAATATGATCCATCTCTGCGAGTTCTCGTATATATGCTCTTGCCTCTCTATCGAGTAATATATCAGCTATAGTATGGAGCCACTGAGGGAATCTAGCCATATATCTATCCCGGAAGTCGAAAATATAGCGAGGTGGCGTATGACAATAATAAATCTTTTTGGTTGTCTTTGTTATATACTGTGCGGCATCAAGGCAATTCCCTGAGAATATGACAATATCATATTCAGACAGGAATTTAGTTTTGTTGATAAATCGATATTTCAGGATTGCATGTCGCAATCCCTTGGCAAAAACAGGCTTCCCGAGTGCGATCATCTTTCCTGTGAATCCAAGTTCTCGAGGATCAAAACTCCCATCCGAGAAAAATCCAGATATGAGATCCGCACCAAGTGCCTTGGCCATCAGGGTCACAAGCCGTTCTCCCCCTCCACGATAAAGAAATGCATCATGGAGAATAGCAATCTTGGGTTTTTTGTCAGTCATACGAAAAGAATATTGAAAAAAGATGAGAAAACAATAGAATTTGGGGAAATAAATTTTAAAAATGGATAAATCAAAATTAGATTTTATAGATTCAATTAAAACATTGGAAATTTTAATAAAGCAATTCTACGAATGAAACAAAAGTATGTATCGCCCAATATCTACTAAACTAAGAAAATTATTATGTGATAAAAATTCTCTATTAATCAGAGTTATACCTTGATTCAAATTACATAAGTTACATTGGACTAAATTACTAGAGTGAAATCCATCCCTAAAAGAATGATTAGTATCAATAATGCCAGGCAGATTGGATTCTAAAAGTGATTGAAGTTATACTTTCAAACTTTGATTTGCAAAATCACAAACTTTGATTTAAATTGATGAATGAATTAAACAACCAATAATCAACTTAAATATTACTATTTTTGAACTAATTAAGTCAGTAGCGGATAAGGAAGGGGCTCATTCTGATATTGAATATAATGATACTCTGAAACATGCAAAATTAGTAAAATATACTACAGATGATAGTCATATTCCTGTAATAGTTTGAATTTGAGAGTATGTAGTAGCAATAATTAAGAACTCAACAAAATTTAATGACTACGTACAATAAACGCATCGCTATCATCTGTGACTGGCTCATCGACTTCGGGTGAGCTGAGCTCGTGATTTCGCATCTATTGGAAATATATCCAGATGCGGATATCTATACAAGTGTCTGATATATGAATCATCCGATGCTCAAGTGAAGAAAAGTATATACAAGTTGGATACAACGGATTCCATTTTTGAATCATAGACACAAACTCGCAGGGATATTGCGTCCATGGGCATTTCGCAGTTTTGACCTATCAAAATATGATATTATCATCTCTTCGAGTAGTGCAGAATCCAAAAATGCTGGTTATACAAAAAGAGGAAAAAATACTCTCCATTTTTGTTATTGTCACACGCCGACTCGCTATTATTGGAGTCACTTTGAAGAATATAGGAATATGATGGAATTCGGGGTTTTCAATCCTCTCGCCAGATTCGTCCTCAATCGTTTGATCTATTGGTTGAGAAAACTGGATTATGAAGCAGCTCAAAAAATAGATTTTTTCATCGCGAACTCGGAGAATACGAGAATGAGAATCCAGAAGCACTACCAGAGAAAAAGTGAGGTCATATATCCTGGGGTTGAAATGCTTAGTCATCGCGAAGCATGAAGCGATCCAGTTTCCTGAGAACAGTGAATGGATTGCTTCGTTCCTCGCAATGATAGAAGTCGCGAAAAATACTATATCGGAGTTGGTCGTTGTATCCCGTACAAGCGATTCGATCTGCTCGTAGATGCATTCAATCAAAATGGAAAGAAACTCATTCTCTGTACTGCAACTGATACTCCCCTATTTCGTGAACTAAAAGCAAGATCCAAACCTAATATCGAGTGGAAATATCGAGTTTCGAATGAAGAAAAAGACTCACTCATGGCAGGTGCCAAGGCATTTCTCTTTCCTCCTGAAGAAGATTTCTGACTTGTACCAATCGAAGCTATGGCCATGGGAACTCCTGTGATAGCATATGAAAAATGATGAGCTCTCGAAACTGTTATTGACAGAAAAACTGGTACATTCTTCTTTCCGCAAACTCCCGAAGCACTGAACGAAGTTATAGAACGATTTGAAAAAATGAAATTCGATAGAGAAATCATACGAAAACATGCCGAAGGATTTTCGAAAGAAGTATTTCAGAAAAATATACTCGAATATATAGACAATTATGCAAAATAAACCTCTCATTTCCATTCTCATCGTCGCCTATAATCCATGAGAGTATCTCAGAAATACTCTCATGTCTTGTCTTGATCAAACCCACCAAAATACAGAGATCCTCATACTCGATAATAATTCCAGTGAAGATATTGCTCAATACTGTCCTCAAAGTGAAAAAATCAGACTCATAAAAAGCGACAAAAATATTGGACCATACAACGGACTCAATATCCTATTGGAACAGGCCAGATGAGACTATATTGCTATCCAAGATCATGATGATATATGGAAGATGGAAAAGCTCGAAAAGCAAATCGAGTTCCTGGGGTCCCATCCAGAATATATCGGCTGTGGGACGAATACAATCATGTACTATGAAGTTGATCAGAAATACTTCGAATATTTCCTAGATACCGAAAACTACTATACGATCCATCCATCACTCCTATTTCGCAATGATGGGAAATTCCGCTATGAAACAACCATAGAATATATGTGTGATGCATATTCACTCAAATACAATCTCTGTAATGGAGAAAAGAAAATCTATAATTTAGCTGAAACATTCACTCTCCATCTCATCAAATCTACCAGTGCTAATTATAGCTACCGCTGGCATCGTCTCACTCTAGCGAATATACGAAGAGTCTATGAGCTCCACTCTCCTCTCTATGCAACGCTCACTCTCGGATGGGAGATGATGAGAAAAATACTCTATCCAATACTCAATATCATCAGACTCAGCAATTGGATCAATCCAATCGAGAGGATACCGTTTCGGATGATGGGAAAGAAGATAGAGAAAATGAAGGGAGATGAGTGGTGGGTAAAAAATCTCAAGGATTAACCTGAGATTTTTTGTACTATTTTTTTCAGAAAGATAAATAGATTCGGAAGGTATCTCGCAATATAGGCAGTTGGACTCACAAGAGCAAGTACATATACACATATACGAGTGAAATGGAACTCATAAGAAAGAGAATGCCGAAGGGACTTAAGAGAATCACGGTACTGCTCTTGAACAATCAGATTCAAAGCTGTGAAAAAATAGATATTCGCATATTGTCTATTCTGATATCTCGATGGGATATATCGCTCTACTACCTGAGTAAGGAGATTGATCATCCTATTGTGATCTTTAGAAATATTGTTCCCATGCATCCGATAGGCAAAAACAGGATCGAGCACATAGGAGAAGGCATCACGAGAGACAAGATTCTGGAATATCCGAATATTGAGAACCCAATCATTGGACTGACAGAGAGGATCGAATCCTCCGATCTGATCGAAAAAATCCCGCCTCATAACACTACAAGACACAGATAACATCGGGATGGTAGTATAGAGTCTTTTGTGGATGTTACCTATCGATCATTCTAATAGTTTGACAATATGTCATTGGATCTGGAGTCCATTTTTTCACTTCTCGTGAAATACTCCATTCCCATAGATGATCTGAATTTCTCTATTTTTTTCGAGCATTTCTATTTTTTTCTCAAGTCCAGATGCGATCAAAAAATCATCAGAATCTAGAAAAGTGATATATTTCCCAATCGAGTTCTCCACTGCCTTATTGTAGCTGCCAGCGGGTCAACGATTCTCTGTATTTTGGATGAGTTTTATATTTTCTTGTGGATATTGTGCTATCAAGTTCTGTATAACGCTCAGTGTAGTGTCATTCGAGCAATCATCTACAATGATGATCTCTCTATGTACCGTTTTCTCGAATTCAAGAATACTTAACAGACACTCTAAAATATACGATTCCACATCGTAGGCTGCAATACAGATGGAGAGAGTGGGGATCATTATCGTTTTATGATTTTGAGGATGAAGAGTGAGATTTTTTTCGGCAAGAGTAGATATGGGATCTTGAGGAACATTGCTAGATAAAATCTCGGATAATCATTACGATATTTCCAAGTAAGTTGGAGTCATTTCCACTTTTGACAAAAGGTTTTAGTGCTACTGATACCAAGAGGATTGATACGATAGGAGAGACAATTATCAGCGATATTCGCAAACTTATAACTCTTCCCTATACGCAACCAGAGCTCATAGTCCTCTGCATAGTTCCATTCTCTATCATAGAGTCATACCTTATCGAGAGCTTCGCGACGAATCAATACCGATGGATGCGCAAACTGAGAATCCATAAGTATGTGTTTACGTATATCCTTATCTGAAAGTCGTACCAGTACTCTATCAAGAAAATGTCACTCAAGATCCATCATTGTTAGGCCAGTGCCACACAATGCATATTCACTATTATTTTCCATAAAATCTACCTGTTTCTGTAACTTAAGTGGGTCACACCAGATATCATCATCATCAATTCTCGCAATATATGTACCATGTGCCTCGCTGATACCTCGATTGAGAGTATATACCAATTTCATATTTTTCTCATTGTGAAACAGATAAATACGTGAATCAGATAGAAGTAACTCTTGGATTTCTGAAAACACTCCGGTTGATGAAGCATCATCAACAATGATTAACTCATAATTCTCATAGGTTTGAGATAAAACTGATCAAATTACCTTTTCAATCCACTCTTTTTTAGGATTGAAACTCGGTAAAATAATTGATACTAATGGATCGTTCGAGTGTTTTTCGATAGAATTCATATAATTCCATGCTGTTTGTACGCTAATAGGAATAGATCTTTGTTGTTTCCAATTGAGAACTTCTCTTGCGAGCGTGGTATCAGCAAAAAATTCAGGAAGGTCACCATCTCTTCTTGGGAGTATTTGGGTAGGGATTTCTTTTCCCGTGATATCTCGGGCTATCGCAATAATTTCACTGACACTCGTACCTGATCCTGCCCCAATATTCAGGGCTTGCATACCTGGACTAGTGGTATTAAGTTTTTTATATGCAAGAAGATGTGCTTCTACTAGATCATTAATATCAATATAGTCACGAATACACGTACCATCTGGTGTTGCATAATCATTTCAAAAAACTCCTACGAATTCTCGTTTTCCAATGGCAACATCCAAAATATAGGGTAAAAGATTATTTGGAATTCCTTGTGGGTTTTCTCAAATATATCATGAACTATGTGCTCCGATTGGATTGAAATACCTCAGAGCAATTACCCTCCAATCATGATATCTACTAAGATCTCAGAGTAAATATTCAATCGCAATTTTGATATTTCCATAGGGATGCGCCGCATGGAGTTTTCCTATTTCTTTCCACGGAAGTGGATTAGCAGAATCATAGATACTTGCAGAACTCGAAAATATAATATTATGCACTCCAAACTTTTGCATCATCTTAAATAAGACGAGAGATCCTCCTAGATTATTTTCATAGTATAAAAACGGATTCTGACAGCTTTCTCCTATTGCCTTGTAAGAGGCAAAGTGTATCACGGCATCAAATAAATATTGCTCAAATATGCCTTCGAGTATTTTTGCATTATTAAGATCACATTCGTGAAATATAGGAGGATATCACAATATTTTGTGAATACCATCAAGCGAATGTTTAGTACTATTGGAAAAATTATCGATAGAAACAGTTGTATATCCTGCTTGTTCGAAAGCGACCACAGCATGCGATCCGATATATCAGGCACCACCCGTTATAAGAATGATCTTTTTTTGTGATTTCAATAGATATATTAATTAAGTGAATTAAGAAAGTTTTGTGCCCAATCCCTATCAAACCACTTTTTGGCATCTTTTGTTTGGAGGAAATTTTCTATATTTTGGATATAGAGATTGTACTCATCTTCTTTCATATCAGAAAGGAATTTGTACAGTTTCTCGAAATCTCAGAAATCTCGATAGTCAATAAAACAATTTTTTGGTACATAATCCGTAATATTACTCGCACCCCAATATACTGGAACAGTTTTTGCCTTGAAGCTATCCCATATCTTTTCCGTGATATATCCAGGAGTATCTGACATATTTTCAAAACAGATATTGAATTTATATCAAGCAATCGTCCCAATTTTGTCTTCTACACGCCCCTTCCATGAAGGGTAAGGAAAATACCTCAGTATATGCTGTTTCAGATTCGCCTTTCCCCATCCTGGCCCATAGAGATGAAATTCTATTTTTTCTTTTTCAAAATAGCGAATCATTTTCTCTCTGAAAGAATAAAGTTCATATTTTCAGAAAGAAAATTTATTCGCATTCATAAGTACAATTCACTTTTTTTGAGCAAAAGAGACAGGATCTTTCATTCCATTTCAAGACTGTGGCCAAATAAATTTAAAATACTTAGCCTTATCTACTAGTCAATCATGCCAAGTATATACTCGGGTAAAAAATAAATGAACAATTTTCCAGTAGCTTATAGGGGCAATCACACTTGGTTCAAAAAGAAAAAAATATTTTTTATTCTTTGGATATCTCCAGAACATCTTAAGATATTCTGAGATACTAAAAATAGAAAATGTTAAAAAACAAAAAATAACAAACTCATCCCTGTCTTCTCTTTTTTGAAGTAAATTTAGTGAAATGGTATTCTCAATACCATTTTTTTTTGTAAATTCTGCTAATGGACTGAGGTTTTTATCTAAATCTAAGTTAGAAAAATTATTATTATTAAATAATTCATCCCAAAAAATAGCTACTTTCATATTTTTTAAATTAAATCTTAATCCATCTATCTGGATATAAATCACGAGTATCATAGGTATAACCAGCAAACCATACTGAAGGGATAGTTACTATTTTTTCTTCACTCGGATTGAGCCAAGCTCCCCACCAAGAGAAAGTACTATTAGCAATAATATGGTGTTTGCAGTTCTTCATAAGACGTATATCTTCATGATTCTGTGATGCATCATTGAAGTCAATATAATGTTGTTCAAAGCCAGTTTTCATATTCTCCTTAGCCCAATCGATATCATCAGAAAATATAAAAAATACAGGATTCTCAATTTTCTCTGCAATATATGCAACTGCATTTTTATAATATTCTGCATTACAGAGCCCGTGAAGTGCTTGTGTATTGGAATTTTTGAGGTAATCACCTCTTCGAATGTGAAGACTCACCGCATTTACATTCTGAATTAGCTTAATCATTTCAGCATTCTCTGAAGAAGCTGGAATACTGACCTCAAAATCACTCCGGATAATATCTACATACTCTCGAAAATATTTATCAGATTGAAAGTATCCATCTAGATATGTATTATAAGGAAGTGTAAGAACTTTTTCATTAAATGACTCAAAACCATTTTCTCGAAAATGATTTTTATTATAGGGAGCCGCTAGACTCTTGATTTTTTGAAGTATAAAATCAATATACCTGTTCGATGAAACATTCTCATACCAAGGGAGATCTTTTTTTGTAGTATAATTCCTAGTTGTTGAGAGCTTTTCAAGAGAATATTCATGGAGTCGATAAGTATCAAATACTGATACATCCAACTTCAATTCAGTATTATTTTTGAGAGAAAGTGCACGTCCTACAGCGTATTGAAACATCTGATTTCCGAGGCCTCCTGTAATCTTTGTAGTAATCATATATATTATTATTTTCTATATCAAATTATCTTTGCAGGATTTCAAACAGAAATGGAATACTCTTCTGTATCTTTTGTAACTATAGCTCAAGCTCCAATAATACTTCATTTTTTAATCACAACTCAATCTGTTATTACTGCATTTGCTCATATCCACACGTCATCTTGTATAATAATTCATCGAGATGAGTCTCATTGACTGATAATAAGATTATATTTATCCTTAAAATTATGTGTTCATCCATAAATTCAAACATGTGGACCCATAAGAACACTATTTCAAATAGTAATTCATACTCATGGAAATATACATGAATATGGTCATATATTAGTATCTGTTCAAATAGTTAGATTTCAATCTTGTAAAATAGCTCATTTTCGAATCCACGATCTTTTTCAGATTATTTTTTTCTTTTTTTCCCAAATTTCTACTCAAAAATCAACTTTTACAAGAGGAAAGGTAAGAAAATACCTATATCGTAAAAGGTGAATAAAAATATTACCCTGTTTAAAATTTAATATTTTTAAAAAAAAATTATACATATTGAATATTTTTATAATTAAAATAATAATGAAATTAACCATCTTTTTACCATATACATATAGTGTATAGGCTTTTTGACATAACCATATGAAACACGGAATGCCTCTTTTTGGCTTTCTTTCTTAAATCGAGATGATATATTCAAACCATGATAAATAATATTATTAATTTCTGGTAAATGAATAAAATACTGTCCGTCATTAATCATTCGAAAATATACTTCGTAATCCATGGAATATTTATTACTTTCATCAAGTTCATTTTTGATAATCCACTGTCTATTAAAAAATAGACTTTGTAATCAAATTAGATTTCAATATCTAATAAGATTATCAATACTTATTTTTTTAGTAGGGAAAATTCTTTTATCGAAAAAATTTTGCTCTGAGAAATAATTAATAGAATCACAAAATATATTCACTTGATCCATGTTCATGAGGCCATAATTCACAATATGATTTATATATTGATTTACTTTTTCCAGAATATTATCATATAAATAATCATCACTTCCGAGATATAAAATATATGCTCCTGAAGAAGCTCATAATCCAATATTAAATCAATTTGATATTCATTTATCAATTTGATTAACCCATATAATTTTATTCGTAAGTGTCGTATATTTATTAATAATGTCATGTGAATTATCATTTGATTTACCATCAACAATGATTATCTCATAATTTGAGTAGCTCTGCCTTAAAATACTATTGAGACATCATTCGAGAAATTGTCATCAATTATAATTGGGAATTATTATTGAGAACTTGTTGAATGTAATATTCATAAGTATTTTTTAGTCATGTAATAATATCAGTCCTATATTTCCATCCCGTTTCAGTGAGCTTCGTGACATCGAGGAGTTTACGAGGCATACCATCAGGTTTCGACGTATCAAAAATAATTTTGGGATGATAATCCATGATATCCATCAGTATATATGTGAGTTCTTTGATCGAGACATCTTCTCCAGTTCCAATATTGAGAAAATCAGTACCAGAATAGTGATTGAGGAGATAGAGTACGACCTCAGCGAGGTCATCTACATAGAGGAACTCTCGACGAGCTGATCCAGTTCCCCATACACCGAATGTGGCATCATCTGCAAGCTTCGCTGTATGCATCCTCGTTATCATCGCTGGAATCACATGTCACCTCTCAGCATCAAAGTGATCTCCAGGACCATAGATATTGGTTGGCATACAAGAGATAAAATTCTTACCAAACTGCCGAGAAATATATTCACAGAGTCGCATCCCAGCAATCTTTGCTATTGCATATCCCTCATTGGTGGGTTCGAGCTTACCAGTCATGAGATACTCTTCCTTCATCGGTTGTGGACATTCGCGAGGATAGATGCAACTACTTCCTAGAAATAGGAGCTTGGTCACACCAGAGAGATGTGCTCACCAGATAAGGTTGTTCTGGATCTCGAGATTCTCGTAGAGGAACTCTGCTGGATAGGTCATATTCGCCTTGATACCTCAAACACGAGCGGCAGATACTATCACATATTTTGGCTTCATACTTTCATAGAAAGCTATCACAGCAACCTTGTCCGTGAGATCCAGCTCAAGGCGAGTACGAGTGATAATATTGACATATCACTCACTCTGTAAACGACGAACAATAGCTCATCAGACAAGGCCCGTACTACCAGCTACATAGATTTTTGCATTTTTTTCCATTCTTATATTGCAAGAAGATTAAGGAGAATCTGAATCTCTTCTTCAGTATATTCTGGACTATTTCAAAAATAAAACCCCTGACGATGAACGAGTTGAGCTGTTGTCTCTCAATCCAGTGTTCCATATGCCTCTTTCCAGAAAATATGTTCTGTGATATCACCCGAGATAATCGGTCGTATCTCTACTTCTTCTTTCTCAAATTTGACTTTATATTTTTCGAGAATCTCTAGACTCTTGCATACGACAGGAATAGCAAAATTCGACACTTTCTCTATATGATCATATTGTATTGGATAAAAATCAGGATTACTATTCACTTTTTCGACAAATCGCTGAAAATTGGCCTCCCTAATTGTCACAATCTCATCGAGATATTGCATCTGATCTGATCCGATGAATCCGTTGATCTCGTTGGGTCTGACATTGTACCCGAGAGTGTAGAATGCATACTTGGCATAGAATCCTCCCACACCGTACTTGGTACGGATCTCCTCCTGGATATCTGCGGGCAGATTGCGATCCCAGCCATGGGCTCGTGTCATCACCAGATTGATATAGAGGTCTCGATCGTCGGTACATACCATCCCTCCCTCGATCGTCGACATATGATGTCCAATGTAGGTAGAAAATGTAGAAGCAAATCCATAGTTTCCGAGTTTTTTTCCCTTGTATACGGTACCCATAGATTCACAATTATCCTCGATGAGGAGAATACCTTGAGACTCACAGTAGTCCGCTATCGCATCAATATTGTCACAGAATCCGAGGACATTAGTGATGAAAAGTGCCTTTATATTCTTACCTTCGATAGACCGCTTGAAACTATCAAGTGAAACATTGAGTGTATCCAGTTCGATATCGATAGGAACTGGAGTGTATCCGAGTTGCATGAGGGGCATAGGATTGGTTGCCCAAGTGAGTGAAGAAAATCCCACCTCATCCCCCTTCTGAAGACGACCGGTATTGAGAAGTGATTGTAATAGAATGAGATTCGCGGAACTCCCACTATTCACAAAAACACAATATTTTCTCTCTTGCCACTTTGCAAACTTCTCTTCGAATTCTCGGCAATATTTCCCGATACTGAGTTGTTCTGGACGAGAGAGAAACTCACAGAGCTTGGCTCGTGTCTCCATCTCGTGATAGAATGCTGATTTGATGAGCTGTATAGCCATAATTGCGTGTGAAAAATACAAGTGAGAGTATATGAAAAAAAACTCTCTTGTCACGAGAAAGTTTTTATACTTTTAATAATTTTCTCAAATCTTTCACTCGCATCTGCACCATCTCATGGAGATTCGGATCATCAAGAGAGAAAAACTGAAGATCAGAATGCTGAGCATCTCAGAGAGATAACGCTAATTCCTCATCTGAACTGAGTTGATAAACATATGTTACTGGAATACAATGAGTACTGATTCTCTCAAATGCAGAATTCTCAAAAATATCATCATATACTCCCAAGAACTGGAGTCTAGATAGATCGATAACTATACCCAGCTCTTCTTTGGCTTTTCTTTTTGCTGTATCAAAAGATCTCTCTCACTTATTCACTCGTCCACCAGGGATATAGTAGACTCCCATGAGTGGATCATTGTTTCGTTTTCCAAGAAGGATTTGTTTATGAAAATTCAGAAATAATAAATCTACCGTAGGAATCGGCATATTCCTGAGGATATCCATATAGAGTGATTTTTCGATAAACATATTAGTCATATTGAGCGAGTATCTCGTAGCCGTGTTTTTTGAGGATTTCTTCTTTGCGGAATATATCGATATCTGACCGCACCATCTCAGCCACCATCTCAGCGATACTATATTCTCGAGTCCATCCGAGGAGTCTCTCAGCCTTGGCTGGATTGCCGAGGAGGAGATCGACCTCAGTAGGACGGAAATATCGTAGATCTACACTGATGACGCACTCACCTGTGGTTTTATTGTATCCTTTTTCATCCACTCCTATCCCTCTCCACTCGATCTCTATATCTACCTCAGCAAATGCCCACTCTATGAATTGGCGAACACTATAGGTCTCTCCAGTTGCCAGTACAAAATCATCTGGTCCATCTTGTTGGAGCATCAGCCACATACCACGGACATAGTCCTTCGCATGTCCCCAATCTCTTTTTGCGTCCATATTCCCGATGTAGAGTATTTTCTCGAGTCCAAGATGGATACGAGCTACAGCACGAGTGATCTTGCGAGTGACGAATGTCTCCCCACGGACTGGAGACTCATGATTGAAGAGTATGCCATTGCAGGCATACATATTGTAACTCTCACGATAGTTGATCGTAATCCAGTATGCGTACATCTTAGCGGCTCCATATGGACTGCGAGGATAAAATGAAGACTCCTCCACATATCCCGTCTCAGGCATATTGAATCCTACTCCACCGAACATCTCAGATGTAGAGGCTTGATAGAATCGAGTTTTTTTCTCGAGTCCGTTCACACGGATCGCCTCGAGGAGACGAAGTGTCCCGATACCATCAGTATTGGCAGTATACTCGGGCATATCGAAACTCACCTTCACATGCGACTGTGCAGCGAGGTTGTAGATCTCATCTGGTTGTATATCTGCTACGAGCTTGATGAGGTTCGCACTGTCGGTCATATCTCCATAGTGGAGATGGAGACGGGCCCCATTTTGATGGATATCCTGATAGAGGTGATCGATGCGTGCCGTATTGAACGATGAGGCTCGACGCTTGATCCCATGAACTTCGTATCATTTCAACAGAAGTAGCTCTGCGAGGTAGGCCCCATCCTGTCCAGTAATACCAGTTATTAGTGCTTTTTTATTATGAATTTGTGACATGTTTTGGTATTGCTATAAAAATTATATGAATTGCATTTTATAGATAAAACTATATTTCTCAAATCTATTTTGCAAGATACCTTGCCAATCCTATTTTCCAGTCAGGAAGTATAATAATTGAGTTATTTTTGAGAATACTACACTCGGGTCTCTTAGCTTTTGTAATATACTCATTTGAAGAACATTCTATAACTTTAATATTTTTTCAGATACCATCAAATATCTCACGAGTAAAATCAGCCCAAGTGATACTCCCCTCTTCACAAGCACTCGAAAAATGAACAATATTCTTCCCAGTATCAAGGAGATCCTCAATCTGATCGATCAGCTCAGAGATCGCAAATGAGAGATCCACACAAGATGTTGGGATACCGTGTTGATCGTTGACGACTTTGAGTTCACTGCGAGTCTCTGAGAGTCGAAGCATCGTGTTCACGAAGTTTTTGAAGGTTCACACTTCCCCGCCATAGAGCCAACTCGTCCTCACGATGATCGTCCGAGGATTCTCATCTTGAGCCAATTTTTCCCCAAGATATTTCGACATACCATATGCTCCGATCGGATTACACTCATCAGTTGGGAAATATCCAGTTTCTTTTTTACCATCGAATACATAGTCCGTCGAGATCGTGATGAGCTCCACACCGAACACAGAGGTTGCCTTGGCGAGATTGCGAACGCCAAGAGTATTCACATCGAAACAAGCCTTCATCCCTATATCCTCTGCATCATCGACCGCCGTATAGGCGGCACAATTGAGTACTATATCAGGCTCATATAGTGAAATATTTTGCAAAATAGACTCAAAAGAAGTGATATCACACGTATCTCGATCAGCTGCAATAATATCGTATTTTTCACGTTGTGTTCGGATAAAATCGTATGCAAGCATCCCATTTCACCCCGTAATAAGAATTTTCTTTTTAGTCATCTTAAAATATTGGATTATTGATATATGCATCAAATCTCAAGTTCTTTTGATCTTTTATAGATATTTCCAGTTCACCAATTCGATATTGATCCATATAATACTGCCAGTTAATCGAGAGCTCAGTATCATTCCATATAAGCCCTCACTCATATCCCGGATCATAGACATCATCACATTTATAGAGGAATTCTGTATCATCCACGAGTGTAAGAAAACCATGAGCAAAGCCACGAGGAACGAAGAGCATATTTTTATTTTCGGCCGAAAGTAAAAATCCTTCCCATTTGCCAAAGGTAGAAGATTCTTGGCGTAGATCTACTATAACATCATAGATAGCCCCTACAGTTACTCGCACGAGTTTAGCTTGCGGTTTTCAAGATTGGAAATGGAGACCTCTGAGTACCCCTTTTTTCGACTTAGAGTGATTATCCTGGACGAATTTTGCATCGATTCAGATTTTTGCAAACTCAGCTTCTGAGTACGTCTCCATAAAAAATCCACGAGCATCTCAAAATACCTGAGGTTCGATAATATAGGCATCATTGAGAGATGTAGGAAGTTTTTTGAATGCCATATTATCTAATTAAATTCATAAGATACCTTCCATATTCGTTTTTCATCATCGGTTTTGCGAGATTCTCGAGTAGAAGTGGTGTGATCCATCCAGCACGATACGCGATCTCTTCAGGACATCCTACTTGCAATCCTTGTCGTTTCTGGATAATAGAGATGAAGTTCGCAGCATCCATCATACTTTCATGAGTCCCAGTATCGAGCCAAGCATATCAACGATTCATGATCTCGACTTTGAGTTGATTTCGACTCAGGAATTCTTCATTCACAGAAGTGATTTCGAGCTCTCCACGCTCACTTCTTTGTACATTTTTGGCTATCTCTATAACATCATTAGTATAGAAATAGAGACCTACAACGGCAAATTTTGACTTCGGATTTTTGGGTTTTTCTTCTATTGATACTACCTGATGTTGACGATCGAACTCAACAACGCCATACCGATCTGGATCAGATACCTCATATCCGAATACGACTGACTGACGCTCTTGTGTGACTATCCGTATACTCTCCATGAGGAGTACCGATAATCCATCACCATAAAATAGATTGTCACCGAGAATCAGACAGACATCATCCGAGCCGATGAATTCTTCACCAATAATAAAAGCTTGAGCCAGTCCGTCAGGACTCGGCTGCACTGCATAAGAGATATTGATACCCCACTGTGCACCATCATCGAGGAGTCGGACAAATCCTAGCTGATCCTCTGGAGTGGTGATGATGAGGATCTCGCGAATACCTGCGAGCATCAGAACAGAGAGCGGATAATAGATCATCGGCTTGTCATATATCGGCATGAGCTGTTTCGAGATGGCCATCGTGATCGGATAGAGACGAGTGCCTGATCATCCTGCGAGTATAATACCTTTCATGACATTTATAGATAAAATTGTATAGTTTTCTCTATCCCTTCCTCAAATTTAACCTTCGGTTCCCAACCCAATTCCCTTTTTAGCTTACTGGCATCAATCGCATATCGCTTGTCATGACCTGGCCGATCAGGAACAAAACTAATCAAATCTTCACTTTTTCACATAGCAGAAAGTAATATTTTCGTGATTTCTAAATTCGTATACTCGTTATTCCCTCCGACATTGTAGATTGCCCTACTCTTTGCACGAGTGAACACTTCCCAGATCGCATCGCAGTGATCCTCTACATAGAGCCAGTCTCGGATGTTGGAGCCATCGCCATAAAGTGGGACTTTTTCGTTTTTTTGGATCCGAGAGATGAAAAGTGGGATCAAGGAAATATTGTTCTGATATGCTCCATAGTTGTTTGAACAGCGAGTGATCGTATAATTGAGACCAAAAGTTCTCCCATACGCCTGAGTCAGAATATCACCTCCAGCCTTTGATGCAGAATATGGTGAAGATGGTTCGATATGTGTCTGCTCAGTGAAGTATCCAGAATCTGGAATATCTCCGTATACTTCATCAGTAGAAATATAATGAAATCGATTCATGCCAAATTCCCGATGTAAATCGAGTAGATTCTGCGTTCCGAGAACATTTACCTCAGTGAAAAGTCGCGGATTGAGAATAGAATTATCCACATGTGACTCCGCAGCGAAGTGTATTATATCTGTTGGATTATATCTAGTATACACATTTCGAAGTGCTCAAACATCTCGAATATCTACTTGTTCAAATGCATAATTCTTCCCGGTTCTCGCTTGTATAAATATCTTCTCAATATTGCCTGCATACGTGAGCATATCTACATTGACGAACTGAATACCCGGAAATGCAAGTACATACTTTGAGAGGAAATTGGAACCGATGAATCCAGCTCCACCCGTGATAATGATTGTTTGCATAGGAATTAGAAGAATTTTTTGAATATCATACGAGCGACAATACGCAATGGTCCACCATATCGTTGTCACTTGCCGAGGGTATAATCATCATAATGGATATTGACAGGAACCTCAGTAAAATGTAATTGGTGAGATGCAATCTGATCGATGAATTCACTCGCATACTCCATTCCATCCATGGTAATATGTATATGATCCAGAGCTCCGACTCGAATCATACGGTATCCGTTATGCGCATCTGTCAGATGAACTCCTGAGATCAGAGAAGTAAATATCATACCTCACCAAAGAGTCAATCTCCGAAAAAATGGAACATTAGTATTGGTTTTGATGATAAACCTAGAACCCAGAACCACATCTAGGATAGGACTCGCCTCAAATGCTCTAATAAAATGATCCATATCCTCAATACTATGTTGACCATCAGCATCGAAAGTAACCACATACTCCCAATCTTTCTCGCTCTTATGCAATCGGATATATGAAAATCCTGTTTCAAGTGCTGCACCAGCACCCCGATTCCCTACATGACGAACGAAATATATATTTTTGTTCGTGATAAGGTCAGAGAGAAATGCTTCAGTTCCATCGGTTGATCCATCATCTATGACCAGTATCTCGCTATATCAGGCGGCAATAATCCCTTCAATCACTCCCCGTATTCGGGTAGCTTCATTGTAGGATCTGATGAGGAATATGATTTTATTTTTGAGCATTATGTAGGGCGATCTCACGTACGAGCTTGGTTATCTCTTCTCGAGTATTTTCCACCTTGCGTAATAGGAGGAGAACAAAATAAAATAAAAATATAATACTAGCGTAAACGAGTACATCAGCTCCCCTCTGGAGGCCAAATAGAAGACCCAGTCTCCCCAATATATTAGGAAATACTGTAAAAATAAGGAGTCCTCCTCAAACTCCTAAGAATACCAGAAAATGTAGAGCATTGAACCGTTCTCGTTTCGCTATATCGAGTGCTACGAGGAATATGATAATGCCTGAGATGATGAAAAAAATCTGAAGGAGATTCATACAAATGAAAAAGATTTTTGTTACTTTTGGATAAAAAGTAATGTGAAATAGTATGAGATACTCTAGAAATAATTTCTAAATATAATATCTAGAGTATCTGACCTGTCGCAATAGTAGCTCCTGTTTGTATTGTCTGCATATCCATATATTTCCATGCATCGATTTTCTCACCTGTACGAGTAGTACAATAGATGAGATCCATAGTAGGTACTGTTTGATTCTTTTCTACCGAGACTTTTCCACCGTTCTTGATACAGTATTTAGCGGCTGGTGAATCAGATTGAGTAGTGGAGTATTCGACAGGTTTTAGAGATTCAGTTTTGGATCAAGGCATAGTACAACTTGCGAGGATAAGAGTAATACCTATGATGATAAGTGATGAACGCATAGTAAAATAGAAAAAAAATAAAAACTTGGTGTACGGACTCACTTGAGTATAATCCGAAAAATAATAAAGTCAAAACGCATGCAAACGCAGGGTGGACATACAGTACAAATTCTCTCCCCATATAGTGACAATCTCTATGAGATTTTACTCGCAAATCGTCATATTGATGACAAGGATTTGGAAACTTTTTTTGATGCACAGATCGGACATCTTCATGATCCCTATCTCATGCCAGATATGCAGAAAGCTGTCGACCGAATACTCATAGCACAAGTGAAAAAAGAGAGGATTGTTATATTCGGTGACTATGATGTGGATGGAGTATCGAGTACTGCAATACTCGTGAAGTTTCTCACTGAAATAGGATGTCTCGTATCATATCGTCTCCCCCATCGAGTCCATGATGGATATGGTCTCAAATCATATTTCTTCGATGAACTCGCGGATAAATGAGTGAGTCTCGTTATCACGGTTGACTGTGGAACAAGAGATATCGAACCGATTCATCATGCTCGATCTCTCGGTATTGATGTTATTGTGACGGACCACCATGCGGTTCCAGATATTATTCCAGAAGTGGTAGTCGCGATCGTGAATCCCAAGAGAAAAGACTCCATATATCCCTTCCCGAGTCTCGCTGGTGCTGGGGTCGCATTCAAGCTCCTACACTGAATACTAATTGGTATGGAAAGTGAAAAAATAGATGCTACCCTCACTCGCTATATTGACTTTGCATCACTCGGTACAGTTGCGGACTGTATGCCTCTCATAGGAGAGAATCGTACTATAACTACACTTGGGCTCCGGCAGATGCAACGTTCAGAATCAGTGGGACTTAGGAATTTTCTGGAAGGGCGAGAACAAATAGAGGGAAATGCAGATATCATCGGATTCCAGATAGGCCCTCGCATCAATGCGGCGGGTCGTATGGATACGCCACTTACAGCATTGCGTTGGCTCCTCGCTGGCGAAGGGAGAACTGATGGGTTTTTTGGAGAACTCGAGCACCTCAATGAGACGAGAAAGTGAAATACAGAATCACAATTCAAAAAAGCGCTCGAAAATGTAGATACCTCAAAACCAATACTTTTCTATGATGCTCCAGATCTCGAACATGGTATTATCGGGCTCGTAGCTGGTCGTCTCACGGAACTCTACAACAAACCGACAATAGTGATCAAAAATGGACATGATCATCCGCTCACTTCTAGAAAAGGAGATACTGTTATTGTCGACAGTCCTCCACTTTGATCAACCGAATGAAAGGAACTCTCCATCGCATCATGTCGTTCACCTGAATGGTGTAATCTGATCGAACTCCTCGATACTTGCAAGGATTTTTTTGTCAGATATGGTGGGCACCGTCAAGCCGCAGGATTCACTATGGAAACTAATAAAATCACTTCATTTAAGGAAGCTATGTGGAAGGAATTCGCAAATATACACGATATAACTAATCTTCCGAAAAAAGTACTGAGTATCGAATGTCCCCTTAATCCTGCAGATATCACTGTAGCGACTCTCGAACATATAGATCGATTCAGACCTTTTGGAATTGGGAATCCGAAACCACTTTTTATTCTCGAAGACGTGACGATCAGTAGTAGTAAACCATTGGGTCAAGAAGAAAAACATCTCTCTATCTCAATTTCTGAGAATCCTTCTCTCCGACTCCTCCTCTGGAATGCTGGTGATAAAAAATCACAACTCGCAACTGGAAATATCGTGTCACTTATCATCGAGATCGATAGAAATGAATGGAAATGAAGGGTCAGTGTACAGGCAATTGTGAGGGATATAATTGTATAGATCCAAAAATTATTCTTACAAGATAGCTCATATATTTTTTTTTATACAGACAATATTCAAAGCTATAAAATTAAATTTGACAAATATATTTCTATGCATATCGTTATACGATATATGTTTTAAATCGAATTCCTTATGCCGATATCACCTTAAGCAAGTCCCACTCAAGAACATAAAGCGACGTGATCGAGCCCGAATAGAGCTATTTATAGGCTTATTCAGACTATTTCTGAAGGTCCTATAAGTAATAAATTAGAAATATATAAGGTTCAAAATTTACTATTGAGCTTGACTGTCGAAGATAATATAAGCAAAGTATGAGCTACTATACATGAAATTTTGGAGTATGTGAATGTAGTTTTAGAAGCTCAAAATCGAGAAATCCAAATGCTAGAAGAGAAACAAAGGGGATTATTAATATCTTCACAAAATACAAATATAATCTATTCCTCCCTAAACACTGCTCCGATACTGACCAAAGAAGAAGTTCAAGCTCGTCGAGACGAAGTACGAGAAATGGTGACCCAAGAAAAACCACTGGAAAGAATTCCAATGTATGAAGGAAAGGATAGAGACGGAAAAGCGATTGAATTTTTCAAAGAAAATTACTATCAGTATATCCATATTGGATATGAAACTATCTTTGCTAATGATTTAATAAAAATAGATGACAGATTGCTTCGAGCAATTAGAAATGAGTGCCGTAACGGAACACCCTATCCGATTGGAACGGCATCCGATCTTTCTAAGGCACTTGTTAATGGTCGCTTCACAGATGGAAAAAATACCAACTCAAGAATAGCAATGGTACGATGGAGAATCAAAAACCAACAGAAAGTACAGAAAGCCATCTAAATTAATATATTCTTTAAATAATTTTTGGAACTGAATATGGACAATCCAATAAAGGGAGTAAGTGTAGCAAATTTTTCCAAATTCCTACAATATCTATTATAGCCGACTATTTCAGATACTCCGCGATAATCCGTTCACTCACAATCAGTCAGTCAATAGCGGATGATGTAATCCCTCCCGCATATCCCGCTCCTTCCCCACTGGGATATATTCCGAGTATATTAGACTCTAGAGTCTCTCGATCACGAGTGATTCGTATGACTGCCGAACTGCGAGCTTCGATGGCTATGAGAATAGCATCTGGCGAAGCAAATCATTTGATCTTGTGATCGAGATCTATGAGGGCTTTGCGGAGTGCAGCAGTGATAAAATCTGGTAAACACTCAGATATCGATGTCATAGTTATACCTGGAAGATAGGTTGTCTTGAGAGATCAGATTTTGGTGGATGGTACTCCAGCCAGAAAATCTCCAACAAGCTGAGCTGGAGCATGATAGTTACTTCCTCCGAGGATAAAAGCTTTTTCTTCCCATTTTCTCTGGAATTCGACTCCGGCAAGTGGATGCAATGATCCAAAATCTTCAGGAGTCACCGGTACCATCAGGGCACTATTTGATATCCCACTATTTTGTCGGTATTCACTCATCCCATTGATACAGAGTCGACCATCCTCAGAGGAAGCTGCAACAACATGACCACCTGGACACATACAAAATGAATACACGGTACGCGTATCAATGCCATGAGTGACGAGCTTGTAACTGGCTGTTCAGAGCTTGGGACTGACACACGCATCACCGAATTGAGAGCGGTTGATCATATTGGCATCATGTTCGATACGTACTCCCATAGAAAATGGCTTCTGAACGATCTCAAGTCATTTATCATAGATCATCTCATAGGTATCACGGGCCGAGTGTCCGATGGCGAGGATGAGTGTATCACATTCAATCCGCTCATCTCCATTTACTATTATAGCTGTCAGTCTCCCCTCTACGATTTCCATATCCGTCATACAGGTACTAAATCGGATTTCTGCACCTAGTGCAATTATTTTTTTTCGGAGTTCCCTAACTAGGATCCGAAGTTTGTCAGTTCCAACATGTGCCTTCGCCTTATACATGATCTCTTCTGGTGCTCATGCTGCAACCATCACCTCAAATACATACTTGCTGCGAGGATCGTTGATCATGGTATAGAGTTTCCCATCACTGAATGTTCCTGCTCCTCCTTCTCAGAATTGGATATTGGAATTTTTGTCTAACGTTCAGCCTTTCATAAACATTCCCACATCTTTGAGTCGTCCTTCCACGGCTTTGCCCCTATCGATAATGAGAGGATTGAGTCCGGCTCTGGCGAGAGCTAGACCTGCAAAAAGACCAGCTGGCCCAGTTCCAATAACTATAGGTCGTTTTCTCTCAGCATGAGCAGGCACAACGGGTATATCATACACAAATTGTTCGATATATTTTGCTTTATGTTTCAAGAGATTTGGCTTGTTGAGATTGATATTTTTTTGCCTGAGGTCTACATCTACACTATATATAAAGAGGATATCTCGCTTGTCTCGGGAATCTATAGATTTTTTGACAACGGTATAAGAAATAATATCTTCTTTTTTGATTTGGAGGATTTTAACTATTTTATCGGAAAGAATCTTCTCATCATCTCCTAGTGAGAGCTTGATTTCTTCGAGTCGTAGATACTGTAGCATAGAAATAGAATATAAGAATAATATGCTCAAGCATATTTGTTTTTATTTTTTATACAAATCGAAACTCTATACTAAGTAACCATTTTTAATCTCTATACGACATAAATATTTGACAAAAGAAATTTGATAAATACTCCCACTTGTATATACTATTTCTCGTTTCCTACTTGGGAATATTTATTTTCTGACTTCTTACCCATGAATTTTCGTTCACAACTCATGATCGGACTCATTGCGACTACAGCTTTCCCACTCATTTCTTTTGGTACTGATGTAACAACGTCATGAAATACTACTCGTATCTACAGTGAGACGGAGATAAAATATATTCATGATATGAACTGTGATACATTCACAAGCGAGGCCAAAACTCGATGTCTCGACATAAAAAAGACTACTCTTTCACAGTCAACTACAGCGAATAGTGATAAGCCTATGCCTCCAATCAAAATAGAGAATGATAGCAATAATGAACACATACCTATGTCACCAGTATCTAACTCTGATATTACTTTACCAAAGCCACCAATGCCTACAATGGGAACTGGTGTTACGAATAATAGACTCCTCCTTCCTGCTGTACAAAAAAGAGGATGAAGTGATAATAATTCTATAGTATGAGGATGACCTGGTGGTGGACCTCATGTACGGATGATGAAAGGTGAAACTGGTGCTAATGTGGAAGATCAAATATATGACCTCGGTATAGCTATCGGAAGACTCACCCCTGCAGATCGAGATACTCTCATAAAAATGATCCGAGAATATCTCATTTCAAAAGGACTCACTCTCGGAGCTCCAGAAGTCAAAAAGGACGAAACAGAACGAAAGGGTTGGGATGGATCAATAAAAGGTAAAAAGACAGATACAGAAATCCAAACAGGGCGAGCTACTCTCCTCGAAAAAGCAAAGACGAAACGAGAAGCTATGAAAAAAGAATATGTTGGTCATGTTACTCTCATGAAATAGCTCCTTGATTCCAGTCAAAAGCTTTAAAGAAAAACTCTTCGGTCAGGAAGGGTTTTTTGTTACTCAGAGAATCAAATTGAAATAGGTTGATTTTGGTAAAAAAAAGTTATAATGAGTACTCATTTCCTTCTAAAATAGAATTTAATTTTTTTATTTTTATATATATGTCCTCTACCTCTACGTACCTCAATTTTGCTCGTAATACAGAAAAAGCATTCGAGTTTTATTGGTCCGTTTTTGGATGAGAGTTCGAGTGATGAATCAGTAGATTGGGCGATATTCCTCAAAAAGATAGAGTACCACCAATTGCAGAAAAAGATAAGAACATAATTATGCATATGGTCCTCCCTATCCTTGGTGGACGCAAACTCATGTGAACTGATGCTCCTGGATCAATAGGATTCCAACTCAATCAAGGAAACAATGTTTATATATCATTGTATCATATCAGCTTCGATGAAGCTAATTTCCTCTTTGATGTTCTGTCAGTAGATGTTATTGTAGAGCTGACTCTACAAAAGATGTTCTGGTGAGATTATTTCTGAACACTCAGAAATCAATTCTGAATCCAATGGATAATCAACTATGAAAAAAATAATTACAGATATAATATATAGTCTTTATTTTCTTATTTTTAGTTCTATGCAAAAATCTCATATCTATCCTGGAGCTCACGGTCTCAGTACATATATCACAATCAAGTGATGCAGCATAGCCATAGAATTCTATAAAAAAGCATTCGGAGCGAAAGAAATCGGAAGAATCACTATGCCTGATGGTACCATTGCTCATGCAGAAATCGAGATCGAATGATCACTCCTCATGTTGGCTGAAGAGAATACCGAATGGGGAAATCTGAGTCCCACAACTATATGAGGAAATCCTGTGACACTGTCACTCTATGTGAAGGATGTGGAAACTGTTTTTCCACAGGCTCTAGATGCTGGTGCAACTATGATAATGCCGATAGCTGATCAGTTCTATGGTGATCGTTCTGGAACTATTATGGATCCATTTGGGTACAAGTGGTCTATCGGAACACATATGAAGGATATCAACTTTGCAGATATGCAAAAACAGGCTGATGAGATGTTTGCAGAAAATAAGTCAATATAATTATATATTCTAATCCCTACTATATATGTTCGAAAATAATTATGAAACTATCATACATGCACCGATTGAAAAAGTTTGGCATGCTATCACAAATAGTGATGAACTTACTAAAATAATGAAAGATATCAAGGTAGTCTCAAATTGGAAAGAAGGCTCTGATATCAGATATACTTGCTATGACAAAGATGGGTCAATTATGGAATGGAATAATATGAAAATGATTTGGAAAGGGAGTATCGAGGTACTCGATGAAAATAGAGAATTTACCTGTGTATATCCGAGCAGCGAAGCTGGTCTCATAAAAGAAAGCTATTTTTCTCGAAAAAATCGACCAAAATACCACAAAAGTAGTATTGATTCAATATACTATTTCGCAAGAAATTGCTGATAACTATAAAGATGGTAGTACTGAGATGATGGATATGTTCAAAACATATCTCGAAAGATAATTCTATAATTACTCTCGTATGAATACTATCTGATATTTCTAAGCTGATGAAAATACCAAATAAAAATATATAAAAATACTGAAACTAGTCTTTATTTTTTACTATTCTCTCTATGCAAGCTGTTACTGTCTCAGCTCTCATCAATGCCCCGATCGAACAGGTCTGGAAAACCTGGACAAATCCTGAAGATATCGAAAATTGGAATACAGCATCTCCTGACTGGCATTGTCCAAAAGCGGTGAACGACCTCCATGTCGGAGGCAAATTCTCATATACAATGGCAGCCCGCGACGGGAGTTTTTCTTTTGATTTCGTAGGAGTCTATACAAGCATCTCAGAACCAAAATATATCGAATATTGCATCAATGATGGAAGACAAGTGACGATACACTTTGCGAAAGCAGAAATCGGTACGACTGTCACAGAAACATTCGAAATCGAAAATACTCACAGTGAAGACGAACAACGATCAGGATGGCAATCAATTCTCGATAACTTCAAAAAGTATACAGAATCTCTCAAAATATCGGTATAATTTCTATTATCCACACTCCCAAGGAAGTCTCAACAAAGAAAATGCTATTTTGCCACAGTGTGAAGATGCACTCACTAATGAGAAGGCAAAATCGGCAGCAATTTTTAAGAAAAATTGATTCAAAGCAACAGATCATGATATCTATTTGCAATTGAAAAAATATTTTCGAGATACTCATCATGAGAAAAAAGTAATATCAAAAAAATCTTCTTAGAAATACTATAAAATCCTCTCATATCTATGATCGCCTTTTCTTTCTCAAAAATCCTTATTATTCTCGCTGCAATTATCGCTATAATAGTTGTTTATGAAATCTGCAGGGTATTTTATTATATACATATTTCCATATGACTCGTCGCATCAGCAGAGCCGTATACTCTCAGTGGTTCCAGTAACTGATTATCTGTACTGGTACTCTGAGATAGTACGGCAGTTGGTGTAGGAGCTACTACTCGACAGGACAGTATTCCCGGTAGACTCGCAAAATATGTGGGAGCCACAAGAGTCGAGAATCATGCGATATCAGGAGCTACAGTGGCAGATGTAGGATCTCAACTCGCACAAGTAGAGAAAAAAGAATACGACTATATTCTCCTCCAGATCGGGGCAAATGATATGGTAGCCTTCCATAGTCTCGAGATAGTATCTCGAGACTATGAGGTACTCCTAAAGAGTCTCCCAAAAGCGAAAAAACTCATCGTACTCAGTTGTGGAAATCTCGGGGGAGCCAAGATATTTCCAAAAATTATGGGAATATACTATGAAGCTATCTCCCGAAATTATCATGCAAAATTCCGTACTATCGTAGAAAATCATGGAGGTGTCTATGTTGATATTTTTGAGGAACCTTCTGTAGACCCATTTGTTCTACAGCCAGATGTATATTTAGCAAAAGACTATTTCCATCCATCATCAGTTGGATATGCTCATTGGTTCGAGAAACTGATTATACAAATAAAATCAATCAACTAATAAGTTATTATAATTATAACATATATACAGTACAAATCCAATTGAAACCTACATCTCTGCAGTTCTTTGCAGGTGGGAAATATGGATCTCACAGATCTCGTGCGTTGGCTCACGAAGTCCAGAGAGATATAATGGGATTACGCGAATATCGTCAAGAAATATTTTTACCTCTCGTATGTAAGTCGACAGAGAAGCAGATCGAAGGGTTAAAGCTAATAGCATAAATATACAGAGAATCTCTAGAAATTTTGAAAATTTTTTGCAATGGTATATATTTTTTTTATACTGGCATAGTCTATATATTCACTCTCACTTATGTTTAAGAAAATCTTTCTCTGTATAATATTAATAATCAGTCTCCCCTTACAGATGTATAGCCTATATGCCTCTGAGTTTTCGACCGACATCTTCCCCTGGCTCACAGAAAACAAGCTGACGAAATATTTTCTCGAATGAGACTTCCGTCCACGAGACTCGATCACGCGTGGTGAAGCTGCGAAGTTCATGGTCAGTTTTGCTGGGCTTATCGGTATTGAGAAATCAGAGAAAAACTGTGATTTTTCTGATATTTGGAATTATGATGCGAGTCTCCGATCTTACACCATCGAGTCGTGTGAATATGAGCTTTTTCGTGGATCAGATGGTCTATTCCTTCCAAACAATAGCATCACAGAATCTCAAGCTCTCGCCATTATTATTCGTAGTGCTTACGGGGTGCAAGATGAGAGTAGAAAACCTTGGTATAGCACATATTTCTCTCTCGCAAAGGAACTCGGGATCATCACAAATGAGACTCTATCGAATGTAGACAAGATGCCCATAACCCGAGAGAAACTCGCTACCTGGATCTACCGACTCTATACTGCGAATGCTGATGCCATAGAGTGAGGTGAGGATACTATCATATACGATACTGATGCTGATGGTCCAAGTGACTGTAGCTCCTATGAGAACTATGATAGTATGAGGAAGGTCTGTTCATTCGAGTGTAAGACAGAGCTCGAGTGTAAGACGACACAGGATGCGATCGAGGCAGAACTCTCAGGATGGACCGACTCACTCGAAGGTGCAGGTCGTGACGCTCCGACAGGTACTCAGGACTCGACTCCAGCGAATACGAAGGTCCTCTATAGTGTCTCTCGTGGTGAGAAGCTCACACGCAAAAGTGGAACTGACACGAGTGAATACCAGAATCTCTGGAAAGAAGTAGCTGATCTTTCACCAGATGCTCTCTCCGATACTTTCATCGAGGAGTTCGAGGTATATGCAGATGCGAAGAGTGATGTGATCGCATTCGTCTCAGATGATGATGGAAACGGTAAATGGAAGATGTCGATCAATCTTCCGACACATAAGCTCTCGGATGCCAAGTGACGCAAAGCGACTTTTATCCATGAGCTATCTCATATAGTCACACTTAATATCACCCAATTTATGACTCCGATATGAACATGTGCCACTTATAAGACCTACGAGTGATGCACGACTTGAACTGCATATCTGAATAATTTTGTGAAGAAATTCTGGTGAAATACAAAAACTACCACCTTCGATGCGAACAAATTCGTATCAGAATATGCCACATCAAGTCCTGAAGAGGACATAGCTGAATCATTTACCTTCTTTGTACTCTGATCGGACTTCTCAGATATAAATATTCGTGAACAGAAAATAAACTTCTGGAACGCATACCCAGAAATCGTAAAAATGCGTACCCAGATGAGAAACGTCCTCGCGAGTGAGATCATACGTGCGAGAAAGCTCAGATAATAGAAAATCTATAAACTTGTGGCCACCAAAAATATTAATACCTTGAAAAAAATCAGAAAAATCCTCTCATAGATTTTTTGTATTTCTCGGATTCTCAACATAATAAATCGGGTTTATTTTTTTATTTTTTCTCTCTATAGCAAAACTCTATATCAATCTTCCTGTTACCAATCTTCCAAAAGCTACTACATTCTATGAAGGTCTCGGATTCACAAAAAATGAGCACTTCTCAAATGAAGATGCCTCGGCAATGATATGGGATGACTATCTCAGTGTCATGCTCCTCACACATTCATTTTGTTCGAATTTCCTCGGTCACAAAACGATTTCTGACGCACATAAGACGACAGAAGTACTCAATGCTCTAGCACTCGACTCACGCGAAGCGGTCGATACTTTTTTCGACAAGGCTATCCGAGCAGGTGGCAAGAAAACAATCGAGACCTATGATCATGGGTTCATGTATGGTCGTGACTTCGAGGATCTCGATGGACATATCTGGGAAATCTTCTGGATGGATATCTCACAAATACCGAAGTAATAGTTCCTGTCATTGCGAGGTACGAAGCAATCCATCTACTAAAAAACCTCATCCATGCAAAACACCCGCATTTACCAAATGTCCTTTGCAAGAGTCTATCCTCTCTATATCGCAAAAGTAGAGAAAAAGGGACGAACCAAAGAAGAAGTCGATACAATCATATATTGGCTCACAGGATATGATAAAGAATGACTTATGGAACAACTCGAGTAAAGAGTGGATTTCGAGACATTTTTCGCAGAAGCTCCACAAATGAATCCGAATGCATCACTCATCACAGGGAATATCTGTGGTTATCGTATCGAGGATATAGAGGATCCACTCATGCGAAATATCCGATACCTCGACAAGCTCGTGGATGAACTCGCAAAATGAAAAGCGATGGAGAAGATATTGAGAAAATAGTTTTTGTCATTGCAAGGTTGCGCCCGTTTGCGAAGGATTGGAAGTACCCTTGGGGTGAAGCAATCTAGTTAATTTATAAAAATTCGATTATGAAAGTTAATAGGAATTATCAAGAATTTCATCATCCCCGACTTACATCTGTATATGATTTGGTGAATTCCGTAGATGGATATTTGGGATTTTATAAGGAATTCGTATCGAGCATCAGAGCAAAAAACATTGTGGATTTTGGTTGTAGAACATGACTCTTAACATCTGAGCTTTGAGAGCATGCCGATTCTATTATCGGGATTGATTCATCTCGATGACTCATAAAAAAAGCGAGAGAAAAATATAAAACAACAAAAATAGACTGGGAAAAATCTACACATACTATCTCCTCTGAAGAAATGATATTTATTTTCAAGAAATCCTAATCCATTAAAAATAATCTCTTCCCCCATATCCTCACCAACACTGCAATAGTAGGATTAACCAATATGTTCCTCTGATTTGCGATCACATTTTGGGTGTTTCTAACAACATGATCTGTATTCATGATAGGCGATGTGTATATCCTACTCAATCTGTTTTGACTTATATTCAAATACTAAAAACAACTTTTTAGACACTCTTTCACCAAAGTAAGAATTGGTGTAGAATAATAGCATTCTATTTTACTCTCTTACTATGATTCGGTATATTTTACGATTCACAGAACATGAACTCAATATCATTGAAGATAAAATTTAGAAAAAAATTATGAATCTATATCACGAAAAACTAATTTCATCTATCTACAAATGGATACAAATATTAATTCAAAAAATTGCTAATTAGTATGAAATAAATATAATGTTAATATATCCTTAATATTGTTTAACTATAATAGTTTTGTGATATTTTATTCACCTATGTTGCTCTCCTATCCATTAACTTTTTTTTTATGAAAAAACAGAAAATACTTGTACCCGTTGTATTTCTTGCATCAGTATTATTTTTGGCAAGTTGTACAAATAGCACTACAGAAAGAAGTCAGACTAATACTACAGTTCGCACGAATACACCAGTTGTTACCAATACATCGAGTACTACTACAACGACAGATTCTAGCAACTCTTCTATGATGAAAAAAGAAGAAGGTGTTATGGTTGGAGGACAGATGATGGTGAGATCTCAAGATATAGTAGATAATGCAGCTCGTGCAAGCAATGTAACTACCCTTGTTACTGCTGTCAAAGCTGCAGGACTCGTCGCTACTCTGAAGTCTGCATGACCATTCACGGTATTTGGTCCTACTAATGATGCATTTGCGAAACTCCCTGCAGGTACTGTAGAGAATCTTCTAAAACCTGAAAATAAAAAGACTCTTACAGATATTCTCACATACCATGTAGTAGCTGGAAGATTTACTTCTGATGATCTCACAGATGGACTCACTCTTACGACTGTAGAAGGAAAAAAACTTACCTTCACACGAGTAAATGGTAAACTGATGATCAATGGATCAGCTATGGTAGAGACAGCTGATGTGATCTCTAGCAATGGTATCACTCATGTTATCGACACGGTATTGATGCCTGCCAAATAATCATCTCAATGTATATAAAATCCCCTCATTTGAGGGGATTTTATATCAAAAGTAAGTTTTTCTCTACATATTTCCCATGAAATAAATAAGTGACTTTTCTCATTTATTTTGAATTGTAATACTTAAGAATTATTTCACATATATGCAATAGAACTATCAACTCTATTGATCGATATCTACTCAAGACTTGGATACGGTTTCGTAAATGCTCGGAGCTAATTATACACCATGCGAGACTATCGATATATAGGATAAGACACTCAGTTTTCTCAACGCGAATCTCAAATAGAATTCATATAATAATATCCCTCTGATTCGGAGGGATATTATTATGTATAACTCTATCTCGTAGTATCTACTCTCGGTCTGATAGCGAATGCAAGAAATATATACACGATGAGCATCGCTATGGCCGTGAGTACCAATGACGAGAACTGGAATTCGAGAAGTGTTATAGTCCTCAGTACATATGTCCAGAGTCACACACCTATAGATATTGAGAGAATATAGGAGATTCCGAGGATAACATATCGAGTAGTCAGGAATGAAACTCGGGTACTCTGAGGCGATGAGCCGAATAGTGAATAGAGTCTCTGTTTGGCAGATTCGATAGCACTGAGTCGAGAAAATAGCGAGAAAATAGCGAGAATACCAAATATACTCACCGAAATGAAAAATAGAAATATGACGGAGAGAATACGCAGAGAAATATCTCGAGCAATCTGCAATATATTCTCGATATCTACAAATGTCACATGTGGACCTGTATTCTCGAGTATCATCTTTTTCCAGGATTCTATGTCTGTCGAATATGCCGAGACAAAATATGTTTTTGGAGCGGTTCTAAATGCCTCTGCTTGGAATGAGAAATAGAAAAATGGACGAAATCCCTCACGCACAGACTGCCTGATATTCGCAACTCTCAGAGTAAACTTTTTCCCTGAAAGAGCAAATTCGATAGTATCTCAGATATCAACATGAAGTTGACGAGAGAACTCATCATCTACCGATACCTCATCGGCACTGAGCTCGCTATGTCAGCGAAGAATCGGAAATGTGAGTGTATTGGTCGTGATATTGAACTCTCGAGTGAATTCACCAGTCGGATTTTTATTATCGAGATGATCTTCGAGAGTCCGACCATTGATGCGAGATATACGAGAGCGGATGATACTGTAGATCTCTGCTCATGAGAGTACAGATTCAAGCCTCGGAAGATCTGAATCCAGAATATTGATAGCATATATATTCGCAGAATCACGAGTATCAACCAAGAGTCGTTCGCGAAATCCGAGAGAAAAGAGAGAAAATAGAACGAAAAAACTCGTGATGGATATAAGTGATATGGTAATAGGAATGCTCGGTGTCATTGGACGAATAAGAGCCCTCACACCGTCAAATATAGAAAAGTACCATCTTCTGAGTCATCAACTCTGATTATAAATATATCTATATAAGTAAGAGAGTAATACTCCAATAACTAGAAATACGAAGAGTCCAGAGAAGGTTATGAGAGAACTCCACACCAATCGTTCGAATATGATATATATGATTCCCCAGATTCCCAAAAAGAGGATGATTCAACTAAATGGTACATATTTCAGTAGGGCAGTTCGGATATTTTCTGGAATTTTGGGTGTGATGGGTAATCTGAGTCCCAGCCTCTCTATCCATACTGGAGCGAATGCTGTGAATATCAGGAGGGAAATGATCTGAAGTGTGAAGATAATTGGAGCAAAGAAAAATGAGAATTCTTTCGCCGCTGGGATAGTATGAATAGCGAGAATAATAGTATATGAGAGCAATATAGCCAGTATAAAGGCAATAGGAATAATAGATCCATAGAGCAGAGTGAATATAGTGATCTGCCTGCTGCGTGTGAAACCCAGTATCTCAAAGATACGGAGTGTATTGGACAGATTTGCGAAGAGACTCTCGTGAGCAGAACGAAGAATGATCCCCGCAAATAGAGCAGCGACAACAAGGATGAGTAGGATATAGTTCGTGAGTTCTTTTGTGATATCAAAAGTTTGCTCAGAACGCTCACTGTAGGTACGGACCTGGAAATTCGAAAGTTTTGGGCTGTTTTTAAGTATTTTTGCTACTCAGTCAATATCTGATTCATCCGAGAATGATAGGAGGAGATCGTGATCAAGCCGTGATCCTGAGGATATGAGCATAGATCCTGAGAGATCCGATTTGGGGAGGATTATGAGATTGTTTTCCTGTCCAAAAGAAAATCCAAAATCACTGGACTCTATAATCCTATGTGATACCACTATCCTCTGACCATCCAGAATAATTGCTCCACCAGTCGAGAATCGGTCTATGAGCTCACTCGACGCTGCCCTATATCCTCCAGAGAAAGTTGCACCCGAGAATGGCTCCATTTTAAGAATTCATTTCTGTGGATATGTTCCACTATAGGCTATCACCTTCACGAGTCATATCTTGCCTTCTCGGTCTATGAGCGTAGTCGAAAACTCTGTCCGTTCTGCATAGGAATACACAAAACCAGACAAATACTGTATCAGTGTTTCGATAATAGGAGCAGTGATATATGATTTGGGGGAAATACGGATATCTGCACCAAAAATAGGTTGAGTCTCTTTTGCTACCAGATTTTCTATATTGGTTGTCAGTTCTCGCATCACTAGAAATCAAGTTGATGAGAGAAGAATGACTAAAAATAATGTCATAACTGAGCGAATATTTCGAATGAAAATGAGACCAAAAAGCTTGAACATAGTTATTATAAAAGTTGCAAAATACCACCATGAAGCCTATAGATATAATCGGCTCGATTTGCGATATCTCTATCATGAGTGATCATCACGATCGTGTTGCCCGTTTCTCTATGTAGAGTATCGATAAGATCCATGATGCGAGTTGCATTACCTTCATCGAGATTCCCAGTTGGCTCATCCGCAAGGAGATATTCGACATCAGCCACAAAAGCCCGAGCAATAGCTACCCGTTGTTGCTCTCCCCCTGATAACTCCGTGGGATAACGACTCCCCTTTCCACTGAGTCATACTTTCTCGAGGATCACACTTGTCTCATACCGACGTGGTGCATGAGAAATATCGAGAACGAGATCGATATTCTCCTCGACAGTCAAGTTGGGAATGAGCTCAAATGACTGGAATATAAATGCAATATGTTGCCCTCGATAGCTGATCATCTCATCCATATTGAGTGTCGTTATATCCATATTACCGATCAATATTTTCCCACTATCAGGTGGGATAATCCCAGCAATGAGAGACAAGATAGAAGATTTACCAGCACCACTTGCACCCATGAGTGAAACGTATTTCCCAGTCTCAATTTGCCAATGGAGATCTGTAAAAAGTACAACAGTTTCATTTTTTGAAGTATAGGTTTTGGAGATGTTTTGAAGAGATATCATATAGTTGTAGCGTGAGCTCATATTATATGAATATATGAGAGAAAACAAATAAGGAAAAGTGAATCTCAATTGTATTGCAAATGAGAATGGAAATAGTATAATTATAATAGTAAGTATTTAAAATAGCATATTTCTTTTCTTCTTTAAATTACTCTCTAATATAGAGATATATGAATATTATAATATTTTTGGAAAAATTTTAGGAAAGTTTTTTTATTTTCCTTAGTGTGATGTCGATCAGTCTATCAAAATACTGAGTTATTTACTTTTAATATTATAAAAAATGACCGAAAAAAAGAATGATTATTTGGACAATCATTTCATACACAAAAGTAATTGGTTACGAGCAGCTGTGCTTGGTGCAAATGATGGTATCATATCAACAGCAAGTCTTGCTATAGGAATTGCAGTAGCTAGCAATACAAGAGAGCCAATTATTCTAGCAACTTTGGCAGGATTAGTAGCAGGTGCTCTATCTATGGCAGCGGGGGAATATGTTTCTGTGAGTTCGCAAACAGATATTGAAAAAGCTGATATTGAAAGAGAAAAAATAGAATTAAAAGAAACACCCGAAATTGAATTGCAACGATTAAGTGAAATTTATGAAAGAAGAGGGCTTAAAAAAGAAACTGCATTAATAGTGGCAAAAGAACTTACTGAAAATGATGCATTAGAAGCACACATTAGAGATGAATTGGGACTAAATGAAATAAGTAAAGCTAATCCAGTTCAAGCAGCATTTGCTTCGGGTATATCATTTACCATAGGTGGAGTATTACCTCTTATTGTAACTCTTTTCTTGCCGTTAAATGGTATGGAGTATTTTTTATATGGTTTTACAATTTTGTTTATAAGCATATTGGGTATACTCGCCGCTAAAATAGGAGGCTCGAGTATAAGTAAATCAATTATTCGAATTACATTTTGGGGAACAGTTGCAATGGGATTAACAGCATTGGTAGGATATCTATTTAATGTGAATATAAGATAACCAAGCTAAATAGTCCGTCATCATTACGCATAAAAGTATAAGTCTTCGTCAAGCCAAAAACCTTTAACTGGAATTTCCCTGTATCCTAACATCCCCAATAGGCCTTCCTTATCCCCATATGATCCACATCACCACATAGAGAATCGGAACATGTAGGATATAGATGAGGAGAGAATATCTCCCAATAAAGGCTATGGGTTGCATTATAGAAACTGAACTTGAGAATATACGAGCAAAATATCAGTAACGATAAAGCGAAGATGCGACTCCATATCCAATCAAATAATACCCGAACCATGGGAATATAGGATAGTAGTCTGCCGAGTAGTAGTCCATCGGTGTGAGTCCAATTGGTATGAGGAGATCTGTATCTATGCTCATCTGACTCAGAGAGTAGCCGAATATGATCCACACTATACCGATAGATATATTCCAAGATCAAAGTCGCACAAATATAAGACCTATTAGAGTAGCAATAGCAAAAAAATGAATGATCCCCCAAGATATTCTCTGATCATAAAAAAATAAATAGGTAATGATCGAAATAGAAATTGCAATAGCAGTCAAAATAAAACACTTCTTGAGAGCATTGTGGATAATAGGGTCTATATTCTTATCCTGCACTGAGAGAAAAAATGAAATCCCAGAAACAAAAATAAATGTAATAGCAACACTTTTGCCAAGAATATACCAAAATAGTGAAGAAAAAAGAAGTGTTTGAATATAGAAAACCTCCTCGAGTATATAGTTCGCATGGAATAAAATCATTCCTATGAGTGCTCCACCTCGTATGACATCGAGTTTCTGATATCGCATATATAGATGAAGTGATTACTTTGTTATCAGATTTTCTTTTTCAAGTATTTTGAGGAGGTTTGCCACGACAATAGTATATCCGGCTTTATTTGGATGGATACGATCACCTTGATTGAGATTCGATTTTAGGGCGACTCATTCTAGTAGGAATGGCATAGAGGGAAGATTGTATTCTTTGGCGAGTCTCGGAAAGAGGCTATCATACTCTGCTCGGTAATCTTTTCAGAGATTGTATGGTGCTACCATGCCTGCGAATAAAATTGGTATTTTCTTATTTTGGATTTTCTCGATTATCGTTCGGATGTTGGTTTCGATATCTGCCACTGATTTTCACTGGAAGGCATCATTGGCTCCGATACAGAGGATAATTAGACTCGGATTTTCTCATTCGAGAATCCAATCTATACGAGAGAGGAGACTCGCGGTCGTATCTCCAGAAATCCCTGCATTCTGTACTATATAGTTATAACCCAGAACATTGAGTTGATTCTGGAGTTGACTCGGATAACTCTCTGATTCAGGCAAACCATAACCGATAGTGAGTGAATCCCCAATGGCGAGAATAGTAGGAGTATTTTTGGGAGCTGAAACTACTGGGATAGGCTCTTGGATAGTACATGAGGATATACAAATACTCATGAATATGAGAGTAAGAAAGGATTTTTTCATAATACTATTATAGTGAAAATAGAGTGAAATACGAATATTTTTCTTTACTCATGAAAATAATATGGTAGACTTAAAATTTTAGGAATCTATATGAAACACACAATATTGGTATCTTTAGCTCTCATTTTTGTATTTGGCATCGAGAGCACCTCTGCTCTTTTCTCAGATACTGAATATTCTTGGTACAGGGATTCTATCAATACCCTCGCAGAGGAACAGATAATCAGTGGATTTGCAGATGGTACATTTGGAGGTGATAAGACAATCACACGAGCGGAGATTCTCAAAGTGTTTCTCAAGACTAAATGAATCCCTCTGATCAATACACCAAAAATCCGATGCTTTCGCGATGTTGGAATAACTATGTGGTATCATCCCTATATCTGCGAAGGTGCAAGACTAGGAATCGTGAAATGATTTGCTGACGGAAGTTTTGGTCCTGATGTACCCGTTACCGCACTCGAGGCACTAGCAATAGGTCTACGTCTCTATGGTCTCACTCCTACTGTCTCGACTCCATGGTATCTCGCGTATAGAGAATTCGCAAATAAAAATGGTATCTTCGATACCTCTAGCTACTCTCTCATAACACCCATATCACGAGGTAAGGCCAGTGAACTCATATTAAGTATACGAGCATACACTCAGCAAAAAATTCCCATAAAAAGTTTCTCAAAGTGATGCACCAAACCTGGCAGTCTCGGGAATATACCTACAGTAGAGGTCTCAGGAAAACTCAGATCTTATATTCTCACTATTCCCCCTGGATATTCTGCCAGTAATCCCGTAGGTATAATCGTGGCAATACACGGGAGAACCAACTCAAATACTCAGGTACAATGATATATGGGACTCGAGTGAGGTCGTCGTAGTGGGAGTCAGAGTAGCTATATTGTCGCCTATCCCGCTGGTCTGGATGCTGGAGGTGGAACGAGATCATGGAGTGCACCAGAGAATGTCACATTCTTTGATGCGATTATCCGAGATATAGGTGATAACTATTGTATCGAGAGATCCAATATATTCGTCGTAGCTCACTCACTCGGTGCGTCATTCGCATCTCGACTCGCCTGTGTGCGAGGTGATGTGATCCATGCTATGAGTATCGTGGGAGGTGGTGGCTGGACTACCCCATGCGGTCAGACTCCGACAGGGACTCTCATATATCAGAATGCTGATGATCGGCTCTCCTCACCTGCAACGGCGAGAGCTACTGAGCGAGTGATGCGTACTGCGAACACCTGTGGTGCAACCACTGAGAACATCCAGATAGGATCACTCACTTGCCAAAAGTGGAAAGACTGCTCAACAGGCAGTCCTGTCGTCTGGTGTGAGAACTATCCGACCTATGGAGGTGATCCACATAGCTGGCCGACAAGCGGAGGAACTGATATATTAGCGTTTTTTAAAGGATTGATATAATCCTTAGTCATTTATTGAGCAGTCTGACCGATATGATGTTCATCATTTTCTGGAGTCGAATACCAGAGGAGATTATACTTCTTATAATATTTTGGATCAATTTTGTGTTCGATCTCTCTATGTAACTCTGGAAGTAGTGACCAATGTAGACTCCCCTTCAGATGATGTGCTGTATGATGGCCGAGATTTCCCGTGAGCCAATTGTACCATCACTCTCTGATATTGTACGAAGATCTATATGGATCCTCACTATCGAGTCCAC
>JAYTZT010000016.1:0-54197 GCA_043741945.1 Candidatus Altimarinota bacterium
ATGGCTCCCCGAATTGGATTCGAACCAATGACCTACCGGTTAACAGCCGGTTGCTCTACCGCTGAGCTATCGGGGAATATACTAGGATGGCTTCCGAATTGGATTCGAACCATTTCTGATATCGAATTCATCGAGAGAACGCCAGCATATTATGAAACTTAGTCGAAATGTCAAAATTTTTCTTGAAAAATCTCTATATTTCTCTACAATCAGCATATCTATCCAATCTCTCATGCAAAAAAAGCTCTATATCACGACTCCGATCTACTATTCCAATGCTCTTCCACATATTGGTAATGCTTATTCATCATTCATTGCGGATACTATTGCGGCATATGCTCGTCTCCAGCTCATTGATACCAGATTATCCACAGGTGTTGATGAGAACTCACAGAAGGTCGTTGAGTCAGCTGAGAATGCTCATATGTCGGTTATGGACTATGCTGATATGATGGGGGAGAAACACAGATGAGTCTGGAATACTCTAGGAATCCGATATACAGATTTTATTCGTACGACTGAGCCTCGTCATCATGAGTTTGTCCAGTCAGTGCTCCAGCGATCTTTTGATGCTGGAGATATCTATGAGTGAGTCTACAAGGGCCTCTATTGTGTATGATGTGAAACATTCAAAAAAGAAACTGATATAGTTTCGGGACGCTGTGCAGATCATCCTAATCGAGAACTCGATCAATTGAGTGAGAAAAATTATTTTTTCAGGATTTCTAAATATCAGGATCAGATTCTCGAATTTTATGAGTCGCATCCTGATTTTGTACAGCCTCGCAGTAGATATAATGAGATCATCGAGTTTGTGCGTGGTGGGCTCGAGGACTTCTCGATTTCCAGAGAAACAAACAAGTTCGGTATTCCTCTTCCATTTGATGTATCCCAAGTGACGTATGTCTGGTATGATGCCCTATTCAACTATCTCACCGTAGTACAAGATGATGAAAAGAAGTGGTGGCCAGCTGACATACATGTGATTGGTAAGGATATATTGAAATTCCATGGAATATATTGGCTAGCTATGCTCTGGAGTGCAGGATATGAGGCACCTCATCAACTCTTGGCTACTGGATTTTTTACAGTAGAGGGTCAAAAGATGTCAAAGTCTATCGGAAATGTGATCGATCCTGTAGCATATATATGAGAATATTCTCGAGATATGTTGATTCTCTATCTCTTCACCGCCTTTCCTATTGGAGAAGATGGTGATTTCTCTCAAGAACAAGCGATATTCACGTACAATGCAAAACTCTCGAATAATTTTGGGAATTTGCTCAATCGTGCTATAGCACTGGCTCTCAAAATAGGAGGTCATATTGACGGGACTGTATGAAAAGTATGAATAGATAAAATTCAAAAATATAATTCACTAATGGACTCATCTGATCTCAAGGGTTCTCTTGAGCTTGCCTTCGAGTATGCGAGTGAGATAAATAGATATGTCGAGGAAAATGCACCTTGGAAAGTCGATATACAGATTGAGGGTGGTATAGAAAAATTAGAGAACATACTTTTCATACTCCTATCGAATCTCAGAAAAATAGCTATTATGCTCCTTCCATTTTTTGATCTCAAGATGCGAGAAGTCCTCACTCGTATAGATACGCCATATGATGATAATCTCTCTCTTCTCGAAAACCTAGAGATACATCCAAGCAGTTTCTATATAGCAGAAAAATGAGAGCCGCTTTATATGCGAATATCTCCCAAGATATAATCATCCAAAATCATGCCATCAAAATTTATAATCCCAGCAAATGCTGAGCTCATGTTCTCAGGAATCAGGTCACATATCTATCAATGGGATCAAGAAGTATATGATGGGTCGATGAGGCGATTTGAACTTATCAGATTCATCGATGGAGCATTCGTCCTCCCTCTATTACCAGATGGGCGAATCCTACTTACCCGACAGGAACAGCCTGGGAGAACTGAGTTCATATCTCTCCCAGGTTGATCGTTTGATTCTCCCCTAGAGGATCCTATAGAATGTGCACTTCGTGAGTTGCGTGAAGAAACAGGATATACTAGTGAAATACTCATAGAATGGATGGTATATTACGGTACCAATAATGTGCATACTCAAGTGCACTACTATATTGCAAGAGATTGTATCCAGATAGGGGATATTATCTGAGATGGAGGTGAACGCATTGAGTTGTTTACGGTATCATTCGATGAGTTTCTGGAGCTCTCATCTGAGCCTCGTTTTCATCATCACTGGAATCTCCTGCCAATACTCTATGAGGCCAGACTCTTTCCTGATAAAAAAGAAGCACTCAAAAAAATACTCTACGGTTTGTAGAGTATTTTTTTTATAGTTCGATAACTCTCCATCATTTATCATCCTTCGCTGACATGATCACTTTACTGTCATAGCCAAATGTGATATCGAGTCAGACATCCTTCCATGTTCATGGTACCCAGGCTCATTTTTTGTAAAGGCTATATCCATCCGTATCTCATCTGATAAAGAGGTAATAGGTAGGATTGGTAATGTCGAAAAATACATAATCGCGAGAAATATCTTCTTGGTTTGGATAACCCGTATTACGGATAACTGCTGCAGTATTACGATAGATTCACCAAGCACCATCTTTGAGTCCTGCATATATAATACTAGAATCTGGAGCTTGATGAGGATTCATATATCCTGTGAGTCCACAGAGATTACCACGATACCTTGTATAGAGGCAATAAGAGCGTTCACCGAGAGGACGTCAGAAGTACATATACCCACTACCATCTGTATCGAGAAATATTTCTCTGATCTCATCGAACTTTCTATCCATGAGGATTCCGTTATGTATGAGCTCTATACCTCCAGTTCACTCAATAGCATATATACTATCTGTTCCATTCATCCGGAGAGTGCCTTTGATATATCCTGATTCTATGGGTGCAATTTTGATCCCATTTTTCAGTATATATTGCTTTCCATCACCTTCTCGTATGAGTACCATGACAGATCTACCATTCGATGAGGCTCATATCTGAGTTATCATACGTTCCTCTTTCCCGACAGCTTTACCATCTATATAGAGCGTATAGCCGCTAGCCGTACGTGATCGCCAGATTGTGTGGTTTCAGTCTTTTGTGGCTATGATATCTTGGATGTTGGTATACTTGCCACTCATAGTATGTATACCATCCTCACTCAGAGAGAGGAGTTCACTTCCTGAATACATCAGTATAGAACGATCGACAGATTGGGGAAGTATAGCTTTGCCTAGGATACTCCCTGTATCAGTGGTTACAAATCCCTCTGCAGTGATCGTATAGTGAACATCACCAATCATGGTAGTGGCATAGGGGAGCTGATTATAGGCTTGATGTCTTGGTATAGATACCACCGCTGTACCACTTGCTGTAAAAAAAGATAGGGCATCTTGTTTGCGATCGAATACTAATTTTTCTATACTGCTAAATGGAATCGACATTATGATTCCTGAATGCGTCTCAGTTGATCCAGTTCCTAGGAGGCTCTCTATCACACGGTTCCTATTTGCTCGTTCTGTAATCGGAATATAAGATATCGAGATGATGAGTCCAGTGAGTGCGAGGACAGCAATAGAGGCGAGCCAACCGAGTAGATGATCTGACAGTGTCGGAGTATCTCATTGTATATGCTCACCAAACATGCTGATCGTGAGGAGACCTGATCCAATAATGAGGAACACCCATCACCATGAGAGCGAGGGTGCGAGTATACCTGTATTTGTCCTGACCTCTCCAGTCAAGGCTATAACAAAAAGATACCCCAGCAAAAGCAATACGAGCACAGCAAAGATCCTGACCCAGAACCATGATCTCACGGCAAGCAGTATGCATATAATGGCGAGTGCGAGGAGTACGAAATATGCAGGAATCTGAAGATCAGTGAGGGGAAGAGGGAAGCCTGATATACTCGTACGAACCACGGGTGAGATAATGCCTGTGAAGATACTAACCACCCCCAGCATCCCAAGATGCATACGAGAAAAAGTCATACGAAAATATAATATGATAAATATACAATAGACATTGTATTTATTTTTTGTGAAATGCAAGAAAAATCCCCAAGAGAGGGGATGTATGGTCTAATTAATTCTGTTGAGAGATGATATTGGCAACTTTTTGAGGTGTGCTACTGTTGAATACAAGTATAGGCTCAGGATTTCATTCCTCGAAGACTTTGTAAGCATGAAACGGATTAGGAAAGAAGCTTTGACAATCTGCCATAATTTTTTTACCAGTAGCTTTTTTTTCTTCCCATAATCCTTTGGTAGTAGAATTAGCAAAATAATGAGGTATAGTAGATCTAATTGAGTAGTTGCTATCATCTTTGAGTACAGATCATAGCTTTTCTCGAATTGACCCATATTCAAACATTCCGAGAATATGACTTTGTGGAGAGGATGTGCTTGCAAATGATTTTTGAGGATATTCTCAGCCTGGCGGTGGTGTGGAGGTGCGCATATATTTATATAGTATTTGGGTAATGTATACCTTTTCTTATTCCTGTCAATAGATACAAGTCTCATAATAATTCTCTTTCTATAGTATTCTAGATTTGAAGAGGAGAGGTGGTTAATTTCGGATCATTGCTTCTATACTCCGTGAATCAGAGGAAGGGAAGACGAGAGCTGCACTCATATTTTTCTGGAATATTGGTAATTTTTCACCATCTGTGAGCGTATCTGGTGTTCCTCAGAGTTTTCGTAGTATGCCAATCAGGTTTGGTCCCTCGACTCAGGTATCCAAGGGCTCACTGAGATCTATCTGGTTATTTGCTGTGCGCTCTCTGTTGATCTCAGCAATAATACGAGAGAGTATCTCTGTAGCATCTGGTCACATACGATCGAATCTGTTATATATGAGCCAATCGAGATTGTTTTTTGCATTTGTATCGAATGCATCATATCCCTTCTCTCCATTTTTTTGCTTTTCGAGTAGGGCAATTGTTCTATATTTTTGCTGTAGATCATCTATATGCTCGAGTTGTCTTCGTATCATAGTGAGTCCGTCCGTGAGTTGAGCAACCTCAGCTTGTTCTCCATTTTTTTCGAGTTCTTGGATTTTTATATAGATGGCTTCTCACTTCTTTCTTACTCATTCACGACTATATCTGAGGATATCGAGTGTATTAGTTCATTTTTTTGCGTTATCGAATTCTTTATCGAATGATTCCACATTCCCCATTATTGCTCCGAGATAGGGAGTATCTCTGATAGCTGCTATATTATTTCTGATATTTCCTTCGATATTTTTTCGTTCCTCTGTGAGAGGATCTGTTTTTTCTATTACTACTTCATGATGGATCGAGAGTCCATTTTTCATAATCTTTTCGACTGGAGGGATAGAGGTAGTATCGATGATCCGACGCTCTCCGTTATTATTTTCGAATATTATCTCTCTAGTATCAGGATCCCACTTTATACGATCATATTTGCCAGTATCAGCAGCAACGTACATCGCACTCTCGATCCTGTCTCGATCAGGTCCGAGTACTTTGCTAGACGCGAAAGCAGCTATATTCTCTCGTGTGGGTGGGACTCAGATATTCTCACGCATCTGCCGAACAACTTCAGAGAATTCTAGAGCTTTTTGCGGATCTTTTGGAGCCAGGATTCTTTCATTGTTCGAGATGATATAGGCTTCGATAGTGGAATTGAGTTTACCGCTCTTGATATCCTCGATATTTGCTCACTGCCTGATGAGATCTTGTGTGATAGGCGATCTCTCGGGATCAGATTGTAACTGCCTGAGTTCACTCTTTACGAACTCGTTGGCACCAGGATCCATGAGTGATCGTACTTTCTCTACGAGTTTTTTATTAACTGATTCAATTGATAGATCGAATACTACATCTAATTTTCTCTCTGTTTGATTCGCCGCTTGTTCTACATTTTTTTTAACTTCTATCCTTTGATTCGCCGCTTGCTGCATTCATTTCTGCCATTCTAAGTATTGTTTACTTTGTTCTGTTGATAGTTTGTTATCCAGTAGATCGTCTTTTTCTGTTTCAGGCAATGCTGCAATCTCAGCAAAGCTCATTTTTTTCCCTCCAATCTCGACCACTTGCCCTAACCCTTTTATATACATTGTTTCAAATCGAGATTTTTCGTTCGGATTTTTTTCTATTACTAGGATATCCTTTTTTATACTCTCTAGGAGTGATGGATTTCGCTGGATTACTTCATTTATATGTGATAATTCCACTGGAGTTACTTGAATACCTCCTTTTTGGAGGAGGGAATCGAGAGTTTGTGTAGAGCTCTTTTCGGATTGCTCCGTAGTATCTATACCAGATGGAGTAGAGAGGAAATCAGACATAAAAATAATGATACCCCATTATGGTATCATTATTTTTTAATTTATGCAAACATCAGACATTCCTGTAGGAACTTACTGTATATTTTTTATCTCAGCTTTCATAGTATTAGCCATCCTTTGACTAGCAAAGGCAGAACTATTTCATGCTACGAGACTATCTCAAAGTATCTTGAGCATTTCTTGAGAAGAGAGAGGTAGTTTTCATCCTATGAGCGGGTTTGCGAGAGCTGAGAGTATAATAGCTCATCGCTTCTTGTTTTTTACTACTATTTCTGGTGTGACCTTATTCAGTCATTGTTCTCCGAATACTTCATCGAGAGTGATTTCAAGTTGTTTTGATAGTTCGAGTGCTTCTTTTTTCGACTCTATCCTTTGATTCGCCGCTTGTATATTTCCATCAACTTTTCTCTCTGTTTGATTCGCCGCTTGTATATTTCCATCAATTTTACTCTCTGTTTGATTCGCCGCCAGTAATTGCCATTCCTGAAATCGAGCTTGTTGCGATACTTTAAGATTTGATAGTAGATCGTCTTTTTCTGTTTCAGGCAATGCTGCAATCTCAGCAAAGCTCATTTTTTTCCCTCCAATCTCGACCACTTGCCCTAGCCCTTTTGTTGCCTGGAGCGTAGCGGAAGGTGACGAGTTCGCTGAGGGCGCATTCTGTGCAAGAAGTGGTCCATGTAGAGCAGCAGCTGTTGCCACTACAATTCCGAGCTTATTAACGGCTTTTCCAGTTCTTTCTATAATTCCAGATCTTTGAGATACTTCTGGAGAAGTAGACTCTATTTCTCGATCGAGTATCTGTTGCATGATGGCAGGGATTATAATTAATTCAATTACTAGCATAATAACTCATAATGTATAAATCGTCAAATTAATATAGAATTATCTCCTTGATTTTATAGTCTTTCTGACTATATTCCTCATCCTTGAGCCATCTGAAACGGTCAGATATTTTTGACATACCAGTATTCCCTATGTGAAGTAGGGATTTTGTATTGTGATTGTACACATATTGTTAGCGATACAGGAACTAATCGAGATATCATAAGATCGCCTTGTTCTCATACTGGAGGACTCGATTACCACGACTCACGGTTGTAACAGATATACCGAGTTCATTTAGATAATATATAACACAATTACTAATTTTTTGACTTATTAAGTTAATTGGTTATATATACATATATAACCAATTATTAAGTATGTCTGTACCTTATGATGCTTTATAAAGATGCTGGAATTTTAGATAAAAATACTGGTATTCCATGAGAGTTTGTTTGGTATCCATATGGCTGGAAAATCAGAAATCTATATGTGGAAAAAATTCGAGGAATCCTTGAATCAAATTGATATAATGAATGGCATTTTCCTGATTTCTTATCTACACATGGAGTAGATATAATGGAAAAAAATATTATGCCTGTAAGAAAGAATTTGTACCCTATAAAAGGAATTTCTAGTAATAATTCCAGAGGTGGTGAATATTTTTTGGCACCCACACATGAGATATCAGTATCAGGTGCAATGAAAAAATATATCAATTATCACAAAGATCTCCCTTTAAAGATTTTACATATTTGACCAGCATTTAGAAAACAATACAATCAGCCATTTCCATTTGGTTTATCAAAACGAAATACATATATAGAGTGCCATAATATTCAAGAAGATAAGAAGAATGCGTATGCTCAGGTACCATTGATTCAGGAAATAACAAGAAAAATAATTGGTGATATTTTAGCTTTGCCATTTATCGAGAGTACTCGCCCTGGAATAACCAATAAGCCCGTTTCAAAGATGACAATTGGTATGGATGTGATAACTCCCTTGATGAGAACATTACATTCATGAATGGTTTATGTACAAGAAGATATTTTCACAAAAGCATTTGGTGTGGAATCTCAGTGAGAAAATGGAATCAGGACAAATCCTCATGTAATACATTTTTGATTTACTGACAATCTGCTGATGGCCAGTATACTACATAGTTTTCATGTTTGATGACTTAATAAGATTATTTTGCCTGATAGTATCATGCCATATCATATATCCATAACGGGTATTGATAGTGGATCAGAATTATCTACAAAATTATTCGATTCTCTTGAATTTCATTGACTACGATTCGAAAATATTCAAACATTTGAACATGGGGATAGAAGAAACAAGAAAATTATAGAACAAATAAATACACAAAACCCGTACATACATATAAGATTATCAGCGAAATGATATTTTGAATATAGGATCCCAAATAGCTATGTATGGACTCAAATTGATATTGAAGGAATATTAAAAATGATCATACATGAGAAAATGGAACGATCCAATATGCTGAGGGTACATAGAGATCAGATTCAGAAAAATCGAGTTATAACTTGTAATAATCTCAATGAAGTCAACGAATTGGTTGCATCAGGGAAAATATTAGAAGCACCTCTTGTAGATGATAATGATACTATTTTGAGAATGGATACATTTATTCAATGATGAGAAATATTAGGTTTTAATACCACAAAATGACATCACAAGTGCATATATACTTGAAAGGATACTCAGAAAAAAGCTTTTTTATCAAAAAGAATATAGCATATGCACATAGGCCTTAATCAAAATACTCGAGTATTAGAAACATGAAATTGTTCATTATGAATTGTGAATAATAAATTATTACCAATAATTATAAAATGTAAGGATGAAATTATTCAAATTCTGAATCCAAATGTTGATTCTATATATCTGTACGGTTCTGTAGCCCAATGAAAGGTTCCTAGTTCATATTCTGATTTAGATATCATGATATTCTTGTCTGACGAAGTGCCTGTATCACAATTAAATACAATAATAACTTTGCAGGACTTATTGACTACACTATATAAAGATATTTTCGCATATGTCGGATTGGATCTCGTTACTCCAAAAATGTATTTGCAGGATCAACCGCTTGTATATTGATTATTAACAAAAAACCTCGGAATACATATATGAGGAAAACCCATGGATCCCTATCTACCTGATAATATTTATTTGGATAAACATTTATGAAAAGAATTAAATAGCGACTATATTTCTAGAATAGATCAGAAAATAAAAGAATTTTTGACTACAGAAGATCTAGTTATTAAAAAACTTGCCTGTAGGTGGGTTATGAAAAAGTTACTTCGAACTTCATTTTGATTGATTATTGAAAAAATAGATTTTTTTGAAAACGATACGGATCATTTAGTAAATATACTCAGTCAATTTTACCCCCATCAAGAAGATATTTTAAAAAATATTGGTAGACTGGTACATAATCCATCTATTGATAATTGACAGGTAATGTATATACTAAACACATATTTCCCATGGTTAAAAAATGAATGGGCATTAGTGTATTGATAATTAAACTATAATTCTTATTTGTATGGAAGATTTACAACAAGCTGTTTGGGCAAATATATGAGTCAGTGGTAATATTCAGCCTATTTCTGGAGAAATGGATATCCAAATGATGCATAGTGAGGGTACTGCAAGGCCATTGTTATTATATAAAAATTTTGGTGCAGATATTATTAGGTTTGCCCCATGAAAAGGAGTAGGTACTCATACCCATGAAGGAGATCATATTTTGGTTGTACTTGTTGGAAATGGTTGGGTTGAATACAATTGAATAGATTATGATCTAAAACCGTGAATAGCATATATGGTACCCTGATCTGTACCACATGCCATAAAAGCTAAATCAGAACTCGTTCTTATGGCAATTGCCAATGATCATCGTCCTGCTGGATCAGAAGAAAGATTAAGAAAAATAATCTAAGTTATTCTTAGAATAAGTTTTCTATCTATTAAAATAAACTATATGATATGATATCGTACATCCTTCAAGGCATCTTGAATACTAATGCATTTTTGGTCAAAATCAAAATCTTGGCATGAGACAAGGAATTCTTTTTTAATCATGTGTCATTGATGTCCATCTCATCCCTATGATCATATCCCTCTAGGGAATCAAAAACTACTAAAGGCATGATATATTCTTATATACCCCAATTATTTGTGAACTTGGTGAAGTGATGGTGAATGTACTTTCGATAATGCAGTTGAAAGTATTCAACTGGTTATTAATTTTATTAATATTGGTTTCGGTATGAATGAAAGGACAGGTAAACAGATAAGTTGGTCTAAAAAAGAAATCGGAATTATATGAGCAAGTTTTTGATGAAGTGTGGCATTATGTGCATGAGCTATATCACCAGATATTACAAAAATTATAAGTTGTAGTCCTGTTATCTCTTGGAAAGATCATTGAAAAGATACAAATGAATCCTCCCTCCAAGAAACCGCTATTTTTTTAGAAAAAGTATATGATCAACTCTGGAGATGTTCCAAAGCAAATTTAAATAAATTTGCTTGTGGTGATTTAAAAATAAATCCCATCAGTTATCTTTCTTTACTAAGAAAAAAGCAGATTCTTATAATGCATGATAAAAATGATCCCCAAATAGATTGGAAAAAAATATATGATTTTTCTTTATTATTAGATAGTCCTTCACAAAATATCTTATATACTCAAAATAAATCCCGACACCTGTTATTACATCATTTGGATGAACATGGTACATCTAAAAAAGTTCAAGATTTTCTCTCAAAATAAAGATTTTCAGGAAAAGTATATGAATGCTATATTTTACCTCTATAGCACAATCTATATATTCTTCTCCTAGTGGCATTTTTAGCTCCACGAGCAGGATATACTCATATGGTATTTAATCCATATTTTTTTGCTATTTTAAGTGCATCTTCTGGGACTCCACCTTTCGTTCCTCCTGTGAGTATTGCCACTCTATAATCTTGTAGTTTTCTGAGCGTTCATTCTATTACTGCATTCACATATTCAGCTATACTCTCATTTAGTTATGTTACTATTTCACCATTTGCTCATTCTATTTTCTCCACACTTGATCAGCCAGATATAGCTATGATCTTACGTACCCCTGTTTGATCCATCCACTCTCGTACTCCAGAATTGATATCATCCAAACTTGTGATTTTCATAGATCAAAAAAAATTATAAGATGTCTATAATTTATATATAAAAAGATATATAAGTCAAATATAAATAAAAAATCTATCAATAATCCTGATAGGAAAATACATATTGTTAGCGATACAGGACTTAATCTAGATATCACGATATTCCCTTGTTCTCATACTGGAGGACTCGATTACCTCGACTCACAGTAGTCACAGATATACCTAGCTCAGTTGCTATATCCCGTTGGCTCTTGCCAGAATGGAGCATCTGGAGTATGCGGATACGATCAGCAATCTCATCGATCTCAGCAGGCGTGAGAATATCCATGAGAACTCCTTCGAGGTCCGTAGGTTTGACCCGCGAGAGTAGGGAAGTGATGAGATGGAGTTTTTCAGTATGATTCATAGTATGTGAGTAGTGATAATAGTTGATATAGATTATTTAGTATTGAGATTGAACTTCATAATATCCCTATGTCGTGGCTCATACCTCTCGAGATCAAAACAATCTCATTCTATTGGTTTTCATCTCAGATAGACAGTATCTATCTGAGATAGGTCTTCATCACTCAAGGTAAATGTGAATGGTGTTTGTATATCACTCGCGTGAGTAGCATTGCGAGCACCCGTTATCACTGCTCCATTTCCTACTTTTCATACTGTCCATGCAATCGCTATATCTCCTATTTTCACATTTTTACTTTTAGCAATGGTGTCGAGAATGTTCAGGAGTTCTTGGAATAACTCCCAATCTCACCAATCTGATATGACTCTCAGATACTTTCTCAGAGATCTGTTTTCTATTGGTTCTTGAGGCTCAGGAGATCAGAGGAATTTCTCAGTGAGGAGTCATCACATGATACTCCCATATGCATAGAATGCTATATTTTTTTCCCCACAATGTGTGAGAATTTTCTTTTCAGGTCTGCGATCGATCATATTATACTGGCTCTGGCTGCTGATAGGTATAAAATCACAATCTTCTTCCAGTTTGAGCAAGAAGTCTACAGAACAGTTAGTTACACCAATTCCATGTATGAGACCTTCAGATTCGAGATCTTTCAAGGCTTTTATAGATGTATGATATGTATCTATCTCATAGTTCCACTGGTGGAATTGAACCAGATCTAAATATGATCTTCGAGTTCTTTGTATCGATCGTAGGATCAATGTTCGTGTTCATTCTTCGGTGATCTCTCTATTTTGTATTGCTGCTAGGTCAGGTACATGCTTTGTATGGATCCTTGGAAGTATATGTCCAGATCAGTAGATAGTATCTAGGCTCTCTCCTATACTCTCCTCAACTCATGTATAGATATCAGCACAATCGATGGCAGTTATACCCGCTTCTACGTATGCTCTATAGATATCTATAGGGTTAGCTTGATTATCCGAGTGTCATTCGGATAGTTGCCATCCTCAGAGTATTATTTTGGAGTGGGAGTCTCCATTTCGAAGATGACAAGATGGAATAGTATTAGAGTTCATTGGTTTTATTATTGAGTTTTTCACCAGAAACTTGATGATGATAAAATATTGTTTTCCCGATACGAGAGATGCGAAATATTGCTCCGCAATGAATATCTACAGCAGAGATATCTGAGTCTGTAGTCATCCAATCATTGTTATGAGTTATTCTCTGTTTTGCAGCCAATAGAGGGATAATAGCCGCCAGATTGTAAAAGGAGAATCATTGTCATGGAGGAAAAAAGATATTTTCTCACCTCACCTCGAAATAATCTCCGATTTTTGCTCAATCTGTCATTTGCTTTCATTCCCGGAATGCTATGAGCTCAACTCGTAGGTCATAGAGTTCAAATGTATCATTTATCTGTTCCATTTAGATTAATATTAGATAAAATAATATATTAATGAGATAATACGATATTATTTTCCTTAGAGTTAAAGTCAAGAATTTACTATTAGTAATTTGATTATTCTACTAATTGAGGTACTTTGAGTGATATGCGAGATTTTGTATTATCTATAATATTTGAGAGATGTTTGGGGACATCTATAGCTCAACCTGTTCATTGCAGCCCCTGGAATACATCTGGTAAATATTTTTTGACACTTCATAGATGATTCATTCGGAATTTTTTGATGGTATTGGTTACTCTATCTAATTCTTCTAAAAAGTTAGGTTTGTTAGAATATCTCTCATACAGGTTTCAGTTTTTTGCTACTCCATCTTCAGCCTCTTCCATATCAGAAATTGTAGTGTATCATCTTCAAGATAATCTGGGTCTTACTACATGTGCATTTTTTGATAGTGCTGCGACTTTCTCTATGCCGAGTAAAATATCCAGAGTTGGAAAAATACAACTGGAAGCTCAGCTTGGCCCTGGATATTTCTCATTATCAAGAGATCTGAAATGTATACTAGAAAAAAATGATCGAAATCTGGAAAATGATTCTTTATCGAAATTTCTGTACATTTCTCCCATTTTTCATACAGCAAACTCTAGTTTTGAGTTAATGCTATCTAATATCAATAAAGATGTCTCATTAGAAATAGTAGTGTCATTCGCTAATTGTATTACTTTTTGAAGTTCCGGATAAACTTCTAATTCTATAGCTCGGTGGATTTTATAAAAAAATAGTTCATGTGAGGCATCGGATCATTCTGTGAATGTTTTTGGATTTGTATCCAATGAATTCAATAAAATAATTCCTTCGTATGTTAAAACCGGTGCAAGTCATAAGGTTTTACTTACTCTATTAGTTATTTCTTGTATATGCTTTTCGGCAAGAGTATTATTTGCGTTTAATCTTGCTTCTAACATAGTGCTACCAAGATAATCTTGTTCCCGGTTTTGTAATGTAGTTTTCATATTATGAAATTTAATTGTTATTGTTTACTTGCTATATCTTCAGATATTAAGTAGTAATGCTCTTTTACTATTTTAGTATAAAAATTATCGTATTAGTAAGATAATACGATATTATTTTAATTAGAGAGAAAGTCAAATGATTTTTGAGATATTGCACTGGTATCTTAATTAATCTTTCAGAGAAAACAATATTCTTCTTTTTTGATCATCTTATTTAGAATCGGTATATTCTTTTCTGGATGAGGCATTATTATTATGGAATCTTCTTGTATTATGTGCATATGGTCTCCATCTTGAGCTATTTCTGTTCATTTTCTTACAAATTCATTGTGTTGAAAATATTTAGATGGTTGGAAGTTATTTCCTCGTGGTACTACGGATCAATATAAATGAATAACCGTATTTGATTTATTCTCCAACAGAGAATTTGACCCATATGAAGGATCTACCATTCATAAATGTCTGAGTAACCTAATTGCATTATCAGTACCAATCAGGAATCCTGTATTATCGTCCTCACATCATGCCTCTAGTCATATGCCAACTCCACCATGCCTCTCGGTAATAGCTATAAATGGCTTTCATGTTTGCACTTGTAACATATTATGATAAATGGCATCAACATTTAGTATTGTTTGAATTAAATTTTGTGATTTTTGAGTGACAACCCCTATGGCTTCTGAAGGGCTATATGTTGAGTGTATGTCAAGATGGATATCTATACTCTTTAATACTCATTCTAATTCCCTTGCTCTTCTTGACTCATAGAGTTGGGATGATTGCATATTTAATGGATCACAACATCGGTTCAGATTTTCTTCAATAAATCTGGCTCATGCCGGATTCTCGAGTAATAAAGATTTTTTGTATGCTTCAATATTTGAAAGTACAAGAAAAACCTTTCATTGCATGAGATTTTGAGAGAGGTGAAGAGTTTCAATTAAATAGTTAATTACCTTTAGTCCTGCATGCTCTCCACCATGAGTACAAGCTGATATTGCAAAATTTGGTCATTCTTTTCATGAATCTAAAAGCATAACTCATGGTATTCACTTATAAGTGTTATCGATAAGATTCATAAACTAAATTAAGTTAATTATTATGAGTATAGATATGCACTTGAAAATTAATATCTCTGAATCCCAATTTTTCACTTAACTACCTCCATAGTCTCTTGTGCTATCTTCCTTGCTCGTGCACTACCAGTCTCGATGGCATCTCTGGCAATATCGGGGCGTGCCTCATAATATGCTCGACGCTCTCTGATTGGTTCCAAGAAATTATTCATTATTTGTATGAGGTGTTTTTTGATAAATACATCACCAAGTCCTCATTTCTGATATTGGTATTTCATTTCTGCGAGTTTTTCCCTATCAGATTCGAAAATATCAAGATATGTGAAAACGACATTTCACTCTATTTTTCACGGATCACTGACTCGGAGATGATTTGGATCTGTATACATTTTCATGACTTGTTCCTTGACTCGATCTGCAGAGTCTGAGAGCATGATAGTGTTTCAGAGACTCTTGCTCATCTTGTCATTGCCATCTATCCCAACCAATCTGGATACTGGAGAGAGGAGTGCTCGTGGCTCTTCGAATACATTCCCGAATTTCCTATTGAATGTCCTAGCAATATATCGGGCGAGTTCGATATGAGGAATCTGATCAGCTCATACTGGTACGAGATTAGCCCTAGGGAGTAGTATATCTGACACCTGACTCACTGGGTACCCAAAGAACCCAAGACTAAGTGCTTCATTTTGCCCACTTTCTTCGAGTTGTCTCATTTCATTTTTGAGTGTTGGATTCTGTGCGAGACGACTATACGGAGTGATCATAGAGAAATATTGAGCTAGATCAGCTCACTCTGGTACATAACTCTGTACTACGAAGTCTGATTTTTCTGGATCGATTCATACAGATAACCAATCCATGACAACATCCATAACATTTTCTTTGAGCCTCTCGATATCCTCAGTTCTCTCTCCGAGCACATGATAGTCTGCAACAAGAAACTGGCATTTTACTTTATTCTGGAGTGCTAGCCAATTTGTGAGAGCTCCGAAATAGTGTCATAGGTGTAGTTTTCCACTCGGTCTCATACCAGTCAATACTTTTTGAGTGGAGAGATCGAGATCATCGATATTTCGTACAATATGTTTTTGTTCTTTTTCTGATTCAGAGATATCGAGAGTTGATGTGGTATTCATAAGTAGATTAATAAATAATTAAATTATCTCATTTCAGGTTTTTGAAGAAGAATATTAAGATAATACCCCCTGTATGGTCGTATTTTTCCATGGGCTCTATCATGCTCAATAGCTACTTTTTCGTTTCTCTTATCCTCAAAAAATATAGGAGGCATCATAGTCGCGAGTAATGGAAAACTCTCAATTTGATCTATGTGGAGTCATGTGCCACGCATTTCAGATTCTATATCTGTGATACTTTTTGAGAGTGCATGTATTTTGAAGACTTTCATTTTTCCAGTATTAGTATCGTATACTGGTACTTCAAGAATCTGGGCGAGAGGGTTATAAATGACCTCGAGAGAAGTTTGTCAAGGTTGCCACCATATATGAGCAAAGGCATCTCTATTATAAAATGATACCCATGCTTTTCCTCCTGGTTTTAGTACTCTATTGACCTCATGGATGATATCTGGATGGACTTCGCCAGCGGATCCAAAGCTTGAAACAAGAAAATCTACACTTGCATCACTCATAGGAATTCCTGTACTGAGATCTATTTCAATATGTGTTTCACTGGTACGAGTTTTGAGCTGGTTAGCAACACGGATCATATCCGGTGATACATCATATCAATACACTTTCTCAAAGCCCTGTTCTGCAAGTTTTCTCACGATGGAGCCATTGGCTGTGCCAAGATCTATAGCAACTCATTTATTTTTTACACTTTCTGCAGCTTTTTCTATTCCACGGATTTCCTCTTCTCTTGTGAGTCTAGTTGCACTAAAATCTTCTCAATACTGATCATAACTGTCTGCGACTATCGCTGTCAGTGCGAGCAAATTTTTTCTACTTTCCTCCTGAGTTAGTATTTCTTTTACAAATACAGTATCTCGTCCAAGAATTTTCCTTTGTTTTTCTTTGGCTGCTGCAGTGATCATCCATACGAGCATCTCAGTATATTTCTCATCTTCTCATGCCTCAATAGCTATCTTTCCTGCATTTTTGATAACTTCCCACTCTCGCTCAAGTTGCAATATCGGGTCTCATTCTTTTTTTGATGCTGCTATGAGTCACATGAATTCTTGTCTATACATAAAAGATCTGACAATCGCAATATTGATACCATCAAGTATTGCTCGTACTTCTAATCTTGCTTTTCCTAGAACCTCTTTATCGTTTGAGGTTGCAAGTGTCTCCACAATCTGAGATAAGTCTTTCCGTGTCAGTCATTCCAATGCATGTATTGCTTGTGTAACTTGGGAACTGGAAGAGTCTGAGGTGTACATAGATCTTGAAATTTATAAGATACCTATAATGTATACAGAGAGAGAGAGAAATAAGTCAAATACAAATAAAAAATCCCATCCCGAGTACTCGGGATGGGAGAATAAAAAATATGTATTTATAGAGTTACGATCGCATGTTCTTCTTGAACCATGAGAGCCCTCTTCGATCGACTCTCTTTCGCCAGTGATCTATCTTGAGCTCTATAGAGGCTGATTGCCCTAGGATCTACTCAGAATGACTCGAGTGCGAGTGTACGAGAGTGATAGGATGCGAGAGCATGGGGACCCATATTTGCAATATCGGTAGTCATATTTGTATTTTTATGAGATATGAATAGAGTATATCATATCTTTTATCCTACGTCAATATTACTCATGAATATAGCCCTTCGTCTTGCTAATTACATCAACAGATATGCCCCATCCAGACGCAAGGTGAGAACATATCTCGAGAAGAAAAATTGCCCGAATCCAGCAGTCCTCCTCGCTGAAAATGGTTATGATGAGTCACTGATGGCAGATATGTGGATGAGATCGTTCATCTCACTCGGGAAGGGTAAAAGAGAAATGAGCCTAAAACTCCAGAAAAAAGAATTCCCAAAAGAGATAATACTCGAGAAGATCGAGGCATTTGATATGGAGATTCATGATTGGGAATCCAATAAAACAAGTGTTATAAATCAGATCCAGACACTTGAGCAGCGGGGCAAGTCTCGACGTATTATCTCTTCTCTCCTCAATTCTCGATATCCCTATTTCCGAGATGAGATAGCAGAATTATTGGTAGAAAAAAATGATGTAGATAATCTCCAAAAAGAAGTGCAAAAATATAAAAATCGCTATAATACAGATGATAAAAAGATCCGTGAAAAGATGATAGCATCACTGCTCAGAAAAGGATTCTCTTATTCAGATATCAAAAAGGAAATAACTAATACAGAAGAATAAGAAAAAAATCCCGTACTAGAGTTTTATCTCTAACCCAATATTGCTCATGTTCATCTGTTCATCATGTTCAGCAACATCACCGAAATGGACTGGCAAGTGTCCAACTTGTGGTGAGTGGAATACATTCCATGAGTCGACAGTACAAAAAGGGAAGTCCAAAATCTGAAATGGAAAAGTCCTCGAAACCAAAGGGATCGATCCACTCTCTATCTCTCATAAAATGGAACGGTATCCGAGCTCCTCAGGTGAGCTCGATGCGGTTCTGGGTGGCGGTCTCTCTGCAGGATCTCTAGTACTACTCTCTGGTGAACCAGGAATAGGGAAGTCTACTCTCGCTCTCCAGATGAGCGAGTGGTATGCGAGTCGAGATCAACAGGTACTCTATATCTCCTGAGAGGAACATATCGGTCAGATCAGTGCGAGAGCTGTCAGACTCGGTGTCAATCATACAAATATATCTCTCCTGACAGAGTCAGACTGGGATTCTATATTTGTCACAGTGGAGCGATCAACTGCGAGTATCATCATCATAGATTCACTATCTGTACTCTCATCATCATCTATTGATGGTTCTCCGGGGAGTATATCTCAGATCCGTATCATGACTGAGATGTGTATGCATATAGCCAAAAAAATGCAAAAATCTATCATCCTCATTGGGCATGTAACGAAGGATGGTTCCATCGGTGGTCCCAAGTCTCTCGAACATCTGGTGGATGTGGTGTTATTTCTCGAGTGAGTTCGTACGGAGAACTATCGTATACTGAGAGCCCTGAAGAATCGATTCGGTCCCACAGATAGTGTAGGATTGTTTCGTATGGAAGAAAAATGACTCATCGATCTCCCAAATCCTGGTATGGAATTCATTGATTCTGATGGATCGGTGCTCTCAGGTTCCGCTCTTACATTTACTATAGAGGGCAATCGTCCTATCCTCATAGAGATAGAAGCACTCACTACACATACCAAGTTCGGATATCCTAAGAGATCAGCTCGGGGAGTAGCTCAGGGCAAGCTCGATCTCCTCATTGCTGTGATGAGTAAATTTACGAGTACCAAGCTTGAGGACTACGATGTCTATCTCAATATTGCTCGTGGTATCCAGGTATCTGAGCCTGGAGTCGACCTCGCATGTATCGCAGCGATATCGAGTAGCAAGCGAGAGAAGCCCCTCCGAAAAACTATCTATCTCGGGGAAGTATCCCTCACGGGTGTTGTCAAAAATGTAATGTTCATGGATCGTAGACTCATGGAAGCTGCGAAACTCTGATTCACTCATGCGGTGATCCCTGCAAGTTATGAATGAAAAATTCCAAAAGGAATGGAATGTACAAAGATCAAAAATGTGAAGGAGTTATCCTAGTAACTTTTAATATTCAAAAAACTCCCAAAGTTGTTGGGAGTTTTATGAGAGTTGCAACTATAGAGTTTCTGTAGTGGTAATAGGTTTCGTTACTTTTGTTCTTGGTTTTTTTATGACCGTTGCGACTGATTCATTGGGGCTAGTTTTTTTGGTAATTACTTTTTTGATGACAAGAGTATCTGTTACTTTGCCAGTTGAATTACTTACTGCGGTTTTACTTTTGAGGGCTGATACTGCTCGATTCGCCTCTTTAGCAAATAAGATGGCTCGAGCTCGCTCGAGAACTGCTATCTCATCATTCCCAGCACTGACTATATTATTATTTTGACGTCGAGATCTGCGTCGCCATACTATAATCCACCAGAGAAATAAGAGAATAATACTAATTATAAAGACAAGTCCAGTATTGACAGTCTTAATCACCTCATCGTATTCTACGGTGATTGGTACCTCTTGATTGCGATCTACTAGGCTACGTGTTATGGGATTCATATATGAGAGATTGACCTTTGCTATAAGCTGTTTGATGGTATGAGTTAGAACCAGTTTTTGCCAAGGATAGAGAAATCCGCTCTCTTCTCGAGATGTACGCGCATAATATGCGCCTGGATTCTCATATACCACACTGATGCTGCGATCAGGATTGATAGATTCATGACCAAAACCAAGCCAGTTGATTTCAAATAGACGGTTTGCCTTTGGGAGTACTGCTCCACCTTCTGCATTGATAGTGAGGTAGTTGACTACTTTTTCACTGACGATGGCTCCATTTTCATTTTTGATAAATTCTCTCCCAATATTTAATAATTGGGTACCATCGAGCTCATGCAAAGTTATCTGTCCCGTAGGAGTGATATGTATAGTTCCCTTATTATCAATAGGAATAGTGAGAGAAAACAAAGGTAGCGTATTATTTCTATCATTTCCATTTACTCCGTTGCTATTTTGCCCTATAGAAGTTGGTTCTGGTCCAGCACTCTCGAGTATAGGTGTTTCCCAAAATGGATTGATATAATCAATGATCTCTTTCTGAACTATTGGATCTGTGAATACCATCATGAGTTTTTCTCATTTTTTGGAAAGTTGTTGGATCAGTGTGCCAGTCTGACTAAAATTGAAAAACTCTCGTCCACTCTTGGGAAGGCTATCTGTTGCACCCCCATGAGTATCTATCTGTATACTCCCGAACTCTGGATCAACGATCATATCACCGAGTATCGTCACGAGTATAAGAGACTGTATACGTCTATTCATTCCAATCGTACCAGAGGTCATTATAGGATTCTTCATATTTTTGAATATGATACCCGCATAGTATCATCCTGGTTGCGTATTTGCAGGAGGCTGGATCCTATAATTCATAGTATAGCTCTTATGTGGAGGAATTGTGAATGTACCTGTCTGAGCATAGGTTATCCAAGTTGAGAGATATCTCGAATCTATACTTCCGGTAATAGTAGCTAGACAATCAGGCGTTCCGAACTGGTTCGAACTCGTACAGTCTTCACTTCCCATCATAGATACATAGGATGCATCAGAGTTATTGTAGAGAGTTACTGATCCTGTGGCCACACCTCCAGGTGCTATTTGAATCTCTTTTTTGATTGGCGTGATTGCGAGCTCTATGCGTTCTCCTTCACCGATAGCGAGAGCTGAGGGTACGATACTGAGACACAAAAGGACCGATAGGATAATCTTGTACATAACAAAGAGAGAGTATAAAAAAGTGAAGTCTATATAAATATATGAATCGCTTCCTAAAAAGCAAAAAGTCCCAACGAGATCGTTGGGACTTTTGTAGATTTAATGGTATATTAAAAATTACCAGTAACCGTTACAATGACAACATCTGTGTAGTCACCAGCTGGTGACTGAGCATTTGGTTGTGCTGATACAGTGAATGAAAAGTCATCTGTAGTTCCTGAGAGAGCCTGTGGCTTGTTAGAAGTATAGAGAATATTAGAGGTAGTGGTATTATTGACTTCAGCACTGAGTGCTGCTGTCTGAACAAATCCAGGAATAGTTGAATCTGACGCTGCTACAAGAGCAGAGGTATACTTGTAGCTATCTACTGCTCCATCAGCTGCGAGAGAGTTGATGAATTGAGTTGGATCACTCACATTCTTGAGTCCACCATTGGTAGACTTGGCCGTTACTGATGCACCATTAGCTGCATTCGTTCCAATCTCGATATTGACTGATCCACTAGAGTATGCTGTAGAAGTGAGGAGTCCAAGATCGATGGTACCAGATCCTGTGATGACCATATTGAGGGTTGGCTGGATTTTCGCCTTGATAACGAGACCGTTGATTGTACCAGTTGCGGTACCTGGGAATGTATCATTCCATACTACAGAACTCGTGAGAGCCCCACTACCCACAACTGTACCAGTACCAATATTGGTTGCAGCACTGACTCCTGATACGAGCATCATACTGGCGAGAAGAGCTCCAGATATGAGCTTATTTGTATTTGTTCGCATAAAAAACAGGGTTAAAAAATAATATGCTCCAATAGAGTAGCATATTATTTTTTATTTGTCAAAAATTAAATCAACGAAGTTAGATGATTATTTCGAGGACCTGATTTTTAAGATTGAGAGCTATATCTCGTGTCTTTTGTCTCCCATCTATTTCTATAGCTTTGAACTTCTCAGATTGGAAGACGCTACTATAATTATCGATAATTTGGGATTGTGTAGATCTGATGAACTCTTTTTTATCTTGACGCGTCATCTTTTTTCCATCTGGTGCATAGATAAGTGTATTGATAAAGTGCAGAGTGAGAAGCGTTCCATCCATCTTTCATTTTTCTCACTTTTTTAGGAATTTCTGTTTTTCTCGCCATGCTCTCTTGGTGAGACGACTGAGAGATGTTTCAGAATCTACAGTGATATGGATAGTATGAGATTTATCAAAGAGCTCTTTGTAGATACTATTTCTCCACCAAAGGAGACCTGTACGAAGTTGTTCGTCACTCATACCGATCATGAGTCCACGGACAATCAGGGTCTGTAGTCCACGATCAAGTATGACAATATGTCCTCGCTTCATCGCTGGGATAACCTCTCTCTCAATACGATATAGGAGATCAGCTGACTGCATGAAAAGACTGGTTTCAGGAAGGATTCGTTCGTCGAACTTTTTGAGGCTCTCATTACACTCTAGAAAATCTCAGAGAATTGGTGCTGTCTTCCAAGAGCTTACTGTAACTTCGTGTCCTTCTTTCTCGAGCATCTTTTTGAGAGTTTTGACTTGGGTAGTTTTGCCAGATCCATCAGCACCTTCGAATACTATGAGTGTACCGGGAAGTGCATGGCAGTTGCTGATATTTGGACGCATATAGTTCAATTAAAAAATTCAAAATTCAAAATCTAAGGTCCGCCTTATTCCTTATAGTGGACTCACATGAGTTTGACATCATATTTTCGGTCAAAGTACTTCGCTATCTCAGCAATGAATATGGGAGTAGTTTTGTAGACTGGAGCAGTGCCATCTATGATATGCATACCGTTTTGCTCTGCGAGTATATCGTATCCCTCGATAACTTTAGTTTGGAATTTTTTGAAACTGTCTATGATATTCTCGGAGTATCGTACATCCATACCTGCCTCATAGTGCTTGAGCGGATTCCGTCCGATAGCTCGTTCAGCGGCAGTCTCGACAGCGATCCGAAAATAGAATGAGAGATCAGGAACAGGGAAATAGAGATCATAAAAAGGCTTCAAGTGTTCCATGCGGATTCCACGAGCATAGCCACGAGCAAGAGCCGTATACATATAGCGATCACAGAGGACTATCATACCAGCCTTGAGCGCTCACCGCATTTCTGTAAGATATCTCTCAATAAAATCAGAAGCATAGATAGTATCAAATACTGCTGCTGGCATACTTATATCAAATTTTTTGAATTTTTTTTGCATCTCATGCATCTTGATCGAGGAGTTCCAGATACTATGTACACAAAAAAATCAATTGGATTCAAGCAAATTTTTTGCTATAAGAAGTTGTGTAGACTTCCCCGAACCATCCGATCATTCTACGATGATGAGAGTTCCAGGACGCTCTTCGGTCGAGAAGAATATATCATTTTTATCACGAGGTGTAGTATGTGTTTTTGATATTTTAATTTTTGGTTTTAGCGGTTGTACAGTAGACATAAGGTGTATAAGAATATGATACAATATACTCTATATATTCTCAGTAGTCAAAAGAAATGTATTATTTTTACTTGATATTTATCTCATATAATGGATCAGTATATTAATTTTTGAGAAGTATTATATCACTCTTTGTTTCTAATACTCTATTAGGATATATACCACTCTATGTATTTTTTTTAGAGAAAAAAAGTATCGAGGATAGATCTAGGATTTTCATGGGTAGAAGAGAGAGATTCTATAGCAAGATCACATCTGGAGGCATCTATCTTATCAAGATATGGATAGACTCACCTCAATATGAGTATAGCTTCATCACTACTACATTTCAGATTATATAGATTCTTTGCAAGGTTCTGATAATTTCTATCTTTATAATCGTTGATTATCTCTTGGCAGAATTGAGGTGGAAGGGAAGACCTTTTTATAGCTGTCAGATTAATTACTCTGGATTGTATGGTTTCGATTATACTATTTGGATTGATTACTTCGAGTAATATTACAGCATATGGAGGACAGTCTTCCAGGATTTTTAGGAGGGAATTCTGTGCTCAGAGAGTTGCCGTGGAAAAATTTCTCAAGATATAAATATGCTTTCCACTATAAGGCATTAGGTCAGTGTTTGATAGAAACTTTCTGACTGTTTCTATATTGAATTCTTTTTTATCTTCGGGTATATCGTATACAAATATTGTTGATATGTTGGCTTCGATGAGATCCTCATAAGACATAATATGTTGTCCTGTAACTCAAGATATGAGTATAAAAATACTATCCTCATCCATTATTGCAGGTGTGGTTGAGTTTTCTGATAAGACAGATTTTATGTAGGTGGATAGTTGCGAAGTGGTCATGCTCTTGTAATATATATACTTTCTGTATAATCATTTTTATACTCTGGAGTATACACTTTGTTATATTTTTCACAAGTTTCATCACTATGCGTGCTCGTATTTTTGCTCTTATTATTCTTATAGTACTCATCGGTATACCTGCAGGAGCCTATTATTATTTTACTACCAAACAGATTGCAAGTATAGAGATTCATGCCGGTACTGGCGTAGTGTATGAGGCGCATCTCTCTTGATCGTTTGGTGTGGATGATCTTGCACTAGCTGACAAGGCGCTCTCTTATACACAATCTTGCATATGAGTGTGTATATTTCGTCCAGTTCTCCCAGCTCGTTATACCATCATACTTACAGCAAGTGGTAAGTTAGATATCGATGATACCATCATGGTTAACACCGCAGATACCATCATTAGATCCTATATATTTCAAAAAGATATCGTTCTGCAGTCAATAGGTCGTATTGAAGATACTGATTCCATAGCTTCATGAGCAATTTGGCATATCCGTACTGAGACTGGGAGTTTTGTGGCGAGAGATGATCGACTCTTCGAGGATATCAGGTTCACGGATGCTATCGATCTGTCACCTCAGATACGCCTTGGATATATAGATGCACTCGATACTAGCAAGTTATCGCTCGCAAATTTGCCTCTCGGACAATCTGCCTTGATCCGCCTAGATCGAACTACAGGAGAGGATATAGTGGTCAAAACTGGACTCGATGTTCGTGCCTTTTTCTTTTATCGGTGAAAACCAGCCTATACCGATACTTCTGGAGAAATATGGATCATCTCACTCTAACACCTTATTATGATATTCGATACACACTCACATTGCTATTGGGATAGTATGCTACCTCGAATAGATGAAATAGTGAGCAATATGCAACAAAACAGAGTAACCAAAGCAGTACAAATTGGTTGCGATATAGAATCCTCTCAACAGGCTATTACTCTTGCTCACCAGTTTCCAGGGATTTTTTATGCTACTGTATGATTGCATCCTGAAACGGCTCAAAATGAATCCGGAGATTTCATTAGCGATCTCGAAAAACTAGTTGCCGAAAATCGAGATGTTGTCGTAGCGATAGGGGAGACCTGATTCGATCATCACTATCTGACAATATGACAAGAATCAGCACAAAAAGAAAATCAGAAACGCTGGTGGCTTGCTCAATGGGAACTCGCTAAACGATATGATCTTCCTCTTGTGATCCATACTCGAGATGCAGCAGATGAGACTGCAGATTTCATGATACAAAACAGTATCAATCGAGCGGTTATACACTGTTATAGTGAGGATCCAGTATTTGCCCAGCGACTTATGGATTTTTCTCCTGAGATATATTTCGCATTCGGATGAATACTCACTTATAAAAAATCTGAACAAGTACAGCTGACTGCACAGATGCTCCCGCTCAGTCGGATACTCCTGGAAACTGATGCACCATTCCTCTCTCCACAAGCCGTTCGCGGTAGTGTCAATGAACCAGCCAATACTCGATATACCCTCGAAAAACTCATCGAGTTACGTAGTGAATCAGCTGAAGAGATTGAAAGAGTAGTATATGAGAATTCTCTCAGGTTTTATAGAATCAAAATATAAAAATCCCTCTCAAATTAAGAGGAATTTTTATTAATGACCATGACTATCGTGCCCACCTCAACCACCACTATCAAATATACCATTTACCAAAAAGCTAAATATTCTCGTCATACCGCGGGCTGCACCACCTACCTCTTTGCAATATCCAAACATATATTCTCACATAGCATTATTACTGCCACCACCTCCGCCATGTCCTCCATGATCCTCCGGTCCGTATCCTACTGACATAAGTATTATAGTTAAGTATTAACTCTAATTATATGGAAATATGATAATTGTCAATGTAATTCTATACTTTTACGAGTACTCTTTGTAACTCCTCGAATTGTTCGATTTGTCTATCGAGCCTGATTTTCTGTGCTTCTGAAACTGCGAGAAGTTCGGGTGTTCCAGTGATATTTTTTTCAACTTCTGATTTGGCTCATTCGAGGATCTGTTGTTGTTCAGCGAGACGAGTGGCGAGATCGGAGCGTAGATCAGTGAGATTTATGATAATCATATTAATTTCAGATTCTATAAGATGATTATATCTTTTTTGAAGATCTATTTTTCCTATAACGGATATAATCCACTTGTTTCTATTTAATCTATTAATTAACCTTAATCATAAATCTATTTTTTCTAGGATTTTATCGAATGTTGATATTTCAGATTGATCTGAAAATAATGTTTCATTCCATGAATATAGACTTCCAAATGGAAGGATAAATGAAAAATGTGAAAGAATGAATCAATGAGGTAAAGGAAATTCATTAATCATTACATAACGAAAGAAATATCAGAAATCGAGAAGTTCTTCAATAAAGTATTAAGATCGAATCGATATTGAAATTTACAAGGTCAAGATATTTTTGTATATGGAGATAGCATTCTCTCTTGTTTTATATAGCCAACTTGTATATTTTATCAGAAATATTCCAAATAAGCAAAAATCTACACTCTCACAAGTACTCGCTGTAATTCCTCGAATTGCTCAATTTGTCTATCGAGCCTGAGCTTTTGTTCTGCTGAAACAGCAACTAGTTCTGGGGTTCCTGTTATATTCTTCTCGACCTCTGATTTCGCTCACTTCAGGATCTTTTGTTGTTCGGTGAGGTGAGTAGCAAGGTCGGAGCGGAGGTTGAGTATAGTACAGAGTGTATTATGGGTTGTCCTAAAGAAGAATTCTTCAAGTGATGAAATGGTTTCTTGGGTTAGAAAAAGTCAAAAAGTTTTTTTATAAAATAAAAGCTTCTTATTTATTTTATATACTTCTTTTGTATGATTATAGATCTCCTGAAAGTCGGATATCTTTTGTAATTCAAATTGCTTCAATCAATCTAATTTTCTTCCCACTTTCCATAGATCTTCCATTATTTTAAAGGGGAGAATACTTATCTGATAAAGTATATATCAGATGAAACTGAAGATCAATATAGGGCCGAATATTATTGTTAAAGATCAGAGGAAATTTCATCAAAACTTTAACGCAAAAATAAGCATGAGCGGTAATGTTCCGAAACATCCTCAAAAGACTAATAAGATTATAAGTTTTGAATTAAAAGAAATAATATTTCTATCCTTCAGTATAGAATATATAAAATTAGATTTATCCATATTTTTACTTTATTTTCTCCAACCAACTGGTATATATACTCATATCAACCATTTTGAGCGATGATGGAGTTTCGAGTATGGTAGATCGAAGGGATTCCATCGTAATGGTATGACCATCGAGATCTTTCTCAGTGAGCTCTCCACTCTCAGCTTCATCGATAAATGAGAGGAGTCCGCGACTTGCATCACGAGCGACCTCATCAGAGATTGCTTCGATATCTGATGATACATATCATTCTGTTAGCTCTGAGAGCTCGTCATAATCGAGATCACTACTTGGGCGTCATTTTTTCTCGATATACATCTCAAATAATGCACGACGGGCAGCTGTATCAGGCGGTCCGAGATATATTTTTTTGTCGAGTCTGCCAGATCTGAGGATGGCAGGATCGAGGTGATCAGGACGATTGGTTGCGGCGATGACGATGAGGTTGGGTGCGAGTTCGAGCGAGTTGAACTCTTGGAGGAATTGACTCACTTCTTCCGCCTTGTTTGCATCTATATTGGTCGTTCTAGCGGATACGAGAGAGTCGATTTCATCGAGAAAAAGTATTATAGGTTCATTTTCGGCAGCTTTCTTTGCTCATTCAAAAAAATCTTTGATATTTTTTGTAGTCTGATGGAGATACGATGATCCAAATTCTCCCATATTTTTTGAGATAAATCCACACCCGAGTTCTTCTGCGAGTTTTTTGGTGATGAAGGTTTTCCCAGTTCCAGGAGGTCCGTAGAATAACATTCCAGTTGGAATCGAGATCTTGAATTTCTCATATTCAGTGTAGAGTTTCATGATGAGCTCATGTTTCTTTTTTTCTCCTTCGGTTTTTGGATTTTCTGCATCTTCTTTTTTGAGCTTCTCAACCAAGAATTTGAATTTAAGAGGTTTGATAAAGCTATCCTTGAGTTCTTCTTTTAGTGTGTCCATACCAGCTACCGCATCGAATCCATATGGTTTTCATTCTACTCGAGTGAAGTATTGCACTTCGACAGATGGTTTTTCTTGTTCATCTTTGGCATTGCCAGTTTTGGGTGGAGTGCTACCAGGATTTTCTCTGGAGATCGAGGTATTATTACCTATATTTTTCGCTGTATCTGTTGCGAATTTGGTATCGAAGTCCTTCATCATATTCGCGGCTTTCTCGACTCCAGATTGCATATCGATGAGTGAAGACTCCAGATCTGAAAGGTTTGAGATATCGTTTCCTGATTTTTTGAGATCTTGGAATTCTTTTGAGTTAGTAATCTCTGAAAAGAAGGCGTCAAATCCGAGGGAGGATTTTGGTAGAGTTGAATTTGTCATATTTTATTTTTTAAGAACGAGTTTTGCCTGATATCCCTCTAACATCGCTATAACTCTCCCGAAAGTTTCTATCTGCATTTCGAGTCTATCTCTCTGAAGGATCAGTGGTTTCTGGAAGGATGAATCTGTAGTCTCAATAATCTGAGTATTGATTTCCGTAATAGTACGAGTGAGGCTAGTACTATTACGGTTGATTAGTATTAGGATTTCTTCGATAGGAGAGAGGACTTGATTCTTTATCCAGTTACCATATTTCACGAAATTGAATATATCTTTGTACTTGGATGACTCTAGTATTTTCTGTAATTCCACTGTCTTATCTGTGGCAGTACCTGCCATTTCTCCGATAACTTCGAAGGATTCAGCGAGTCGTTTGGAGAGATTATCTGACCACTCACCACGATCCGCATCACTCAGGAGAGATACTGATTTTTTCTGTCCGCTCTTGAGTTGTATAGAGATCTGGGTGATTTCTGAGAAGAGCGTCTGGATCTCATGTTCTGTATTATTTATAGCCAGCAGAACTCGATGTGCAATCCATGCAAAAATCCGAGCGAGTACTGATACAAAAAATACTCCTAGAAAATATACCAATGCCATCATCCCACCATAGAGAATTCCAGCAATCATGAGTACCATAATGATACCTCCAGCATCTCGAGAACGTCCAAGATTCTGTACTATTCTTCCTCATCCAGAGGCTATATTTTTTATCTGACCCATGAGATTCTGACGTTCCAGTCTGATATATTCTGCGAGTTCTGAGCGACCAAGAAGTGGTTCTCGGAATGTTTTCTCGAGTTCTCTGAATGCTGATTTTTGAGCGTCTATATCACTTCGTTTGATAACATGTCATCCTGAAACATAGTGGTCATCAGTTATCACAACATTACCTCCACGGGTATAGAGATATGATTTTCGGAGCATCTTCAGTATGAGTATGAGAAGCACAAAGGTATAGAAAAAACCAAGCACTCAAAGTACTGCTAATATCACTCCAAGTACTCATAACGAAAGTCCTATGAATCCAGCTATGAGCGTGATAATAGCCAGCGGTATACTGGAAAACTTAATAATACTGAGGTAGTCAGCGAGTACGCTCATGCGGAGTTCATCAGGAGATATCCATTCATAGAGATAAAATCCTCGTTCACCAACTTGCTGTTCGATGAATTCTGGTGATTCGGTATTTTCGGATTTTTCTACTTCAGGAGAGGGGAGAGTACGAGTGAGCATATAGAAAATTATGAATAAAGAAAGTATAAAGAAAAAACAGAAAAATACAAAAAATCTCTACTCCATCTTCCCAATCATGATATCCAACTTCCCTATATTCTCGGTGAGCTCTACTATCAGTGGCTCGGTTCTCGCAGATGCGAGATCCCTATTCTCACTTGTCCCACCTACTTGGACTCTGACTTGAGAGAGCTCTTGCTGAGATGTAACTAGCTCTATTCTCTTTGTTTCTAGGAATCCCCTTAGTGAACGAAGAGCCACTATGATATCTCTTTTTAAGGAATTAAGATATTTTAGGCTATCAAATATATTTCATTTTCCTATAGAATGCTCTATTTTTTCGATTCTTATCAATTTTATAGTTATAATTTTCAGAGTTGTAGCAAATAAATCAGGTCCATCCTGGAGTTTTCAAAATTCTTTCATCTTTATTAAACTTGTCTTGATGCTATCACTAATATGCACCAATATTTTTGTAGTCTCTTGTATCTCTCATCAGAGCGATAAAAAGTGTCCAAAATTATTAAAGAAAGTCAGTATGCGTACGAGAATAAATCCAATAGAAAGGTAAATACCACTTAGAATAAAGAATATACCAGAAAATAACCATGTCAGCATATATGCTATTATCTCACCTTTTACCACCTTCACTCAGTTTCCTGAGTGCGCAATATTCGCTATACTCGTGTCTTTAAGTATTTTTCCTCAGAACTTATTGATTTCAATACTTCTAGTTATAATGCTCAATGGTATATTTTCAATACTTTTATAGATGCAATTATTGGTGATAACCCCGTTTACTGTTACCATCACATTTCGGAATAAAAAGTATTTCCATGTGATTATTCACCAGAGGATAGGTGAACCTACCAAACATTATACTTTAATTAATGAAAATATTGCATCTTCGATATTAACAGGTAGTTTGCTAGCAAACAAAGAATATAGAAAAAGGACTATAAAAATGAATATATTGTAAAATGCTAAATGAGAAAAAAGAGTTGTAAAATAATCATAGGGTGAAAGAATTCGTTTTACATAAAATCCATTTTCAGTAATTATAATATTTTCTTCATTCGTTAGTTCTATGTTCTCCATGTTTTATAAAAAGCTATGATAATTCTATCATAGCTTTTTAGGAGACTTTTTGCAACTTTATTACTTATTGAGTTCTTCCGCAAATTGTTCTTGGTCCTTAGCTCCGAGAACTTTGATAGCTTTGAGCTGTTCACTCGCATCATCGAATGACTTTTTCTGTGCATCTGCTTCGATTTTGATCTGAGCCCGGTATGATTCGATGGTATCGAAGTGATTTTTGAGTTTAGTGACATTTTCTACGAATACTGATGCGGAGAGGACTGGCTTGGATGCGAGCTCTTCGCTCTTTCGTGATGACTCGATAGCCTTATCTGTGAGTTCAGATGACATCTTATCGATAGTTGAACCCATGACACTGATAGCAGCCATAGAGGCATCGATCGCCTTTTGACTACTTGTTTCTATGAGAGCCGTGGACAAGAGTGTTTTGAATATAGGACGAGATGAGCTCATCGCAAGTGACAGTTTTGATGCTGAGTCGAGACGCATCAGGAGACGCTTGCGAGCCATATCGAGATTACCGATGAGGACGACAAGATTGGATTGGAAATATTCTACATGTCGAACGAACATATCATATTTCATCTTCTCTGTTTCATCTTTAGTCTCAATTCATTTTTTTCGGAACTCTTCTATCTTGATAGCGAGGAATTCCTTGTAGGCGACGACCTTCCCGAGGTTACCATCGATACCATCGAGGAATTTTTTTTGCATGTCGATACTGATATCGAGCGAAGAATGTGCCTGATCGAATCCTGAGAATATCATCTGAATTTTTCCCTCGAGAGATCGAACATCGAATGCTGCTTGGTCCCATTTGGAGTCAAGAGTCTTCATGAGTCCCCCGAGAATAGGGATCGACTTGGCAAGACGCATCACGGTACCATCATTGTTGATGATCTCCTTGTATACTGATTGTACATTGTTGTTCATCTCAGCCAGTGTATCCGAAACCTTCATAATTGGGTCAGAGTCGATGATTGCAGCAGTTTCAGATATAATCGAGTCGATTGGTGCTGTGATCTTTTCACCGAGCGACCTGAAGTCCTTAGCTTCAGCAAAAGTTTGCTCCACCTCAGCTGACTCTGTAGCGGAAAGGGGCTTGGATTTGATATCTGCAATGATCATTGCAGCTTGACTCTTCGGATCTTGAGCCTTTACTTGAGCGTCTGCCATAATTGATAATAGTGAAAAAATAATATTCTAAAATGAACCTAACTATTGTATACAAACAGTAGTTTTTTTGCAAAAGAATTTTTGTTAATCTAGAACTGTACCTCTACCGTAAATCTCTTGTTACGAGATCTAATATGGAGACTCCAACCAGATATATCAACGATCTTCGAGACGAGTGCGAGACCGAGTCCATATCCCGTGGAATTCCTAGATACATCTCACTGATAGAATATCTTCGTGAGGTTTATTGCTTCTTCATCAGTGAGATCATGATCGAACTCATTTGATATTTCTATACTTTTTTTGTTGAGCTTGATATCAATATTACCACGAGACTTGTACTTGATGGCATTTTCTATGAGATTACAGATAATACGGGTATAGAGTTCTTCACTGCATTTATTATAAATATGTTTCTGCTCATGAATGTAGCGGATGGTATTTTCAGGAGTATATTTTTCGACTATCTCTGCAGTTTTTTTGGTAATATCGAGTTCTTTTTGTATGATTTTTGTATCTGGATTTGCTAGGAAAAGGAGGCTATCAATAATACGCTCCATACCTGTGATCTCTTCATCTGTTGAGTCGATGAATCTCGCTTCTGGCTTGATCCTAAGAAGATCGAGATTGGATCTCATAACAGAAAGGGGAGTACGTAGCTCATGTGCGACATTGCGGGAGTATCCTTCGAGCTCCCGAGCCTTCTCACGAATCGGTGCAATAGTAATATGGGCCATATAACGAGCCAATAGATAGATAATCAGGAGTCCGATAAAAGAACCAACGAGAGAAATGATGAGAAGGGTAAAATGAAAATCGCGAATCGGTGTCAGGTCATGAAAAAGAAATATGGTTGAATTATCTATTTGATTTCTCGATATGAGATAGGTATGTCCCATGAATTCTATACTCTTATTTTGTATACCCTGGAGTGTATAGAGATAGTAAATATCTTGAGTAGTCAGATCAAAAAAATCATTTTTCACAACTTGTTTATTTTCATCGAATATGATTATATCTCTGGGTCCCCTATGTTTCGCATTTCTACTTGGTCCACCTCTATCCAGTAGATTGCTTCAACTCATATCTAGTAGGATCTCTCTATTTTCGATAAAACGATTTTCAGTCACAAAATCACGATACTCAGTATTTCTCTGGTACACATAGCTGGCAAAAACTATGAGTATCAGACTCGTAATAAATATAAAAAAAGATGCTATAGAAATTTTGAATGCAAGTTTTTTCTCATCATCATCAATATAAGAGTCTATCAAATGAGATATCAGATTCATTTTAGGGTAGTGATTATCGATTTTCAGAGTTTTTTTCGGATGGTAGATATATGTGCTTCGAGGGTGATAGAGTTCATAGCGAGTTGTGCCTCACGCATTCACCATACTGCCTCTAGTATTTCTAACTTGCTCTTTGGATAGCTCATATTCCTAACAAGATATTCGATAATTCCAAATTCTTTCGGTGTGACTTCTACACGATTTTCTCATTTTTTCATGATTTTGCGTCATAGATCGATTGTATATTCCCCGAATTCCACTATCTCTTCGATAGTCTTGTGTCTGCGTCGTCCGAGAGCAATGATACGAGCCTCGAGCTCTTGCATCTCAAATGGCTTCATAACGTAGTCATCTGCCCCGAGGTCGAACATAGTTATCTTATCAGATAAGAGTGAATTCGATGTGAGAACGATTACTGGAGTCTGATCTCCACGCTTGCGAATTCGCTTGATAAAAGTAGGACCATCCATAATGGGCATATTCATATCGAGTACTATAATATCATAATTAGTATTGAGAAGACCGAGTGCTTCTTCTCAATGAACTGCTCATTCGGCGGTATATCCTTTGAGTGTAAAATATTCGATAATATTTGCTCTGATTTTGGGATGATCTTCTATAATTAGTATTTTCATAACTTGATTATATTTATACAATAGATGATTGCAAATCATTATAATATTTTTTTGTATTAAGTATTATTTAAAAACCTCCATTTAATATTAAATAGAGGTTTGGTTGCTTTGTTTTCTTTTCCTGATGTGATTTGAGTGAGGTTATTTCACTGTAGTAGTTGTTAGTATTGTATTATCCTCTGTTTCATTCTCATCTTGGAGGTGATTTTTTCTATCTTTATTCCAGCCTCTTTGTGTGTGAGTTGTATCGAGTGCATCAAGTTTTGCCTTAATATCTGGATATTGTATGAGAACATTATCAATTTTTGTTTTTTCCTCGCTTCTGAGTGTCTCTTGTTTTATTTGATAGGTGTCATGTATGGTATTGATTTCAGATTGTGCTGCAGCCGAGAGAGTCGCTATAATAGTCTCTGCTTCTTTTTTATTATTACCTCTTCCATGTTTCATTTCTCTTTGTGGCATAGCTGCTCTGAGATCTGGATATTTGACGAAGAGTGCATCTAGTTCAGTTTTGAATGCTGTATGTTGTGCCTGCATAGTAATTCGTCCTACTATTGTTCCAGTATTTGTTTTGAGGGCGTCCATCTCAGTTTTGTGTTTCGCCATGAGAGTTTGCAATGCAGTAAGTGCCTCTGCAGAAACTTTACCAGAGAGAGTTGCTGAGATATCTTCGAAGTTACCTCGTGCCATACGAGTAATATTTTTACTCGTAGTTGTAGTTCCGGTAGAACCCGTTGCGGCGTACATGCCTGTACCCATGAGTGCTGTGGCAGCGACGGTGATAGTTGCGAGACCTGCGATAAGTGTTTTTGTCATCATAATTGTAAAATAAGGGCATAAGAATAAAATTGTGAGTATGATCAGTACTCCAGTAGCTCTCTTCATGCAGATTACCAAGATATAGTATATATGAGTTTTTTTACTGCTTACTATGATTACTGTAGTAATCTGGCTTTCGAAGAGTACAAGAGATAGTATATCGATAGTTGTTTAAGAAACATTGAAAGAGTAGTATAGAAAAATATATTCATTAGTTATGCTCTTAACAGAACCTCTTTGGATAAGATAAGAACTTTTTATAGCTGTCTATTATTTAGGATAAGACCCAGAAAGTTCATATATCACAGTATCTAAGACTTTAGATTTTCGATCCAGTTATTTTTTAGTACAACTATTCTTTCATATTATATAATATGATTTCATCATATATAAATATTTATATCAAAAATGTATAGTAAAAACTTGCAAAATTATATAGCTCGAATATACTGTACTGATGACAAAAAATGACAATACAGTTTCTGACATTTTCGTGAAAAATATATCAACTAAAATGTCAGATATCATATCCAAAAAAGATATAATAGATCTCTGGCTGAGATCAGGAGGATCCCAATCACGGATCCCTTATGCGATGAGTATACTTCTTGGTAAGGGAATCGTAAAGAAGGTTTGTTCAGGAATCTACCGGATACAAGATACAAGATTGCAAACCTCATCTTCTGTTACCGCAAAAAATTGAGTGATACAATCCCCAGAACCTGCATTGCCACGTCGAATTGTACAGAAACAACAATTTTCTTTGCAATGACACAAACAGTGAAATATATACTGGCAGATTATCACTAAATTGATCGAAGTGCATTCGCCAAGTGGGGGAGTGATCGGTGGTGAAAAGTCTCTAGAACTCCATCTTCAGAATAATTCAGTTCCGGATATTCTCATTATCTATACTCGCTCTACCGCCCTTCGAATACGATTAACTGATTGTAGGGAAGTACATATGAGAACTCTCGTATCTTGACCAAAAACAGGCAAAAAAAACCTCTGGAGAACTCTTATAGACAATTCTATCCAACTACAATTACCAGAGAAAATACAGGTATGTGGGATAGAATTGTCTCTATTGGAAGCACTCTCCCTGCGTCGCCATGATACTGGTATCGAAGAAGGGAATATTGTTCGATTTCTCAGGTCTTTTGCACCTGCTATTGATAGAGATAGACTAGGTCAGCTGACTCGTCTACGATACATCCGCCCACTGAACCGTCTCCGTGTTCTGGCTCGAGACCTCGGATATAGTGAGCTCTATATTATGACTTTAGAGATTATCCGGAATGAGGGAGGTGGATGTTATCTGAATCTATAGGGATTTTTGCTCATATATTCCTCATTTCCATGTATTGTGTTGGAGAGTGATCCCTATCTTACCTTTTACTAGTTTCGTCACGGGATGCTCATTTGCCGATACAGAACCTCCATTTAGTTTGAGTCTTACTTTTCAATCTATGTCGGTATAGTGTCTCTTTTGATTATGCTCTATATATCAGCCTTGCCAGGGTTTTCAGGCGTTGTTCAACAATGTGATAGTTGTTTCTCAGTTCCATCATTCTGGTTCAGTTGGTGTATTCATTATTTCTAGCAGTAAATTGCAAATAAAAAATAAGTGTAGAAAAACTTCTCTTTCTGTCAAAAGTTTTTTTGCTTTTTTTCTATTTTTGCCTATGATGCGAATCTATGAAACTCCAAAAATATCTGGCACATGCATGAGTCTGTTCTCGTCGCAAGGCTGAGGAATATATCGAGGCCGGACTCGTAACAGTCAATAGTATCATGGCTCATATCGGACAAGTTGTAGATCCAGACAAAGATGTCATCGAATTTTCGAATCAGATTATCAGAGATCAAGAAAATCTGGTATATTATGTATTCAACAAGCCTCGTGATGTTGTCACAACATGTCTCTCAGGTAAGGATGATGAGCAGGGAATTATGGATATTGTGAATATACCTGAACGAGTTTTTCCAATTGGTCGCCTCGATAAAGAAACCACTGGACTTATCATCCTGACCAACGATGGTCGTCTTTCAAACTATCTCATGCATCCTCGTTATGAACATGAGAAAGAGTATGTAGTAGAAGTATATGGTAAGATTGAAGATGATGCGCTGGATCGTATGCGAAAATGAGTTAGAATCGAGCTCAAAGATAATGGATCGCGTACGCGTATCATCCGACGTGTAGACGGAAAAGATAGCGTAATCACACGAAAATATACAACCAAACCATGTGATATCACGCGTCTCTCTTCATCCAAATTCACCATCATACTTCGAGAAGGTAAAAATAGACAGATCAGACGTATGGTCACGGCAGTAGAATATGATGTGAAAAAACTCAAACGAATTCGTGTAGAGAATATCATGCTTGGAGACCTTCCTGATGGGCAGTGGAGACGATTCACTGAAAGTGAAAAGATTGGTGTACTAGAAAGAGTAGGCATTGAAGAACGAGTGAAATAATACATAAAAATCTCAGATAATTGTCTGAGATTTTTAGTGTAGTTATTTTTCTATATTGGGTGAGAACATTTATTTTTGAATGGTTCCATTCTTTTATTGGTATGAACTATGAGTTAATAGGCGGCTGATTTCTGTTGTTGTATCTGGTCTATTTCTACTTGTAGTCTGTTGGTGATATCTTTAAGAGTAGGAAAATCTAATTCCTCTAGTCCTGCTCAATATCGTGGATTGGCACGATTAAGTTGAAATATTTTTTCCGCCTTATTGTCCAAAAATAGTTGACGCTCTGTATTGCACTTTCAACATACTCCATCACATAGGGTGGGGATGAGATTTCGTGTGCGACATAGTATTCTGGCAAATGGATTGTTTGTTTGTCAGTCGATATACTCAGTTTCTAATGGTGCAGAGGGGATATTGTGAGAGTATTTCATAGAATTTATTGAGGTTCTTGGTTTGGTTTTGTAGGTCAAAAAATATAAAATAGAATACCTACTTTTTGTTGCAATATATTAGCAATCTTTTCTTTCGTTTCATTTTCTAGCCTTTTCGGTATAATCAAATTTTGATCATTAACAATCCTTCATAGGATTGCTCGATGAGTACGGGACAATATACCCGTAATACCTGCATCGAATGTACCCCATACTTTTACTATCAGTTCATCATGTATATTTTCTAAAAGTCCTATATGTCCTCCATATTTTTGACAACCCATTAAAAAATTGTTTTTATTTCTTTTTCATGATAATTGGAATGCCTCATCTTCATTCATACATTCTCTGTTTTTTTCAAGACTTCGCTGCAAAAGTATAATTTTTTTAATATCTGATTCTATGCCCAAAAAAGGAGAATTATAGCCTAATGTGACTCCTCCTCTTTGTCGTAATTGTGATCAAATAACATAATCTGATCATCCACTATTGATAGAACGGATACTCATATTTTAGATATTTTATTTATGATATTTTTGGTGAGCTTCTTTTAGTTTTGGGTTGGTCACATGGGTATATATTTGTGTTGTTGTGATAGATGCATGGCCCAAAAGTTCTTGGATTATACGGATATCAGCACCGTTTGTCAATAATGTTGTAGCAAAAGAGTGACGAAGTGTATGGGCGTGCATATTTTTGAGTATTCCAGCCTGGAGTCAGTATCACTTTACCATATTGGTAATGAAGAATCGAGAAAGTCGAACCGTCTCATCTCATAGTTGGGAAGACGCAATATCAGCTTCTGAGAAGTTGTGTCGGATGAATAGGGGAGAGAATAGATCACTTCTTGAGTTGAGATAGCCCATAATTGCATCACGTGCTGCCTCAGTGAGATATACTACTCGGAGCTTGCCTCATTTACCTCGGATCGCGAATTCTAGAGTCTCAAAATTCACATCGTTCTGATTGAGTGCAGTGAGTTCAGATATGCGTAATCCTGTCGAATAGATACATTCCGATATAGCATAGTCTCGTTTTCACTGGATTGTTTTTCGAGATATGATATCAAAAAATTTGCCAATCTCTTCTCCACTCAGAAATGTCACTTCTCTATCTTGTACCTTCATCAGATCAAGTGTGGTAGGATCAAGGCAGGCAATTTGGTTTTTTTTCATATATTTGAGCCAAGATCTGATTGTGATAATATGAGCATTCACGGTTTTCGCTGTGAGACCTGAATCAGAGAGTTCGAGTCTCCATGCGTCGAAATCTTCCTTGGTAATAGACTCAATATCAATAGGAAAGAGTGCTATGAGATCTCTGAGAATTGACCTCTGTTCTTTTAATACTCGATCTTTCTGTGGTAAAAAGAAAAAATGATTGATTCATTCTTGTAGATTCTTGGTTCATTGTGGCTCTATCCATCTGATAAATCGCCATATGTGGAAAGCATATTGCTCAAGTGTTTTTGGAGAACGTCATTTGTGGAGGCGTAGGTATATGAGGAAGTTATCGAATGCAGTTATTATAGACATAATTGTATATTTGAAGAAGATGAATAGGTAAGTTACTGGATTTCTATCTATAATACTTCACATAATGTAACTTATGTGAAGTATTATAGGATTTTCATAAGAAATGCAAGTTTTCTTGTAATTTATTTTTAACAAAATATTCTAATATTGTGTAAATTATTTTTTTCGCATTTATTTTGTAATAAATATCATCTTTTTGGTAAATTTCACTTAATATAGCTTTTATTACCATTCTAGTGTCTTCAGATACTAAGAGTTGCTTACTATGGAATCATAAAAGATATTAAAGGCTCGCTATGGTCAAATTTTTGATAGTTATACTTTATAATAAAGTATAACTGGCTTGTCTGATTTAATTAATTACGATTTTATCTAAATAATTTCCTCTAAATTAGAATGATAAAAATAAAAAATGAGAATAATTCTCATTATATTCTTGTCTTTTTTGAAAACTCGCTACACTAGATGTATTATAAATTATACTAATGACTCCACTTGAACAATCATGCTCAGATATTCTTATCCAAAATATGGGATATATGGATCAGTCTCTATATCTACTCTATGATATTGAGTCACCATTGGCTCGTATATTATCTGATTGTTGGATAACTATACTCTCGAAAATTCCTAATACTATAATTCGCGAATTCAAAAATCCACCACAACCACTCTATCGGGGCTGACTCATCAATCCAGATAATCCACATCTAAAGACTCAGAATCGTATAATAACTTCACATAATATCGTAGAAAATAAACGAGTAGGTCTTGATCATCACCTTGTTCTCAAAACAAATATAGATGAGATAGTTATCGATCCGCAGATTGATATACTCAAAAATGAGCTCATATCTCTTCCCTCTTGATCTATAGTTATTCTGGTGCAATCCACCAATTTTCGACTCTCAACCTTCCGTATTCGTCTTGAGCTCTTCCATCTCGGTATCGATGTAGTCGAGTTCAATCATCTTGCCTATATTCCTGAAAGTGAATTTCATACTTTCACGACTTCCCTATCATATCAAACTGATGAATATACTCGAATTGAGAATATTTTTAGAGAGCTTATAGATCAAAATAATCAAAAGGATGTCATAAATCAAGAGCTTCCGTTAAATAATTCAAAAACAAACCTTGGAACTACTCGAATACAATCTGTGAACGGTGAATTTTTGATATTTTGAGCTCTTGAGAATATTCGCGGTAACACTGGTGACTATACTAATGTTGTAAATAAGGGTGGTACATTCCCAATCGGAGAAATATTTACTGAGTCTATAGATTTAAATAGTGTAAATGGAAAGTGTCTTATTGAATCCTATCCAAATGAAAACTTCTCTGTAGAGCATTGTATTCCATTTGAACTCATAATTGAAAATGGACGAGTCTTACCGAGTTTGGACTTCCCAGCTCCTTTTGCAAAGCTCTACAATTGGATAATACAGTATGAGTGAGAAGTCATGGTACGCGAACTCGGAATGGGCCTCAATAAGGCTATAACTACAATGACTCCCCTCTCGGATATCAATTTTTATGAACGGAAAATCTGAGTTCATCTATCACTCGGGAAGAAGCATGGAATATATGGAAAAAAACTTCCTAAAACCGAAATCCAAAGATTCCATATTGATGTATTTTTGGCTCTTGATTCTGTATATATTGGAGAACAAAAAGTTTATGAAAATGGAAACTGGACCGTTTAGTTTAAGCTATCTCAATATATCTCTAACCTGTCCCCGAGTATCTATAGTGTGTCGACTTGTCCAATCATGTGTATCAGATTCAGATTTATTTGATGTTTCTGGGGATTCGGGTAATATGGTAGCTGGAGTTGATCTATTTTGTTCCAACTCGGGATCAATCATATTCTGAATACGCGTTACTACACCATCAGGATCAGTTACATAGTACATATTCATTGTACCTATCATGGCGTTATCTCATTCCGTGAGTACATTGACTGTTCCAAAGTGAAAAAAACTTGCTAGTTTGTTTGGATAACTGGATTGTACCGCCTTGATCTTACTAGAGTCAATAGACTGTACCGTAGAGAGTAACCCTGATTGATTTACAAAAAATATTTTACTTTCAACTATGATATTGTAATCCATTTCTAGATCCATCATAAGCTTGCGATACTGCTTTAATAAACCGATTTCAATTAGAATTACCAGTGTGTCGGCTATAAGTATCCAAAAATGATTCCCAAGCTGGTTGCCATAAAAAACCATCAGTCCTATTTCTATAAGTATAATAAGTACAAGAAACCATTGATTTGTAATAGACCAATTAAAAAAGCTCACAAAATATATATCTCCTAATGCAAGCTCATTTCGAAGAGCAGCTATATCTGTAACAATTTGAGGTACATGGTTAATAGAACGGAAATAAGTAATATACTTAATTGATGAAATTATTAGAATCAATGCCATGATAATATTTCCTATAATAAGTGTCCATTTTATAGACACAATATCTACACTGGTGTAAGCAATAAGTATACTAATAGTCGATAGAGACAATATACAGAGAGGTATCCATAGTGTGAATACTGCAAATATCCATGACCTTTTGATTATCATAATACGTTGATACCCTTCTGATATCAGCCTCTCAACGAGTATAGTTTCACCAGAGATGTTGAAGGACTTAAAAAGCCAACTATAGAGTTTATCGAATGGAATCATACTTGAATTATAAATATTTTCTTTGAAATGCAATAAAAAAACAGTGAGTAGTTAATTATTCACTGTTTTTGGTATACTTTTCTCAATCTTGACGGCGAGTCATCCTATAGGACTCTTAGAGAATGAAAGTCGATCAACGAGTTTTTCTGTAATATGAAATAATCCCCTGCCTCGCTTTTTCATATATATGTTATCATCACTTCACTTGAGCCTATTTACCCTGATATCTTCCATACGTGTAGCATCCTTCGCATCTTTGCCATTTCCAGTATCATGAACCTCTAGGGTTATCCAGAAACCACTCTTTTCATCTATACCTGCTTCAATTATACAGTTATCCGTATCTCCTATCCTGCTTCCATGTTCTATAGCATTGTTCACAAGTTCATCCGTGATGAGTATGAATCTTCCCCTCCAAGGATGAGTGATCTTCTGCAAGTCAAAAATCCTTCCAACAAAATCGCGAATAATTTTGGAATTACTATGATCTGCATCAAAATCAATCTGACAAATAATATTATCAGGATTAATCAGAGCTCACGAGAGATCCTTCATAGCGTCTTCATAGCTCAGATGACTGATATCACAATAGAACATTCCGAAATACTTTTATCAAATATATTCTCAGCATACACTGATATTTCTGAAAAAGCAAAATTCTACAAAAAAATATGCTCATTAAAGAGCGTATTTTTTTTTATTAACAGGGAGTATAGGCTAGCGAACTGCCTCTTTCAGAGTTTTTCCAGCTCGGAAGACAGGAGTCTTCATAGCAGCGATTTGGATTTTTGCACCTGTTTTTGGATTTACACCATTACGAGCTGCACGATTTGATATCTTCCAAGCACCGAAACCAGTGACATTTACCTCTTCACCTTTTTTGAGTGATTTAGTGATAACCTCGATTTGAGCTGTGAGAGCTTTTGTTACGGCATCTTGACTAAGACCAGCCTTTGCTGCAACAGCTTTTATAAAGTCCTGCTTTTTCATAAATGAGAAAATTAATATATAAAGAACGAAATGATTATAGCCAGACGAAATAGAAATGCAATATTTTTTTCCCTTTTGGAAAGCATTACTTCTTGTCAATAGGCATTTTTTCCTTTCTAATACAGGATTATTTAGCTTTCATACTCTTTCCCTTCCTGATGCGGAAGTGGCTCTGTGATGCGGATACCTTCGTATGTATCTGAATACAAAATTGATACAGGATGGTTTCTATTATATTTTCCCGATCAGGGCTATGATAGTGCCCGCTATCGTCAAGATCATTCCGAGTAGCCAGAGTCGCATAACAATGGTCTCCTCCTCCCATCATATCGCTTCTAGATGATGATGAAAAGGGGCAATTCGAAATATTTTTTTACCATTTCTGAACTTTTTGCTCAGTAACTGTATTATCACTGAGAGAGTCTCTCCTATGAAAATACTACTCATGACAATAAAAGCCAAAAGAGTATCAGTCATCATAGCAATGACCGCGAGGGTAGCACCAAGGGCCAACGAGCCTGTATCTCACATAAAAATTCTTGCGGGATGAATATTGAACCATAAAAATCCCATAAGCACTCCTACAGTAATGAGACAAAAAGCCGAAAGGATAAACATACCCTGAAAATATGTTATTGCACCATAAGCGAGAAACTGAAACAGTAGTAGACCACCCGCCAATCCATCTAACCCATCAGTGATATTGACAGAATTAGCAGCGGCAATGAGTATGAGAATAAATAGGGGTATATACAAAACACCGAGTTCGATGTGTCCATAGAATGGGAGCTGAATGCCCGTATAGCCAAGTTTATTCCAGAACCAATATGCACCAGCAAATGCAAATATAATTAATAAAAATATTTTGACCTTAGCTGAGAGTCATTTGGTTTTCCCTATTTCACGAATATTGAGATAGTCATCGAGCATGCCAATGAGTCAGACACTTACCAGAGTAAATATAATAATATAAGTCTCTCGTCGATTCCAAAGACTATATTTGAAACTGACTCCAAATATTTCAGATAGACCAGTACCATAATATTGCGCAAGTACAGATACAATTACTACAAATAGAATAATTGTAATAATAATGACGCCTCACATGGTGGGCGTTCATTTTTTTGCGGCATGGAGATTGGCAAATTCTACGGCCTTTCCGATGAGTCATTCGCTTCTAATATTTTTACCGAGACCGAGCCTAGAAAATAATCGTATACCATGTGGCATAATAATCATAGTGAGTATAGCAGTCACAATCATCATAGTAAGTATAAAAACAAGATTGGACATAGGGAAATAAATAATATAAAAAATCCTTGTAATTATAGAAGGATTTTTATTTTTGCAAATTAGACATTATAACTAATTTTATATTTTGTTATTTTCTCTTAGAGGTTCCGTGAATATATGTTCCATGAGAAAATTTCGCATTTCATTATCGAATTTTTCATTTTCTTCAGGTAACATAACTGTTATTTTATACACGAGATCGACTGCATTTGGAATCTCAGTATCATAGAGAACCTCGATAGGAGAATAACTGGCGATCTTTCCTTCTATTATTCGCATACGAGTTTTTATATCTAACACATTTGATTGTTTTTTAAATGGTAATCGGTATGTGTAGTCAAAAAATCTCCGACGAGAAATATTTTCGAGAGATTCTGTATATATGAGGCGATTGGGTATAAAAACAACCTCACCACTGAGTCGAGTTATTTTGGTATAATTTAACGTGATTTCTTCTACAAGTCACTCATAAGTTACATTCGACTTGAGTTGTAATCGGATAATCTCACCTATATCAAAAGTTCGCGATAGTAAAATAGAAAGGCTACCAAATAAATTGGTAATAATATCTCGACTCGCAATCGCTAGTAATACTCATCCGATCCCCGCACCTGTCAGAATACTCGATGTATTAATATGTAAACTATCAAGAATATAGAAAATACCTATTGTCCAGGTAGTGGAGATCACTATAACCTTGATAAGGGGGAAAAATCTACGAATCACCGGTCCATCCACGAGAAATGATCTTTCGATCTCGCGAAATACAGAGCTCACGATATGAACAACTATAATCACTCCGAAGATTATCTGAAGGAGTCCATAGATCATATCTATAGTAGCGAGATTGGCTGGAGTCCAGCCATCGGCAAGCACCATATATCTATAGAGTATTGTCGTAGAAATACTGAGAAATATCCAAGTAACAATAGAAAAAAAGCTATTTTTTCGTGATGTAATTAGGGTAGAATACTTCATAGATAGTGCTAGTATGTCATATTTTTTATATTTTTGCAAATAGTTGATTTTTTCTAGATTTCTATATGATTACTCTATATTTTTGTTTGCATTTCTTTGTTCTCGATTTTTCATGTCGTTTCGTCTGACACATATCCATGACTATAATAGGTTCATCGCTGTTGATCTTGGGCTCTATCGTGTTAGGGCAGGAATCTATGATCTTTCTATTGGCTCGCCTGTGTGTACTGGATTCTCGAGTGTGAGACAGAGTCGCAAAAATTGGATAGATAGAGTCGTTGCAGATATACGCGGAGTAGCTCAAATTATTAATCAGGCAATTCTCCAGGCTGGACAGACATATGTTAGTATTCCCGATGATCTCATTATGAGTTTTCCTTCGACATCCTTTATTTCTGACTTGATTACTACTCAATATACTCGTGCTGATTCAACAACCATTCTCACTATGCAAGAGATCGACACAATGATCAAACGTATAGAAAAAGAATCTTATGAAAGAGCTCGTACTAAAAACTTGAGGCAATTTGGTTCACTTGGTGATGATCTCAGACTCGTATCCTCTACAATCGTACGAATTCATATAGACGGAAAAAGTGTAACGAGTCCTGTAGGATTCATAGGAGGACGAATACGGCTCACAGTTCTCAATGTATTTGTACCATCGAGTGAATTCAATATAATCAGATCGATTGTATCGAGTCTCGGTAAGCGTGCCATATCTCTTATTCCAGAGCCACTAATTCTTCCAAAACTTATTGAAGAGATAGATTGTGGTACTAAAAATATTTGCCTTATCGATATAGGGTATGCACATACAACAATTACAATTTTAGAAAATAATGAGATACTGGGATTTGAAACTTTTCCCTATGGATCAGAGATACTCAATTGACTCATTGCCTCAGTCAGTCCTAGTTACTCTATTCTTCAGATAGAGAATATCATATATGCAACAGGTGATTTCCAGGTAGATATATATGGTGAGTGTTTGGATGAGTTTCTTTCCTATATTCGAGATACTATATTTGGATATCTTCAGGCAGAACATATTAACATCACTTTAGAGAGCCTAATAATTCATGGTAATATATTCGAAAATAACTATATATTAGATAATTTTGTAAAATTATTCCAAGAATCTCTTGGATACAATATATTAGCAAACCGACTCTATGAGATATGTACTCCTAAAATTGTATATGACCAATGTATTGTTTCAGGATTATCACTTATGGCAAGTGAACTTCTTTTGGTCAAAAAAGATCCCCTCGTTCGTATTCTTCGTTATGTACTCTATCAGTATGAATAAAAAAGCTCTTCACATTACTCCAGAACTCTCCCAGATGAGAGCACTCAAAGAAATCACTCGAGAATATCGTGAAAATCTTGGGTTTTTGACTATTGATCTCTCTGTAGCAAGTTTTCCGCTCTCTCGTGATTTTTTTCTAGTCCTCTCTCGTCGATTACCCAGTGATATATATCTATTGATACTTTCCGATAAAGATTCCGCAGTCATTGCAGGTTCCCTTGGTATCCAGACGGAGATGGTATGAGTTCACGCAGAATTTGATCGACAATACGGTGCCAAGGATATTACGATACATAATATGACGATGCTTGAATATCTTCGTTATGAGATACGACGCGGTTTTCAATATTTGTGGTTCCTAGTTTTTGAGAAAACTGAAGCAAAGAAAAAAATAATCCATATGAAAAAGAATGGATCCCATTTTATTCTCATTATTATTGGGTTGATAATGTCTATGACACTCCTTTTATTTATCTTTCATTTTGCAGTTTCAAAGACGATTATCACAATCACACCACAGATATCTATCCGTCCTATATCGGCCAATATTATATATGCTATCTCCACTGGTTCACTCCTTGCTACTCGCAATACTATTACGATGAAAAAGCTAATTATCCCAACTACCTATGCTATGAAGTTCCAACTTGAAACGGTTGATCCAAACTCGACCACAAATTCTCGAGGGACAATTACTATTTATAATGAAACAACAACAGAACAAGCGCTCAAGCCTCAAACTCGATTTATTACGTTAGGTGGCATCGTTTTTCGCTCATTAAACTGGGTCAATGTACCTCCGGCTCGTTCCATAAATGGTATAACAGAAATGGGTACTATCAATGTGGAGATTGTTTCTGATCTTCGTGATGAGGCAGGTGCAATTATCTGACAAAGATGAAATATTGCATCCTGAATTGATCTCACAATTCCAGGACTCAAGTTCAATCGTGACAAGATCTACGCCAAATCAAATATAGAATTCAAGGGTGGTGAAGCGCCACGGATTCATATTGTTTCCGAAGAGGAAGTAAAAAAATTCACGAGTCTCTTAAAAGAACAACTCTATCGGGTAGCTCGTAATACTCTACAAAAGAATCTTGATGATAAAAAGCAGAGTTCTGGAGATGATTATGCGTTATTTAGTGGGGATGGGGTTTCATTCAGTGGGGAAGTTTATGAAATTATATCAGGACAGAAATATGGTGACCTTGCTGAAGAGATAGAGATGAAGGGTTCAGTAATGGTTACAGCATTGATCTATGATAAAAAGGCAACTATAAATTATCTTACAGATATATTCCATGAGGGACTCCTTTCTTGAACGGATCATGAAGTTGCGATTCATGCAGATACACTTCGAGTCAGCTCTGTTATATCTCGTACTCCTGATGACTCGACTATCAAGGCAACTATGGAAATGAATACGAGTATTGCCCATGATTTCGAAGATCCCAAAAATCAACTTACTCATTATCTCAAGGTCACGATTGCGGGACTATCAAAAAGTGAATGAACCTCTCGTCTTCTCAATACTGGTAATGTGAAAGAAGTAAGTATCAGTTCTTATCCCTTCTGGAATCAATCTGTATCAGGAAATATAGATCAGATAGAATTCGTAATAAAGAAGTAATATGTCTCTCGCTCAAGATATAGAATCTCGTATTCAGATACTCGATATCGTCAACCGGTATGTATCTACCAAAAAAGCAGGAGTCAATTATAAAGGGCTTTGCCCATTTCATAATGAAAAAAGTCCTTCATTTGTTATCTCTCCAACCAAAAATATTGCTCACTGTTTCTCTTGTGGTAAAGGCGGTGGTCCAATCAATTTCCTTATGGAGATTGAGAAAATAGATTTTAGGGAGGCAATTACAATACTTGCTAAAGAAGCAGGAATCGAGATGAAGACACAGTTCTCTGTAGAACAATCTGAGCGTGGTAAGGATCTCTACAAGCTCTATAAGGAAGCAACAGAATGGTACCATCAGGCTCTCTTTTTACCTGAGAATACCACCGCACTTGCCTATCTCACGGATCGTCAGATATCACAGGAAACAATTCGCAAATTCCAACTTGGATATTCTGGATCTCCTCGTGATCTCCTCTTTACTCTCAAAAACTCTGGATTTAGTACAGATTTTATCATCGAATCCGGACTCTTTGTATCAGAGTCTCGGGATAAATTTTATGGTCGTGTTACCTTCCCGATTGCTAATACCATGGGACATACGGTAGCTTTCACGGGTCGTGTACTCACGGATGCTCTCCCCAAATACCTCAATTCTCCAGCCTCTCATATATTCGATAAGAGTTCTATTCTCTACGGACTTCATCTTGCAAAACAAGCCATTTCTAAAATAGGAGAAGCATTTATCGTCGAGTGACAGATGGATACAATCACACTCTATCAGGCTGGGATCGATAATACTGTCTGAATCAGTTGAACTGCACTTACGAAGGAACATATTCGTATATTACGGAGATTCGCAAAAACAATCTATTTGGCACTGGATTCAGATAATGCTGGTGTAAAAGCAACATTTTCATCTATCGAAAATCTATTGAATGAAGACATCGAAATTCGTATAATTCAAATTCCAAATGGAAAAGATCCTGATGATTTTATTAAGAGTGGAGGTGATTTCAGAATATTACGTAATACTGCACTCTCGGTTATTGATTTTTATATCCGTGAATGAAGTCGAGAATATGATATCACAACACTAATTGGTAAAAAGAAACTTATCGAAAAATGCCTCGAAATAATTGTACGACTTGGGAGTCAGTTGGAGGTTGATTTTTATCTCCAAGAGATATCGAGAGGAATCGGAGTAACTATGGAGGCACTCTATATAGAATACAAAAAAATAAAATTGGAGGTAAACAGAAAACAGAAAATAGGAGATAGGGAAAAAAAAATAGCAGATGATAGAGATCTTATGAAACAAACGGAAGGTTCTAAAGTAAAAAGTAAAAAATACTCCCCTTCCCTTGCAGATACTATTGCAGGATATATTTATCGATATCAATTTTTGGACTTGTTTTCTGCGAATTTTCTGTATACTGTAGGCGATTTGACGAATGAAGCGGATACTGCACTCCTCTCTCGCATGCTCCTATCTACATTGGATAATGAAGACATCGAGATGCTCCGTATCATCGATCTCCATCTTGAATCAGATCATATAGATGCCAATCCTGAGCTCATCGAACGAGCGTTTCGGGATGTCTTGCGTTGACTTCATTCGTTCCTTTTTGGGCTCGAAAAACATAGGAGACTTGCCAATGTTGATCCAAATAGTTCGGAGTATCTCCAGATCCATACAGAACTCAGTCAGAGAGAAAAACAACTTGGCCTCAGAAGATAGTACTAACATAACCAATTGCCATGACCAAGACAAAAAAGAATCTACACGATGACTCACAAATCGAGGAGATCGATCTCTCTATGGTCGATCTCTCTGCTATAGATTTTGATGATCTCACTTCACTTGAATCCACCAAGCAACTTCCACTCAAAAAAGAAAAAGAACAAAAACCAAAAGAATTTGTGCAAAACCGTAATAAATCAGATGAAGATGAAGATAATTTTGAAGATCCTATTATTACTCGTGATTTCGAAGATGACTTTGAAGATAATGATGATGAAGATAATGATGATGACGATGAGACTGAAGGAGAAAGTAAGAAAAAAGATTCCTATAAAACTCCAAAGGATTTTTTTACTGATAAACGTCGTCAAAAAACACTCAAAAAATTTATTGACGTTACGGTACCTCAAGAGTTCCTCGATGGTCTTTCTGAAGATCTCCAGCTCCTCATCAAAAAATGAAAATATGAGGGAAAACTGGTATATGACGAAGTAATCTCTGCTCTTCCACCAGGAGATGATATAGAAATAATGGATGAAGTATTTTCTCGTTTGGCAAAACTAAGAATTGAACTTGTAGATTCCCTCGATCAAGAAGATGTATTCAAGGATGCTGGAAAGAAAAAAGATGAAATAGATTTATCAGAGATCTCTGATGACTCAATCCGTATGTATCTCAATGAGATTGGGAGATTTTCTCTGATCGATGCTGAGGAAGAGGTTCGACTTGGTCATCTCATTCAAGAATGAGATCAAGAGGCTCGCAAGCGTCTTGCTGAAGCCAATCTACGTCTCGTAGTATCCATTGCCAAAAAATATATGGGACGAGGACTCTGACTACTGGATCTCGTACAGGAAGGTAATGTTGGACTCTTTCGGGCTGTAGATAAATTTGATCCAGATCGAGGATTCAAGTTCTCAACTTATGCAACATGGTGGATTCGACAAGGAGTCACCCGTGCCATAGCTGATCAAGCTCGTACTATTCGTGTTCCTGTGCATATGGTTGAAACTATTAATAAATTCAATCATACCTATCGCCGTCTCACTCAGGAACTTGCTCGTGAGCCACTTATGGAAGAACTCGCACTCGAGCTCGATATGGATGTTCGCAAGGTTCGTCAGATTATGAGAATATCACAAGATATCCTCTCACTCGACTCTCCTGTTGGTGGAGAAGAAGATACAACTCTTGGTGACTTTGTAGAAGATGACAAGTATCTCACACCAGAGAAGGCCACCAATCTTGCTATTCTCAAAGAAAATCTCTATGAGATGCTGGATTTTCTCACTCCCCGTGAGAAAAAAATTGTTGTGATGCGATTCGGCCTTGATGGTGGAGACATGCATACTCTCGAAGAAGTAGGAAGAGAATTCGGTGTGACTCGGGAACGAGTACGTCAAATTGAGGCTAAAACTCTAGAAAAACTCAGAACTCATCCGAGTGCTGATCGAATTAGGTTTTTTCATTAGAATTAAAAAAACTCATACATGTATGAGTTTTTTTATCTATATGGCAACTGGTTCATCTGACTTCTCGTGTTCGAGATAGGTCTTCAATTTCTCTGCATGAGAGCGTTCTTCGAGCATTTTTTTATGTTCTGCTTCAGCCTTGAGTTCGAGCTCTGCAAAGTGCTCTTTCTGATTTCTATATTCTTCTTCTTCTGCGAGTTTGCTCGCATCGGCAAGATCAAGATTCCCTATGAATATATCTATTTCTTGGATCTCATGCTGGAGGAGTTCATCAGTATTATGGAATGTATCATTACCAATTTCATTTTCTATACTATTATGACTGGCAGTTGTAGGAAGATTATCAAATAAATCCGAGAGAGATGGGTCAACTATTTGCGGAGTTGGTACTGTAGCAATCTTAGGGATTATAGTTTCACCCATATCAAAAAGTGGAGAAATATTTATCTGAGTAGTCTCTGCAGTAATTGGTTTAATCTCTGGAACGGGAGTTGGAACGGGAGTTGGAACGGGAGTTGGAACTGGAATCATATCAGATTCACTCTGAGCCAAGAAATCAGTAAAAATAGGGTCGTTTCATACAGCTATTGGAAGATTTAGTTTATCGTCTATGATAATCTGGGGCGTATCCACGACCTCTGGTGCAAGTGATATAAGTGGAGTTGATGCACTGATAGTGATCGGGTGAGCTATAGTTAGTGGATCTATTTGTTTTGTATTTACCGGGTGAAATGGCTTGGCTTGCATGAGAAGATCATCAAATAGTGACATAGCAGGCAATAATTAGTAATATAGAAATAAGATAGCATATATATCAAAAAAAGGCAAATCTTTGGATTTTTTTGTGATTTTATATTTTTCTCATATACTCTCATATATGTCCTTTGTTCATCTTCATACCCATACCCACTATACTTTCCAGCAGGCTCTCGGCGATCCAGCGGGTCTCGCAAAACGAGCTAAATCACTCTGACAAACTACTATTAGTATCACTGATGCTGGTAATATGTATGGTGCTTTTGAATTCTATGAGGCCTGTATTGCAGAGGATATCAAACCAATTATCGGAGTCGAATTCCAGCTCTCCAAAAAATGACGATTTAATAGAGATAAAGATAATGAGATATTTGAGATCGTCCTCCTGGCGATGAATTATCAGGGGTATAAGAATCTCATCAAATTGGTTACAATATCGCAACTCGAATGATACTATAACGGACGACCTCGTATCGATTTTGATATTTTAGATGAATATCGGAGTGATATCATCGCACTTTCAGGATCGATGTATGGAGAAATATCCCAACATATTATCACTGGCAAATCTGATGAATATATCTGTGAACGAATTGAGCATTATCGGCGACTCTTTGGAGAGGATAGATACTATCTCGAACTCCAGGAGCATTCCGATCGACCCATGCAAGCGAGCATCAATGAGACGATACTGAGACTCTCACGAATTCATGGATACCAATATGTTGCCACCAATAATAGTTATTATCTCACACCTGACGATGCCGGTGTCCAGGATATGATGTCAGCAGTAGCATCAGGACGGGCTCTCGATGATCCTGATCGACCCACTCTGATGAATGGTGACTACTCAGTCAGATCAGATCGTGAGATGGAAGAACTCTTTGTATATGCCCCTCGAGCATATGAGAATACCACCAAAATTGCGAGTATGATCGATCTCCATATTGATAGTGGAGGATATAAGATACCTATTTTTCCACTTTCAGATATAGAATCTGAGAGATATGAGTCATATGTACAGGATATAAAAAAGAAAAATGAAGGAAAAATAGAATATCAAACGCTTCCATCTGAAGAATGGCTTTTTCGACTGATGTGTATCGAAGGTCTCAATTTTAGATATGAGTTC
>JAYTZT010000017.1:0-51726 GCA_043741945.1 Candidatus Altimarinota bacterium
AGAAGCACCTCGCGGACCAAAAGTCCGATTTCCAAAAGAAGAACTCTTTACAGAAATCAAATAATCATATACATTCTCGTCTGAGAAGTAAGAAAATAAAAACGAAATACATTATCGTTTTTATTTTTTTGACAAAATTGTTAATACTATATAATCTAAGTTAGAAATCTTATTTTTGTTTCCTACTTTCTAATATATACTCTATGACTGATATCAAGGCAGAATTGCAAAAAGCTCGCAATACCAAATCCACTCGTATCTGGTTCCTCGTAGCTCTAGGAGTGATCCTATTTATTCTCTGGTGGATAGGCAAGATCAAAACTGGATTTGCAATAGGTCTTGGTATCATTCTCCTCGCTGCTATCGGTATCCAGACATTTGACTATGATCTCGATCTCGGAACTCTCTGGAAAACAGGAAATATCCAAGAATCTCGAGTACAGAAAACCAAAGATGGGATCAAACTCATGGGATCATGTGTCAAGGCTCAAAGCAATACGAAAAAAGACGATCTCAATTGTTCTAACTTCAAAACTCAAGAAGAAGCTCAAGCAAAGTATGATAGTTGTGCAGAACAGATATCATCTAACAATGCTGGTAAATCAGTAGCTCAAATCAAATCTCTCGATATCTACGGTCTTGATGGGAACAAAAACGGTGTCGTATGTGAGGCATTGCCACGAATCCAGCCTGCATTGTAACCAACCTAAAATGCAAAATCCCATCCTGAATATTCAGAATGGGATTTTTTATGCTATGACTATTTCATGCCATATGTGAATATATCACCCTTCTTGGTTGTGATGATCAGTTGCATCGTCGGACCAGTAGAACCAGCCATAAGTCGGAGTGCCTGTAGGCTATATGTAGCATTATTGAGTTGGAATGCATTCTCTAGAGTCATCGGCTGCCCCTCACAATACATCATAGTACTCATCATCATAGGTGCCATGATGGTATTGCGAGAGAGAGAATATGAGCCAGACATACTATTACAGAACTTGGCAGATACACGATCTCGGTCGAATACGAGTGTATAATTCGAATTTGCTATACTCGTATTATTGAACTGACTGAGTGTCCATGTACCCAGAAGTGGATTTTCGAGTGGGGGCATAGATGGAGATTGTCTCGAGAGCATCTTGATGAATGAATATGTAATAGGGACTCCATCAGCAGGTGGATCTATTAGACGATTTTCGAGGATGAGTATACGATCAGTGGATCCAGAGATATGAGCATATCATGATATCCCTCCATATACTGGATTCCATGGCTGATTCCATCCTGAGAACATCGCCTGCAGACACTGTGTCGGGAGCATCCCGAATACACAAGGCGTCATCGTAGGTGCTATATTCATCGGTCGCACTCGTGACTCAGATGGTCGGAGACACTGTCCTATTCGAGATTCCCAACGATATCCCGCTGAGGCAATACAGCCATGACTATCACGATCTCATCCGACGATAGGTGGAGTTGACTCACTCATGATACAGGTTCCTCCCGTGATATCGGTTGCACCCGCTGCATTTGCCATACACATATTGGAGAAGTCGGTACGAATCGGAGGACATGGCGCTCTGATACATTGTACTTGGACATATCAACACACCGGCTCATACTGAGCGGTACATACTGTAGGAGACTCTGCAGCGGAGACCTGGACAAGCCCCAAAAATGATAATATCAATATAAATAGTAGTTTAATCATAAGAAGTACAGTGATGAAATAGAAGTATAATGATACCTATAGTGAGTAAAAATACAAGAATACTCACATGAATATCACAAAAAATCCCACCTGGAATTGGGGGAAATCTTGAAAATCAAAAAGAAAAATGAGGGTGGAAGATGGGAGATTATTTTACTGATTTATGGTAATCAAGTTTTGATTTATCCCATAGGATATATAGATCACTTAATAAATGCATTAAAGCGTTATGGTAATCATCATCCATATATCCTTTAAATTTTGCAAATCAATCAATACTAAGGGCTAGTATTTCATATCAGGCAATCCAAAAATATTCATCTATCAACTCTCTAGAGGCATTGACCGTTATTGAATCAGCCACCATTCTTGATACACTACAGTCAAGATGGGTTCAGTATCATCCATGAGAGTGATATGAATCATGTCTATATCAAGAGATTTTAAAATCAACCATAAGTGCACTTATGGTTTTATTTGGATAAATTTTCTTCCATCAATAATAAACACCCATATCTTTTGAATCATCAGAAAAAAACTTTCATAAAAACTCCTAATAAAAATCATAATATGCTTTACATCTTTCGGGAAGTTCTCATGAATATTCCGTTAGAATCATAAATGTTAAAATTCTCTCTTTTAACATTCGTGTTAAAGAAAATCATACTATATTTCTTCAATGAAGAATACTTATTGATAACTCCTCTAATATATCAATAATTTCGGAGGATATTTGTTTTAGTGACAATGGAATTTCAGCATTGGCAACAAAGGACTTTTGTATATTTATCGTGGCTACTTGCCATGCGATTCAGAAATATAGAGTCTGGAGAATATTTTTCATTTCAATGAATAATTCCATTCGAGTTTCATCAATTTTAATTTGGCTCGAATCAAGTATCATCTTTTTTGCCTCTTCAAAAATTATTATTGAGTTATTTTTTTGATTATCAGAAAAGGATTTTTCTAGTTCTTTAAGTTTTTTTGTCAATTTAGTAATTGCTAAATTATAAAAATCCCCACCTAAAAAGTGGGGATCATATTTCTTACTATTTCGTCTCCTCCACATCCGCTTCAACACTTCCATCATCATTTTTCTTCTCAGTAGCATCTGCCTCTGGAGCTGCTGCTGGATCTCCTGCATGAGAGTAGATCGCCTGTCCGATCTTCATCATTATCTCAGAGAGAGCTTTGGTTGCTGACTCGAGTTCATCTTTCGATGCGTCAGGTTTTGCGAGCATCGTCTTCAGTTCTTCGAGTTTAGCCCTCGCCTCTGTACCATCGGCTTCTTCATATTTATCTTTACTTTCATCGAGAGTTTTCTCTGACTGATATACCATAGAATCTGCATGATTGCGAGCCTCGATAGCTTCCTTTTTCTTCTTGTCAATTTCACGATTGGCCTCCGCTTCTTTGATGAGTTTCTCTACCTCAGCATCTGACATTCCTGTTGAACCTTGGACGGTGATCTTCTGCTCTTTACCAGTTCCTTTGTCCTTAGCTGTCACATGGAGAACTCCCGATGCATCGATGTCGAGCGTCACCTCAATCTGAGGGACTCAACGTGGAGCTCAGGCGATACCTGAGAGGATGAACCGACCGAGTGACTTGTTATCACCAGCCATCTCTCGCTCACCCTGGAGGATGTGGATCTCTACTGAGTCCTGATTATCTGCGGCAGTCGAGTAGACCTGAGACTTGCTACTTGGGATAGTAGTATTGCGTTCGACCATGCGAGTCATCACACCACCTAGTGTCTCGATACCCAGTGAGAGTGGAGTCACATCCAAGAGAAGTACATCCTTGACATCACCTTGGAGCACTCCAGCCTGTATAGCAGCACCGAGTGCGACTGCCTCATCTGGGTTTACAGTTTCATTTGGCTTTTTAGCGAAAAATTGCTCGACCTTCGCCTTCACCATCGGAACACGAGTCGATCCACCTACGAGGATGACCTCATGAATCTGGGATGGCTGGAGACCGGCGTCGGTCATTACTTTGCGGCATGGTTCGATAGAGCGTTCGACGAGATCAGCGATAAGTTCTTCGAATTTTGCACGAGTTATCGTGATATTCATATTACTCGGAACTCCATCGTTCATCGCGATAAATGGCTCATTGATCTCTGTAGAAGTCGCTGATGAGAGCTCGATCTTTGCCTTCTCAGATGCTGATCTGACTCGTTGGATAGCCATAGCGTCCTTACGGAGATCGATCCCTGTTTCTTTTTTGAACTCGCTCATCACATACTCGAATATAGCCTGATCGAAGTCATCACCACCGAGATGAGTATCTCCATTGGTTGCAAGTACCTGAAAAGTTCCATCACTTCCGATTTCAAGAATTGAAATATCGAATGTACCCCCACCGAAGTCATATACAGCTATTTTCTCATCTTTAAGAGGGTTAACTCCATAGGCAAGTGCTGCGGCTGTCGGCTCATTGATAATACGCTTTACATCGAGTCCTGCGATCTTACCAGCATTGATAGTTGCCTGTCTTTCTGAATCATTGAAATAGGCAGGAACGGTAATCACTGCTTCAGTGACCTTTTGTCCGAGGAACTTTTCAGCATCTTCCTTGAGCTTCATCAGTACTTTTGCAGAAATTTCTTCTGGGCGGACTCATTTTCCGTTCCACTCGATAAGACAACCACCATCTGGACCTTCCGTAACTTTGAAGGATATATTCTTGAGTTCCTCTGTAACCTCTGAGAACTTGCGTCCAATAAATCGTTTTGCAGATGAGATCGTGTTTGCTGGATTCGTCACAGCCTGACGACGAGCAGGCATACCGACGATAGTCTCACCTTTTTTGCTTGCGACAACCGATGGAGTGGTTCGTCCACCTTCACTATTTGGGATTACTTTTGGTTGACCACCTTCCATGAATGCTACACACGAGTTGGTAGTACCGAGATCGATACCGATAATTTTTCACATATATTATAGTAGTTAGTAATAATTAGTTTTAGATTCTTGATTGAATTCTAATACCTTTATATTTTATTCTTCTTTGGAAATAAGTCAAAAGTTTTTAGCACTTTTTATATAAGAGTGCTAAAATTATCTCTATACATAAAAACTTGAAAAAAGAAAACGATTGATTACTATATAATTATATATGAATAAAAACTGACAAAATACATCTTTAGAATCGAATGATTCAATCTCATGAAAATACCAAAATAATATATGGGGAAAAGTTTTACCATTGGCATGAAGTATTAGAAAAAAAATATCAAAACTCAACCTGAGCCTCAACTATGATTGGCAATATAAAAAAGATGAAGCATGGTTATCAATGGAGACTGAAATAGTCCCACCAAGAAGAAAAAAGAAAGAAATAAAAAAATTTCGAGATACGCAAAATCAAGAACTTTTACTTGAAGAGGTCACGAGTAGAATAATATCTGATCCTATTCTCTCTCAGTCCTCTGGAAATCCATCTTGGTATCCTCCAGTACCAAGATATACAATTCCACTAGGTCGAAAATATGCACAAAATGAAATCCGAACTATACAAAAAGCGAGAAAAAAAGCAGATGTACCAAATTTTGTGAGAGATAATGTACATATCACAAGAGCTCCACTTACAGTAAAGGAATTCGAGAAACGATACGATTCATTGATACAAGTGAATTCTGGTATACTCAGATCTACAATTATTCACGAGAAGGATATTGATATGATAACTGGACATATCAATACACCAAATTGTTCATATCCAGAAATTAAGGCACAAGTTGGATACCTTGTAAGTACTCTCATAAATCCTGATAAATCTGTAGAACTCGCAGGTATCTATGTATATCAGAACTCTATTATACTCAAAGCACTTCTCGAATTCTTGGCCAATCTTGATGTCTGCAATCCTGATGATCTTATGGAGGCAAAAATAATTCTCAATGAACTCTACTGGTCAATAACTCCCAAACTATAATATAAATCTCACAACTCTAATCCAAACATCACACTATACTCTCCTCTACTTCAATCTGAAAACGATAGCCTAAAGTTATATTATTGGCTTATGACTTCACGCGACTTATATAAGAATTCCCTTATTGTAGTATTTTATTTTTCTTTGGAAATAAATCAGAATTTTTATAGCACTTTTTGTATAAAAGTACTATAAAATACTTCTATACATAAAAACTTGCAAAAGAAAAATTGTATATATAATAAATTTTATGTATTGAAACGATATAAACTACATACCTACTGGAAGATCTCAAAAAGCAGAAAAACTACGTAAGGTGATTCTTGATTCAATTTTTAATGCAAAGAATACGGTAGCTAAAATACTCTGAGATTTACATAAAACTTGCCCAAATAAAGAAAAAATTACTTGAAATAGAAAATTTGAGTGAACAATATTTAGAATTAGAGAAAGAAAACATACTAAATTGTATGAACTAACTTCCTCTTCCCTTGGACAGCTAACATGATATCTACCAATAATTCCACAATACCTTTTTCTAAACTGAAAAAAGGATATATCAATAGGGTTAAAAATAATTCAAGAAAATGAAAAGAGAGAAAGTGAGTTTGTTTGAGAGAATATCACTATCGCGATATCACCTATATCAGTACAGGCATATGAGGCTGCTAATGGAATTTTAGGTGATCTGAGCCCTAGTATTCTTGAATCTACCATTATTTATAAACGATATTTTGATATGATAACATGACATATCAATATACCAGATTGTTCAGATCCAAAAATTACGGCACAAGTAGGGTATCTCGTATATCTACTCAAAAATCTATCTAATAATACTCGAGCATTGACAGGTATATACATATACCAAAACCCTGCTATACTCAAGGAACTCATCGAATTCCTGGCTAATCTGAAAGTATCAAATATGGAGAATCTCGATCACTCAATACAATACCTGAGAGAATTGTATTTTGCTATTAACACAAAATAATATGTCCCACACCTTCATTCAAAACTCCCCATACACACTCCTTTACTTCTATCCCAAGGATGACACTCCAGGTTGTACCATAGAGGCTCAGGATTTCACGAGGTTCAAGGGAGATTTCGAAAAACTCGATATCCAAATAATAGGTATATCTAGAGACAGCTGAACTTCGCATGAAAAGTTCTGTAACAAATATGATCTCAGGATCCAACTCATCTCTGATGAAGATGGATCACTCCACGAACAGTACGGAGTTATATGAGAAAAGAAAAACTATGGAAAAGTCTCAATTGGGGTAATTCGCTCCACCTTTCTCCTCGATAACACAGGAAAGATTCTCCACGAATGGAGAAATATCAAAGCAACAGGACATGCAGAGAAGGTACTTAAAGAGGTAAAAAAAATAATATAAAATATTATGAATACATTTGAAAATCAAATACAACTTACACTCCAGACACTTGAGAGCAGTCTCGATCCAAGCATCTGGCGAACAAAACTAAGAATACAGGAGATAATGCTTCTCCAGAATCCTAATCTAAAATGAAATAAGTATGCTAGTTATTTGAATCATTTATTTACACTACTGATTCTTGGGGTAGAAGTATGAGATATTGTATTATCTACCTATGAGACCATAGACAAAGAACTCTATGAAGAAGGTGAAACAGAGCCAATATTGATGATTGATATCCCTCAAAATAAAGTACATGGAACAGCCGTAGAATTCTGTGAACGATTCTATGCAAAGTGAATTATATGATGAAAATCATATAACGAGGTTCGCGAAGAATTAAAATTATTATGAATAGATGGACAAGTAAAAGAAATTCGTAATACGAATGAACAAGGACTCATCAGAAATAGAGTATTTTATAGAAAAGTCACTCCTTCAAAGAATATAAAAAGAGAGAAACTTCCGAGTCTCGTAGTGGGATAAATATTTTTTGTAAAAAATAAGAAAAAGATTATAGTAAGAGAACTATGTCCAACCTTTTCAAACTCAATTCTCCCTATCAACCCATGGGTGACCAGCCCACTGCTATACAGACACTCATTGAATCGATCAATGCAGGCAATGATTTCCAGACGCTCCTAGGCGTGACAGGATCTGGAAAGACTTTTACAATGGCGAATATCATACAACAGCTCCAGCGACCAGCACTGATCATGGCGCATAACAAGACTCTGGCAGCACAGCTCGCTCAGGAATTCAAGGAATTTTTTCCTGACAGTGCGGTTCACTATTTTGTAAGTTACTATGACTATTATCAGCCTGAGGCGTACGTCGTAAAAAGTGGAGCCTATATCGAAAAAGAAGCCACCATAAATGAAGAGATCGATAGGCTCCGTCATGCTGCAACAGAGTCACTCCTGACTCGAAAAGATGTCATCATAGTTGCATCTGTATCATGTATCTATGGTATCGGTGAAGTCGACCAATATGAGGCTCAATGTCTCAAATTCCAAGTACGACAAGAATACGTGATAGAAAATATCATCAAAGAACTCGTAATGGTGCAGTTCACCAGATCGACGGCTGACTGGAAACCTGGGATGTTTCTTGTAAAGGGGGACACACTCGAAATCTGGCCGAGCTCGAGTGAATCCATCATTCGGCTTGAATTTTTTGGAGATACACTCGAATGCATATCTCGTATAGAGCACCTCACGCACTACCTCTTGGACGATCTAGAATCAATCGTGATATTTCCAGCAAAACACTTTGTTACAGAAAAGTGAGTTATCGAAGGTGTCATCCCCAAGATAAAACATGAAATGGAAGAACAGATAAAATTTTTCCAAGAAAATGGAAAACTCGTTGAAGCAGAGCGTATCAAGATGCGAGTCGAATATGACCTCGAGATGCTCACGGAAACTGGCTACGTGAACGGTATCGAGAACTATTCTATGTATCTCGGAAATCGCAATGTTGGATCACCTCCAGCCACACTTATGGAATTCTTTTGAGATAATTTTCTCACCTTTATCGATGAGTCGCATATGACGATTCCTCAAATTGGAGGCATGTATGCAGGTGATAGAGCTCGGAAAGAGAATCTGGTAAATTACTGATTCCGCCTTCCCTCCGCACTCGAGAATCGCCCTCTTCAGTTCCAGGAATTCGAACAGAAAATCGGGCAAACTATATTCGTCTCCGCAACTCCGAGTAAATATGAAGCAGCACATCAAAAAGTGATTGCTGAACAAGTGATACGTCCTACAGGACTCCTAGATCCTGAGATCACTATAGAAGATATGGAGTATATGGTAGATAGCCTCATGCGCCATATTGCAGCTGCTACCGCACGATGAGAACGATCCCTCATCACTACCATTACCAAAAAATCATCCGAAGATCTCGCGACCTATTTTGCAGAGAATGGACTCAAAGTCCGGTATCTCCACTCCGAAATAGAGACCCTCGAACGGCTCGAAATCTTGCGCGAATATCGTCTCGGAAATATCGATGTAATCGTAGGAGTCAATCTCCTACGAGAGGGACTAGACCTTCCAGAAACCTCTTTTATAGGGATTCTCGATGCTGAAAAGGTAGGATTTCTCAGATCCAAAACCTCACTCCTGCAGATCATCGGACGAGCCGCACGAAATGTGAACGGCTACGTCATTATGTATTCGGCCTGATGCAAAGAGTCAATCGCAATGGTCGATGCTATAGCTGAGACCAATCGTCGTAGAGATGTACAGATTGAATATAATGCCACACACGGTATCACTCCTACTACTATCATCTCATCAATCAAAGACATATCGATACCATCCAAGAAAAAAGAAACATTCGAGTGAGGAGTCGTGATGGGCGATATGAAGACGTATATAAAACGACTCGAACTCGAGATGGATGTGGCCGCAGCAAATCTCGACTATGAAAAAGCAGCAGGAATACGCGATGAGCTCATCGAGATCCGAAAGAAAAAGTAGAAAAATTTGACAAAATTAGAAAGTAGAATACACCCATAGGGTTGTAAGATATATATTTAGGTAAGTCCTATGATATACATGGAATATTCCACTTGCTTACAACAACAAATATTCCTTAGGAGGGGAAATATGCTCATCAAATTGGCAAGTACGGATCTCAAAGGTCAGAGTCTAACACAAGTGACAGAGGAACTCTGTGAGAGTCAAAAGTGGGTAATTGGTAAGGCTTCACCTGATCTCAAATTAGAGATGACTCAATGTTGCAGACATCATTTTACTAATCAGAGATATGCAAGAATTTTCTTACGTAATCTTTTCACCCTTTTGACTGGTTTACACCCTCCAGATAACGCGATTTCTGTTCCTGTTTTACAGGTGATAACTGAATTAGCGTAATAGGGAAATCAAAGTCCGCTCATACGAGCGGCTTTTTTATTTCCTCGCTCCTTCTATCTTTTTCTCCCATCCAGATTTCTTTGAGAGGGCATTTTCTGCGGCATCTTGTTCTCATTTTTTCTTCGAACTACCTCGTCCTCGTCCGAGCTCTCGAGAATAGAGTGAAACGGCGATGATATACGCTTTATTGTGATCGGCTCATACCTCCTCGATAACTTGATAGATAGGCGTGATACCCCATACTTCTTGAGTGAGCTCTTGGAGTGCTGATTTTGGGTCTATAAATAGTGATTGTTCGAGAATATGCGAGAGTGTCGAGTAAACATGATGGATAATGAACTCTTTCGAAGTATCGAATCCGTGATCAAGATAGAGGGCTCCGATAATCGCCTCGAGAGTATTAGCTAAGATATAGGGATTTTCGTGTCATTTTGCATTGTATTCACCACGAGAGACTTGGATCGCATTCGAGAAATGTAATCGATGAGCAATCTGAGCGAGATTGCGACCTCGTACAAGGGCTGAACGGATATCTGTCAACTCTCATTCTGGTTTATCAGGGAAAGCATGGAATAGTGCCTCCGTGATGACGAGCTCCAGAACAGCATCCCCGAGATATTCGAGTCGCTCATTGGACTCATTGTACCCCTCTGTGACCTCATTGAGGACAGATCTATGAACACAGGCGAGTGTATAGAGATCAGGATTTTTTGGAACAATCCGAAGAGACTCGAGGAGTTTTGTCACATGAGCTTCAAACTCTGGGCGAGTAAATCGGATAGAGATACGAGACATGGTGGAGAAAGATTATTTTATACATTCTAATGAATTTTAATTATTTTCAAGGATAAGAAAATAGTCTATAAAAATTACATTTCATATGTTGCTCCCAAGCACTTATTATTTTTAATTCAAAATATAATCTGAATCCAAGAAATCTAACAATCCAAACATAATTTATTGAAAATTCTTGTTTTCAACTTGTTTCATAATCTACTAAGAACAATATATTAGTTAGAGAGTCTTGAATATTCTGAACTTTCCATCGCTTGCCTTCAAGATGAGCACATCTCGTTCCTTCATGAAGGTAGCAAGAGCTCCATTGATAAATCCTTTTCCTTGTTCATCAGAAAACCGCTTGGTGAGCTCGATAGCCTCATTGACGGATACAGATGGTGGGATGGATTCTCCAGTCCAGTAGATCATCTCAGTGAGAGATATCATGAGGATGAGTATATGCATCGTTGGAATCGTCTCGAGATCGAACCTGGGAGCAATGAGTGAGATGAATCCGATAAGGGCTCATTCGTTTGCTATCAATAGATTCTCCATACCATCCAGATAGACCATATCCAGCGATAATGAGTGATCGCCTAGGAAGTACGCACCATAAAAAATATCCCGGTCAAAGGGTGAAATATTGACTCGTGCATAGAGAGTTTGCAGGAGGTATTCACGCGTTTGACGACGAGATATCATAGAGCGTAAGAGGTTAGACGATGTTAAAGACTGCAACCAAGCCAGATTACGCTCGGATTTTTGTTGGAGTTTTTCCACGACCCGTCTTGATACGTATGACCTGACGACCCTTGTATTGTCCAGTGATCGGAGAGGCAAAGTGAGCAAGAGCCATAGCTTCACCAGCAGCATTATACTGGAGAGAGATACCATCTTTGAGACGCTTTGCATTGAGCTTGAGCCAAGCTGAGTATCGTTTCTTTCCTCGGACTTTTGAGAGTTGTTGTTTTGGAGCGAATGTCATAATATGATTATTTAATTTTTAGAATCTTATATGTTCCTGTCATTGCGAGGAACGTAGCAATCCATTTCTGGAGACTAGTAACCTGGATCGCCACACTCCGCTACCGCTCCATTCGCGATGACGGATCTAAGAACTTGAATTATTTTACAGAGACGTAGATATCACGATATACTCGCCCATCAAAACGCACTCGGCGTTTTTCCTGGAAGCCGACGATACCATCAACCAAAGCATAGAGAGTGAAGTCAGTTCACTGGTCCACACCTTCTCCTGGCCAGAATTTGTTACCCTTCTGTCGGATGATGATATTTCCAGCAATTGCAGGTTGTCCACCGTAGATTTTTACGCCAAGTCTTTTGGCTTGCGAGTCACGACCATTGGTGGTCGAACCCATCGCTTTTTTATGAGCCATATTCGGTTATTTAGTTAATGAAATTTAGAATTCTGATAAGAATTTACCGATTGTTTGCAAATCGAGCAAATGCCTTGTTAGCCTCAGCCATCTTGTAGACATCGAGTTTCTTTTTGACAGCAACTCCAGTCTCGGTAGCGGCATCAATGAACTCCTGAGCAAGAAAGTAGCAGAAATCTTTACCATCTTTACCACGAGCTGCGCCTAATATCCATCTGGAAGCTAGAGCAAACGAACGGCCTGGAGGTACATCCATAGGCACTTGGTAAATAGATCCCCCGACTCTCTTTGGACGACATTCGACTTTAGGCATCGTATTATCGATAGCTTTGTCGAAAATATCTTCAGGATTATTATATCCCTTTTCACGGAGAATATCGAAGGTATTGTTGAGAATCTTGTGTGCAAGAGTTTTCTTACCATTCTTCATGATATAGTTGACGAACTTTTGGAGTCGTTCGTTTTGTGTTGAGAATGATACACTTCCTTTTGTACTCATATGAGTTGTAGTTAAATAGTTGATTTTTTATAAGGGAGACCTGGAGTCTCAGCAATTTAGAGTTAATTCCAGTATGCTATTTCTTTGCTTTTGGTCTTTTGGCACCATAGAGAGATCGAGATTGATTTCTCTTGTCTACACCCTGACAATCGAGTACTCATCGTACGATATGATACCTCACACCTGGAACATCCTTAACTCGACCACCACGGATCATGACAACAGAATGCTCTTGGAGATTATGCCCCTCACCTCCGATATATGCGATTACCTCATAACCATTAGTGAGACGGATCTTTGCAATCTTCCGGAGAGCCGAGTTTGGCTTTTTTGGAGTACTCGTATAGACCTTGAGGCAAACGCCGCGACGCTGAGGCGCCGAGAGAGGAGCCATAACCTTTTTGAGAGTATTTTTGTTGAATTGAAGAGCTGGAGATTTACTTTTTCGAGAGTTATCTTTTCTTTTGGATCGGACGAGTTGACTGATTGTAGGCATGATTGAAAATTATTGAAAATGAAGATTGGGTAGACCATATTAACGCTTTGACCAAGATCCAGCCTTACGAGCCTTATGGAGACCTGGTTTCTTTCGCTCGACTTTTCGTGCATCTCGAGTCAGCATACCTGCTCATTTGAGTGCCTGACGAAGAGCAGTATCAGCGAGAGTGAGTGCTCGAGCTATACCATGACGGATAGCTTGTGCCTGAGCTGATTCTCCAGATCCAGCAACGATCACATCAAAATGAAAGTTCTCATACATACCAACCGTCTTTAGAGGTGAGTAAATAGTTTGGAAGAGATCTGCACGCTTGATGTAAGTATCAATAGGCAACTTATTGACTGTTGATGCTCCCTTTCCAGCGTAGAGACGAACTTGGGCTACTGCTGTCTTACGACGACCGATAGCGTATGAATACTGAGTTGTAGACATGAGTGATAATTATTAGAGTTGAATGGCGAAATGGGAAAATTAGACAGCGAGTGTTTCTGGTTTCTGAGCCTCATACTGGTGTGTAGGCCCTGGTATAACTCTGAGTCTGAGGAGCATACCAGCTTGGAGTTTATTTTTTGGAAGCATACCTTTGATCGAGTGCTCAAGGATATGAGCAGGATTTTTGATACGCATCTTAGCGAGGTTGGTCTCCTTAAGACCACCGAGGTATTGTGAATGTGAACGGTACATCTTGACTGTTTCTTTGGTTCCAGATACCTCTACAAGGGCTGCGTTAGTAATAACGACGTAAGCTCCATTATCGATATGAGCAGTAAAATCTACACGATCTCGACCAGAGAGTTTTCGAGCAATCAGAGTTGAGAGGCGACCGAGACTTTTACCAGCAGCATCGACAACGAACCATGGGCGTTCGGTAGAGGGAATTTGCTTTGAGAAGAGAGTTTTCATAATATTGGGAGATGAGGTTTTAGAGCTTATTTTTTAGAAGAAATGATCTAAAATTCTAAGGAGTAAATTGTAAGTTCTTAATTATACGAGTTCGAGTTTGACAAGGAGAGCACCATCACCGACTCGATGTTTGAGAGGAGTGATACGAGTATATCCACCATGACGATCCATATAGTTGGGAGAAATCTGCATAACAGCACGAGATGCAGCTTCCGTAAATACTTCTGGAGTAATGTATCGAATCTTATTGTAATCAGTAGCAGTACTCTTCGCCATTTCGATGAGTTTATCAATAGTACCAATGATAGCAAATGCTCGCTTATTAGTAGTTATAATAGAACCATTCTCGAAGAATGCTCCTACAAGACTACGGACTACACTCTTTCGATGTGCTTGGTCTTTACCCTTGAAGTGAAGATGTTTTTTTACTCGGTGTCGCATGGGGGAAGAAATGTTAGATTGTTTGGAATATTAGAACGCATAGACTAGTCATCTCCAAGGAGTTTGAAGCCACGGGTTCAGAGAGCCTCTCGAACCTCGGTCATAGCTTTTTTTCCAAATCACTTAATAGAAGAGAGTTTTGCCTCTGTACACTTGGTGAGATGTTCGATAGAAAGAATATCTCCATTGACGAGAGCATTGAGGGTACGAGGTGAGAGTCCCATAATTTCGATCGGAGTATAGCTCTCTTTTTCGAGATCTGCCTTGACTTCTTGCTTCTCCCGTTCGATAACTTGACGGATATCAGCAATGAACTCGCCTCCAACTTGGAGAGCATCCTCATTGAAGAGTGCAAAATACGATTCAAGCATCTTTCCAGAAAATTTCACGACATCCGATGGATACATGACACCATTGGTCTTGATAACCATATCGAGAGAATCAAGATTGGTAATTTCACCGTAGCGGGTATCAGTCACTTCATATTTGACACTGATAACTGGAGAAAAATTGGCATCAACGAGGAGAACTGCTGTATCATCTTCACGATGCTTGAGTTCCTCTATACTAAGGTATCCAACATTGCGTTCGATACGGATTTCTGCAGAAAAATCAAAGTTAGCATCGAGAGCTGTAATATACATCTCAGGATTATGGATAGTAACTCCAGCAGGACATTTGATATCAGAAGCTATAACCATTCCACCTTTTTTCTTGGAAAGCGAAAGCCATTCAATACCTGAATCAGATTTTTCGATAACAAGACCTTTCAAATTGAGAAGGACATCAATAATGGAATCATGAACACCAGGGAGAGTGGTATACTCATGAGTAACACCTGCGATTTTGACACCTGTAACACGGGTACCTGGAATAGATGAGAGCATCACACGGCGAAGAGAGTTACCGAGAGTGACACCATATCCAGCTGGAAGTGGACCAACAGTCAGACATTCTTCATTGATACCAGTCGCTTTTCGAGAGATCTTTGGTACGCCGATGAGTGAGTGGATAATGTGCATAAAGAGAAATGAAGAGAAGAATTAAACGCCTTTTTACTTCGAATAAAATTCTACGATACGCTGGATATCAATCATCTTGTCAAAATCACTTGGACTTGGGAGTGCATTCATTGTGATAGATAGTTTTTTTGGATCTACTGTGAGCCATTGGACACTTGTCACAGACGCAGTTTCATTCTTTTTTGCAAAGTCTCCAAATTCTTCTACAAGAGTCTTATAAAGAGTTGATTCTTTGAGACGCTCTTTGATAGTGATAACATCACCGATACGAACTTGGTATGATGCAATATTGAGTTTTTTGCCATTGACGAGAAAATGAGCATGACCAACACACTGGCGAGCCTGCATGATCGTACGAGCAAAGTTAGCTCTGAGTACAACATTATCAAATCGAGTTTCGAGAAGTGTGATCATCTGGTCACCTGTTACTCCTGTAGTTTTCGCGGCCTTCTGGTAGTAGCGAGCAAATTGCTTTTCTGATACAGCATATTGTCGTTTTGCAGCTTGCTTTTTACGAAGCTGTACACCAAACTCAGAAAGCTTATTTCCTCGTTTTACTTGTCGATGATTATCCTCGAGGTTATATTTTTCTACTCCGAAAAGATTGTATCCTTCACGGCGGCAGAGCTTCATTTTTGGTCCAGTGTATCGCATACTTTAGAATTTATGATTTAGAATTGAAACAGAGAAAGTATTTTAGAGTTTTCGAGCTTTTCTCTTGCGGCATCCGTTGTGAGGAACTGGAGTAATATCGAATATTGCTGCAATATCGACTCCCGCTATAGCAATACCACGGACAGCCTGTTCACGACCAGCACCAATACCCTTTACATAGACATTCGCCTTCTCTACACTGTGTAGAGTCTTTGCTTTACCTACAGCATTTTCACTGGTTATCTGAGCAGCATATGGAGTGGCCTCACGAGCCCCCTTGAATCCAGAACTACCGCCAGTTGCCCAAGTGAGTACTTGTCCATCGAGAGATGCGACAACCACATGAGTATTATTGAGAGTAGCAGTAACGAAGATATTCACTTCTGGAATATTCTTACGAGTTTTTTTTGAACGACGGAGTTTTGGAGTAGCCATAGAGAGATATTATATTTTAGAGGGAGAAATCTTTGGATTCTCACCTTAGTGGGAATCTTCGAGGAAAGAATTATTGTGATACTACTGTAATATTTTCTGCGATTTTACTTCTTTTTATTCATGATAGCAACCGCTTTTCCTTTACGAGTACGAGCGTTGGTCTTGGTGCGTTGCCCACGAACTGGAAGACGCTTTTTGTGACGAGAACCACGATATGAACCGATATCCTGAAGAGTCTTAATATTACTGGAAATCTCACGGCGAAGATCCCCCTCTATTACATAACTCTTGAGTTCCTCACGGATGAGGTCGAGCTCAGATTCTGAGAGCTCACTCATTTTCTTGTTCCATGCGATACCTACTTTTGTGAGGATAACACGAGCAAGTGAACGTCCAACCCCGAATATATACATCAGAGAGATTTCAGCATGTTTAGAATCAGGGAGATTTACTCCAGCAATACGAGCCATAGATGGAATGTTAGAATTTTATAATTATGAAGTCCGAAAAGGATACATTTCCGTACGACTTACCCCTGTCGCTGTTTGTGTTTTGGTTCTGAGCAGATAACACGAACAACACCTTTACGACGGATAATCACGCATTTTTCACAGATTTTTTTGACGGATGGGCGGACTTTCATGGGAAGAAAAGTTAGGGGAATATTACGAGTTTAATCAGGAATGATACTTTATTTCTCATTCCTTGATTTGAATCAAGTTAGGCGGATTATCTGCGATATGGTGTGGATCAGGGAGTTCGTTGAGGAGCATTCGCATTGGGCTTTCGGAAAGTGATGCGACCTCGAGTGAGATCATAAGGAGTGAGCTCAACCGTGACTGTATCTCATGGAATCAGACGAATAAGATGCTTTTGCATCTTGCCACTGACATAAGCCCGAATGACCATGTTCGAGAATTCTTCAGGGAGTTGAACCTCAAATATAGCTCCAGGGAGGGATTTGAGAATCTTTCCTTCTACTTCGATCTTATCATCTTTTGACATGTTTTGAAGTGCTTCTATAAAATAGCTGGCAAAAGTATATATAAAAGAGGAAAGAATGCAAATCTATTTTTGAGGAAATAATCAAGGTATTTATTTAGACTATTTTCTCTGCACCATCTTGTAGAATTCGAGCTTGTCTCCTATCTCAATCGTGACATCCCCCTTGAAGTTGATACCACACTCTTCTCACTCCTCAGCCTCGATAACGTCTAGTGGACCCTTTTTCAGATTGGCCACCTCTCCAGATCCGACCTTATGATCAGCTCGGATAACTCGTACCTTCGATTTGGGTTCGATACGTCCACCATCTACACCGAGACCGACAATCATCATTGATTTGTTCTTACCCGTATAAAATATTGCCTTCGCCGTTGCAGATCCGAGTTCTGCCTCCTCGTATCTGATATCAATCATACCCGTAATAATAGATTCTACCTTTTCGAGGACATGGTAGATAACTTTTTTATCGATAAACTCGATCTTAGACTGAGAGAGGGCTGACTTCGCTGCTGGGAGGACTCCAACATTGTAGGCAATGAGAAGGCCTTGTGATGTTCCTGCCATCATCACATCTGACTGATTCACATCACCGAGAGCTGCATGGATAAATGTTACCTGAGTCTCAGGAGTCGAAAGTTTTCCGAGTGCGGCTTTGAGTGCTTCGAGTGATCCACCCGTATCAGTCTTGAGAACGATTTTCAGTTGTTTCAGAGCTCCTGATTTGAGCCTTCCCATGAGCATAGCGAGTGAGGCCCCCTCAAAGGCATGGATAGATTTTTTATTTTTGGCAATAGAATATTCTTTTGCTCTAGTAGTTGCAATTTCAGGAGAAGATACAACCTGGAGAATATCCCCCCCCTCTACTACACCTGAGAGACCTGTAATCTGGACAGGAGTTCCTGGACCTGCAGATTCGATATTTCTCGTTTTGTAATCCTTCAGGGTTCGGACACGACCAGATACTCAGGCACAGACAATATTATCTGTTTTGTGAATGGTTCCGGTATTGATAAGAATAGTAGCGACAGATCCTAACTTGGCATCCATATGAGCCTCGATAACTGTAGCAACTGCTCCACGATCAGGATTTGCTTTGAGTTCGAGCATGGCAGCCTGTAATAATATCATCTCAAGCAGAGTATCCATACCAAATCCAGTATGAGCAGATACTGGCACAACCACAGTCGTACCTCCCCAATCTTCTGGTTGGAGACCCTGTTCAGCGAGTTGCCCCTTGATCATATCGATATTGGCTCCTGGCTTATCCATCTTATTAAGAGCAACGATGATCGGGACCCCTGCTTCTTTAGCATGGTTGATCGATTCGATCGATTGAGGCTTCATCCCTTCATCTGCAGCGATGACGATAACAGCGATATCTGTGAGCTTGGCTCATCGAGCACGCATAATCGTGAAGGCTTCATGCCCCGGAGTATCGAGAAAGGTAATCCGTTTATCATCCTTCGTAACTTGATAGGCTCCAATCTTTTGAGTGATACCTCCTGCCTCTCCTGAGGCAATTGATGACTTGCGGATATAATCGAGTATTGACGTTTTTCCATGATCGACATGTCCCATCACGGAGATAATCGGTGAACGAGTAACAAAATGAGTCATATCATCCTCACGAATGAGATCTTCGATATTTCCATCCATAAGATCTGATACTGATGCATTTTCAGATATTTCTTTGGTAATCTTAATCTGGAAAGCCTCACCAATGAGAAAACACGTATCAAAATCAATCGGAGCATTGAGAGTCACAAGAACTCCATTTTTCATGAGTTCTCCGATTACTTTGACAACTGATACTCCGAGTTTGTCTGAGAATTCTTTTACAGATATCATATCTCCTACAGACACCTCCTGTCCTGTACGATCCACGAGAATCTGTTTGACATCTTCGAGAGATTTCTGTAGTTTTTTGGACTGTTTATGTCCACGGCGAAACGAACCATCATCAGCATCTCCTCCAACACTTTTGAGGCCCTTCTTTTTATTGTCATCGTAGTCTCGAGATCCTGGCTTCCCTCATTTTTTCGCTGTCCCATCTCGAGTTGGAGTGGAGAACGATATATCTCGCTGAAACATAGGTTTCGACGAATCACGCAGTCGTGCTGGACCCGTAATAGCGGGAGCAGCAGTACTTGTAGGAAAAAGACGCGGAGATCAACCTGTTGGACGAGGTGGACGAGGACTCTGACGTCCTTCTGGTGGAAGTGGCATCACGGGGCGATTCTCGAGTGGTCTAAAACGAGTCTCAACTTTTTGGAATGAGATAAGTGGTTTTTTGGTTGCATCTCGATCTGGAGCGAGGGGAGAATTAGCGGTTTGCTTCATCATAGTTCGCATGAGTCCTTCGCCTGCGTGTTCTCTCGATACGAGTCGAGCCTTGGGTCTCTCTACCTCTATTGAAAGAGTCGGAACCTCAACTTGAATTTCAGATTTTTCGACTTTTCGAGCAATGATTTTTGGTTTTGATATAGTCTCCTCTATGGCCTCTGTGGCAGTAGCCTCAGATATTTTTTTAGTCACTACTTTTGGCTTAATTTTGAGAATTTTTTTATCTCCAGAGGGGGCTTCGGTGGCCTGAGAGATATTCGTATAATAGTCATCCTGTATATCGTCCTTGGGTGTCGTCATGAATTGGGGGGTTATGTATGTAGGGTAGGTCATAAGTCTACTCTCTTACTACAAAAAGATCGTTCTTGATATAATCAAAAGACGCCTTATCTAGTAACGCATACGAAAAATGTAAAAAAATAATATCGAAAAGAGGGGAAATGTCAAAAAAGAAAAGTACGATATGAACCTAGGTCTTTCTTTCTATACAAAAAATGAGATATCTATATAATGTCATCAATAAAAGTTGATTTTATATGCTTATTTTGCTGCCTATGATTACCTTTAGAAAAATTCATGAATTTATATTTAGCTCATTTCAAGTAAATAATATGAGTCAATTTCTCCATGATCTGGAAGTGGAAAAGGTAGAAAAAGTGATTATCGTCAAACGGTCATGGATATTTGGCCTTTTTATGAGCCTGATATTCATTATTGTACTAGCAATCATGTGAGCAAATATATATCTCATACTCAGAAATACTCTATCCCTTTTTGTGTTCTATGGGATTATAGGATTCGTTGTGATAAATATTATCTTTATCATACTCTCTAGTATTATCTATATACATCGGTTTCAAAAAATCCATAAAAAAGAGGGTGTACTCACTGGGGTACATGATATCGAACTAGTTAGAAAAGCTATAATAGAAGAAGAAGCTATCTTTAGTAAGTTTTTTAATCAGATTAGTACGAATTACTATTTATTTATTATTGCTACCTTCTTATATGTCTACTACCTGTTATTTGGGAAAATTGATTCTATAGATTTTTCAGCTATTTCTGAGGTATTTTTTCTGATCATCCAGATTCTCCTCATCGGGTATTATCGTCGCCATATGATAGATCTGGAGATGGACTATGTCATCGTGATACCGAATCGGATATATTTCATGGATCAGATAGGCATATACAAGCGTACTCAATCGATAAAATGGGTAACCAATATTCGACTGATCACGAGTAGCTACCCGAGCTGGATCGCATCTCTGTGTAACTATGGAACTATAGAAATCATCGTTAAGAGTGATACTCCTGCGATCGTCACGAGCTATCATATGCGATATGTGGACCATCCTATCGAAACAGTCAATCAGATTAATCAATTGATAGAAAAAGAGTCAGGAGGCTCATAGACATATTAGGAATCGAATTTTATATGAAGAAGTGGGGAGTATTATAAATAATAAATCAAACAATCAACTTAAAAAAACCTCCCTAAATTTCTTTGAGGAGATTATAGATTTATCCATTCTTCTGACTACCATTTTTCTTGCGATCAGTTTCAGTGAGCCATCTTTTACGAAGGCGGAGAGATGAGGGAGTCACCTCTACATATTCATCATCACCGATATAGTCAAGACAGTCCTCGAGAGTCATCTTGCGAATCGGAGTGAGACGGATTGCCTCATCAGTTCCAGAGGCTCGCATATTGGTGAGCTGCTTGTTCTTGGTAGGGTTGACCACAAGATCAGATCCCTTGAGATGCTCACCGATGATCATACCCTCGTAGATCTCGACTGCTGGTTCGACGAGAATAGGACCTCTGTCTTGGAGATTGAAGAGTGAGAACGCCATAGTCATACCACCACATGCCGAGATCATAGAACCGACTGATCGCTTCTCGATTGAACCCTTGTACTCCTCATAGTGATCAAACGATGAGTAGATGATACCCTCACCCTTAGTCTCGATGACGAATCGTGAACGAAACCCAAGGAGACCTCGAGTCGGTACATCGAACTCCATACTCGTGACGCCGTTGACAGTATTCATATTTTTACAGATTCCCTTGCGTTTTCCGAGCATCTCAAATACAGTTCCAGCTGCAGTCTCTGGAACCCACATGACGACTGACTCGATTGGCTCGTGTTTCTTTCCATCGACCATATGGAATATGACCTGTGGAGCACCGACCTGGAGTTCGAATCCTTCACGACGCATCGTCTCAACGAGTACAGAGAGGTGGAGCTCTCCACGACCGGATACCTTGTATGAGTTTCCATCTGACCCATCGAAATCGATCTTGAGTCCTACATTCATCTCAGTTTCTTTTTCGAGACGATCACGGATCTGACGAGAAGTGATGAATTTACCTTCTTTACCAGCAAATGGTCCATCATTTACCATGAATTCCATTGTCAGAGTTGGCTCATCGACAGTGATCGGAGGCATAGCGACACAATCTGGATCAGCACATACTGTCTCACCTACATAGATATCAGGGATACCTGCGATCGTGATGATATCTCCAGCAACTCCTTCCGTGACCTCCATTTTCTTGAGCCCGAGAGATGTGAGTACCTTCGAGATCTTACCCGTTCGGCGAGTTCCATCATTGGCGATGATCGTGACGACTTGTCCGACCTTCGCAGTACCATCGACGACACGACCGATACCCATACGTCCGACATAGTTGTCATAGGCAAGATTGGCGATCTGCATCTTGAGTGGTTTAGTCACATCATTTGGAGCGACTGCAACCTGCTCGATAATAGTATCAAATAAGGCTGAAATATCAGTCGCCGTATCAGACATGTGACGCTTGGCGATACCATCACGAGCAATCGCGTAGACGATACGGCCATCCGTGATATCAAGTTGCTCATCTGTGGCTCCGAGTTGCACAAAAAGGTCAAAAAGCATATCAACTACTACCTCTGGCTGAGCCGTTGGCTTATCGATCTTATTGATGACAATAATTGGTTTGAGACCGAGCTCCAGTGCCTTTTTGAGAACGAACTTCGTCTGTGGCATAGGACCTTCATATGCATCGACAACGAGACACACTGAGTCAACCATACGGAGTACTCGTTCGACCTCAGAACCGAAGTCTGCATGTCCTGGAGTATCTACAATATTGATCTTGTAGTTACCATATTGGACGGCAGTATTTTTGGCATAGATCGTGATTCCTCGCTCTTTTTCTTGATCATTGGAGTCCATGATCGTTGTTCCGACAACTTCATTCTCACGGAATGTATTTGTCTGTTTGAGGAGGGCATCGACGAGAGTTGTTTTACCGTGATCGACATGGGCGATGATCGCTACATTGATATATTTCATTGGGGGAAAAGAGAGAAAAAATAGAAAAATGAGCCAAAATTGGCTCGAATTCGCGTAGATTATACCAAAAAATGAAAAAAAGCAAGTTTATTTGGGGATTTTGTTGACGAGAAGTATTTTTAGTGAAATATAAATTGACAAAATATTTTATATTATTATTATAATATCTTAATTATAAATTTAATGTTCAATCAAATTGCTGCACAAATGAAGGCATTACAGGATGATGGTATAGCTCAGGAGTTCGAAATAGCATTAGCTAATCCATGAAAGTGATCACCCGAATTACAAGAGAAAATTGATGATTTTGTACAACAAACGACTAATTTACTGGTACAACCCAAGGCCCATGAATATCTTGATACAGGATTTCTTGCTAATCTCCCACCACAACAGACTGGAAAGTTAAATGAGATGAATCTTTCTTGAATTATTGATAGCCTAAATAATAATCCAAATATTAAGAATTTTCTGGAGGCAATTTCCGATGGAAGAATATCACTCCAAATATACACAGATTTCCGAGATACTATGCTATCATCTGAGGATTGAATTTCACCAATCATGCTATTTGCAAAAGGAGTCTCATTAAAGAAATCTACTATATGTCACTTTATAGACGAGGAACTCGGTATAAGCATGAATACCAATAAGGCAATAATTTTTGAGAATTTTGGTGATAATGGCGAAAGTATGTCATGCACATCATTAGATATACTTGATCTAATTATTAGATCATTCTACGCAATAGCATTTACACAAGCTAATAACATTCTGTTACCATCAGCAGCACCGAGGACATTAAATTAGCACTCCTTTATTCCTTGCTCTTTTCTACCATATCTGTTACACTAACCCCATCATAACTCACCCTATATGGCCAAAGAGATCGAACGACAGTACATCATCGACACGGAGCATCCAGAATGGGCAAAAATGAAACTGAGCCTCCCTCGCAAACACTATATCCAGTCAACCATCCACCGTGGCGAGGGTAACAAGCTCCGAGTCCGACTCATCGAGGATATGCAGACGGGAGAGCGGACGGCTGCCTTCACGTTCAAAGTGAACAAAAACTCCAAAAAAGATGGACCCAATATCCGTGATGAGTATGAATGGGAAGTGCCCTACCGTGTTGCTCTCTTTATCATGATAGGACACGGTGAGGTCATCAAGACAAGGTATGAATACATCCATACGGATGGTAAAAAATGGGAACTCGATGAATATGAGGGGAGTAATACTGGGATTGTCCTCGCTGATATCGAACTCCAGAATGAAGATGAAAAATTCGAACTCCCAAATTGGATCGGACAAGAGAGTACTAAGGAAAAACGAATTACGAATAATTCATTTACTCTACATCCTTATGAAAATTGGACCGAGTCAGAGAAATCTTGGTACGCAAGTCTGCAAAAACGGAAATAATTTTGACAAATAGTCCTATATCCGTATCATCACATTAATGACTACAAGTTTCTCCTTGGGATACCTACTCCCCGTACCCCTACCGACTCTCAAGTAGGTAATTTTCAATATCCAAAACTAAATTTCCCCCTCTAGAGAGTAATATATTAGAAGGGAGATTTTTTTATTTTTTGAATTATTAGTATTATGGAAAAAGATAGGATAATCGTGAAGATAGGATCAGAGTCACTGAAAAATTTCGGAACTTCTGAAAAAGTACAAAGTCTCATCGAGACAATCGCAAAAAGTGTACATGAATGAACGCAGATATTGCTCGTGACATCTGGTGCGGTTCAATTCGGGAGAGATCACACGCCTGGAATAGAGAATAAGCAAGTACTCGCTGCCGTCGGATGGCCATATCTTATATCTTCATATACTGGGAGATTTGCACAGCAAAATATTGGAGTAGCCAGTTTCCTCGTCACTCATGCAGATATCGAAGATAGTAGAGACCGAGCCAAAACATTTATAGAAACTATACAGGCAACATGGGACGCTTGACTCCTCCCTATAGTGAATGAAAATGATCCAATCTCTACAGAAGAGATGAGAGAAGTCGGAAGATGAGCCGATAATGACAGAAATGCTCTCCTCCTCGCGAAACTCTTTAAGACCGAGATGATCATCCTCATAACAAATACAGATGGAGTCTATGCGAATACGAGTGATCCAGATTCCAGGATTCAGAGAATCGACTCGTCAACAATCACCGAAGAATATATCAGTAGTCTCTGTAATGGGAAATCTAGTAACTGAACTGGTGGTATGTGATCCAAACTCAGTGTTGCGTATGAAGCATGAAAAATCGGTATCACTACACATATTGGAGATGGTACTCATTCAGGGATATATAATCAAGATACTCACGGTACTACTATTTTTCCTAGGAAAAAATAAAAAAAACTCTATACTCTATTCCATTAACTCCTTATATCATGCTCCTCCTTTCTACCCTTCCATTCAAAACTCAGAAATCTATCCCATCTGGATCAGATAATCGAGGAACTGGACTCTTACTACAAGCTGGATTTATCCGTATGACACTCGCTGGTGCCTACAACTATACGACTCTCGGACTCCAAGTTTTACGAAATATCGAAAATATAGTACGCGAGGAGATGAACGCCATCGGGTCCTCAGAAGTACTTCTCACTGCTCTAGGAGCAAAGGAAAACTGGGAAAAGACGGATCGCTGGAACTCCGTCGATATCCTCTTCAAACTCCCAGGAGCTGAATGAAAAGAATACGCTCTCAATCCAACTCACGAAGAAGTCGTCACACCACTTATGGGGGAATTCATACAATCCTACAAGGATCTCGAAAACTGCTCCGTATACCAGATTCAGACCAAGTTTCGGAATGAAAAACGAGCCAAGTCAGGCCTGATGCGAGGTCGAGAATTTCTGATGAAAGATATGTACTCGTTTCACCGTACACAGGAAGAACTCGATACGTATTTCGAGGTCGTACATGGAGCCTATGATAGAGTTTTTGAGAGGGTCTGACTCGGAGAATCTACCCATTATACATTTGCTTCGGGTGGTGATTTTAGCAAATACTCATACGAATTCCAGACGGAAATCAATATCGGTGAAGATGAGATATTTGTGTGTAGCAATTGTCAACAGGCTCACAATAAAGAAATCATCGACTCGAGCACATTCGTCTGTGTCGAATGTGCCCATACGATATGTGATCGTCGGATCGTGTCCGAGTCTGCTAATATATTCAAACTCGGGTCACGGTTTTCTGATGTATTCGGGCTCAAGTATCAGGACGCTGATGGTCAATCCAAAAATATCGTCATGGGCTGTTATGGGATAGGAATCTCTCGTCTCATGGGGCTAATCGCTGAGAAATTCGCTGATGATAAAGGTCTCGTCTGGCCAGTTCAGGTATCACCATTTAGTCATATTATCATCGTTATCGGAGATCACTTTGATCAGGCGAAAAATATAGCAAAATTACTCGAATCCATGGGATCGAGCGTACTCATCGATGATCGTACTACTGGTTTTGGTCAGAAAGCAGGAGATGCAGATCTATTTGGTATACCCAACCGTATCATTATCTCGGATAAGACTATAGAAAAATGAGGCTATGAACTCAAAAAAAGGATAGAACCTGAAGGAATAATAGTGAAAAACAATGCGTAAACTCCTTATCCTCATAGCCACTTCTGTCATACTCCTCATGACTCCATGGGGTATTATCTCATTGTCCGTACAAGACAGAATGTATAGAGATATCGAGAGTATCCCGAATAGAGAAGTTGGGGTAGTGCTTGGGACAACTCCTGGAGTTGGTGGATCGAATCTGTTTTTCTCTACGAGGATCGAAGCCGCGAAGGAACTCTATGAGCGAGGAAGAATACAACATATCATCGTCTCAGGTGACAATAGTGACAAGAGCTACAACGAGCCAGAATATATGAAAAATGCCCTCATAAAGTCCTGAGTACCTGGGGATGCTATCACTATGGATTTTGCAGGATTTCGTACACTTGACTCAGTTGTCAGAGCGAGTGAAGTATTTTCACTCACAGGCGGATTCACGATCATCTCACAACCATTCCATATAGAGCGAGCACTCTATTTGGCGAGAGCGAATGGGATCGATGCGATCGCATATGGAGCAGCGAATGTGTCTCTCAAATATGGACTCTATGCCTATCTCAGGGAAATTCCTGCTCGCTGGCTCGCTCTCTATGATGCTTGGTTTACCACACCGGCAACTGTACTCGGACAAAAAGAGAGTTTGAAAAATTAGGAAATCACTCCACTTCCCACAACTTTGTCTCCCTCATAGAGCGCACATATCTGTCATATCGCAATCGCTCGCTGTGGTTGGACGAACAAGATTCTTAGATGAGAATCTCATTTCTTGACTTCACATAGTTGATCTTCTTGTCTATATCGTATTTTAGCTCCATACTTTTTTCACTCCTCTAGGTTATCTCAGATCCAATTAGAGAGAGTACATTCAGATGCAAAAAGTGCGAGAGCATCCTCGGTTCAAACGGTTATGGTATTTAATCGAGTATCTTTACTAATTACAAAGAGAGCTGGACCTCCCCCAACAGCGATCCCTTTACGTTGGCCAATTGTATAGGAATACGCTCCGTCATGAGTACCGACTATTTTCCCTGATTGATCGATGATGTTGCCAGATTTTTTAGGGAATCGTTTTTCGAGGAATTCTTTCATAGAAACCTTACCAATAAAACAGAGACCTTGCGAATCCTTGCGTTCTGCATTGGGGAGACCTATTTTTTTTGCTATTTTTCGAACCTCGGATTTCTCGAGAGATCCTATTGGAAAAAGGGATTTCGAGAGCTGAAATGGAGAGAGACGAGATAGAAAATAGGATTGATCCTTCGCAGGATCAATTCACTTGTAGAGAAATCAATCGACAACTCGACTATAGTGTCCCATGGCAATTGCGTCAAAACCCAAAGTAAGTGCTTCTTCGAGAAAGAGATCGAACTTCACGAGATTGTTACAAAATACATCAGGATTGGGGGTATGTCATCGATCATACTCTCAGTAAATATAGTTTACTATTCTTCTCTCATATTCTTCTCTATAGTCAAATGTAAAGAATGGGAGCTCGAGAAAATCAGCAACCCGCTTGGCTTCTTCAAGATCCACTCGAGTCGGACAGGTTGAATTCTCTTCATCGAGATAGTTGATCATATATCCACATGATACACTATATCCCTGCTCTTTGAGTAAAAAGGCAGAGACCGCAGAGTCAACCCCTCATGAGAGTCAAACAAGGATCTTTTGCATTATTTTGATTCTAGATTATCGATTATTTCTTGCCAATTCTGTACTCGATATATGAGTGGATGATCAGCTGTTTTTCACTTATTCCAGGGCCTATCGAGGAGTACACATACGATTCCATTTTCTGCGAGATCGACAGCATTGTGGAGTCCATCATCGATCATAAGAGTGATCCCTAGTGACTTGCAAATCGTAGATTTTGCTAGATTACCCTGTGAGAGATGATTCGCAAAGTGTATATTGTTCGGATGTATCTCTGGAAAGTATATATTGAGCCACTTCTCGCTGCCACTGCGATGATCATTTTCATTGCGAGCAGTGACAATATAGAGTGACTTGTTTTGCCCAAAAAGCTCAGTAACACCCATTATCGAATCCGGAAGTGGAGCAATATGCTCTAGATTATGAGTTTTCCAGAATTCTAGGAGCTCTTCTGAGGTCATATCACAGTCGGGAAATTCTGTCCAATCAAACGAAGTAATATCTTCAAAATCTTGTATGGATTGCATTCGACTCCTTGCATGGAGCTTAGTGAGTGCATCCATAATAGTCTGTGCAAGTGTTTCATCGAGATCCAATCATATATATTGATGTTTATGGAAAATATCCTTTGGGAGCATTATCCAAGATGGTTATGAGTACTATTTTGAGCTATTTTCTCCATAAAAAAATCTTCAAGTGGAATATCGAGATCTGCTATCTGCATATTGGCTACCAATCGTCATTCGCAAATAATCCCAAAACTATCACAAATAGTTTCAACATCAGAGAGAATATGCGTATTAAAAAATATCGTCTTTCCTGTAGCCTTCAATTCGAGCATCAGATCTTTGACAAGTTTTCGACCGATTGGATCCAGTCCACTCATCGGCTCATCCAGAAATATGATTTCTGGATCATGGAGAATAGCTTGGGCAAGGCCAATACGCTGGAGCATCCCTTTAGAAAAGGTATTGAGTCGTTTATTACGAGCTGATATGAGTCCTACTTTTTCGAGAGCCCATGTTTTACGTTGTTCGAGTTTTTCTTTTGTGAGTGAATAGAATTTTCCATTGAAATCCAGGAATTCATCACCTGTAAGATACTTGTATAAATATGTATTTTCTGGCATAAATCCTATTTTTGCTTGCACATGAGTATCTCTGGGTGACTTACCCAGAATATGTATCTTTCCACTCGTTGGTTCAATAATACCTAAGATGGCTTTCATGGTGGTAGTCTTACCAGCACCATTGGGTCCAAGAAATCCAAATACTTCTCCAACCTGGAGAGAGAGCGAAATAGAGTGGAGTATCTCAGATTTACCAATTTTTTTTGAGAGCTTTTGAAGGGAAATAACGGATTGCATACTATTGTTTACGGATTTGAATACGGATTTCGGCTATCTCATACCCAACTGGAATATGTCGAACACTGATATTGGACATAGGAAAATCGCAAAACATACCCGTAGCATCATCCACAAGATGAGCATGCGTAGCGTTATTACACTCATAATAAGTTTTCCCATTGATACCAGGAAACCGCCTAAGTATACCCTCTTCGGCCATTGCTTCAATATTTCGGTACACGGTAGCTCGACCGATTTTTGGCTGCTTTTGTTTTACCTCACCAAAAATATCATCCGCTGAGAGGTGTCGGCAAGTACAGGTGGTACATATGATATCGCGATATTGATGGGTTCTCATATGACTCTATTATGAGAATTTGTATCAAAAAAGCAACTTTTCTCTACTTTATTGATTTCCATTGCCCACTATGACTTTTGCATGGCGGAGTACACGATCCCTGAGGAGATACCCTTTTTCGAACTCTTGTATTATTTTTCCTGATTCACCAGCCATCTCTGTCATCACGTCGTGTCTATCAGGGTCTACTTCCTGTCATACAGAAATAAATGATTTCACACCTTGTGTCTCAAGGAACTTGTGAAATCCAATGAGAACAGATCGAATCCCATCGACAAACGTATCTCATTCAACCCCTACTTTAAGAGTTACTGCTCGCTCGAGATTGTCTATTTGAGTCAAGAGCGGAGTGAGGAGTTTGGCCGACAGGAAAAAAGCCATATCAGCCTTATCTCGTTCTACTCGCATCAAGAGGTTCTGATAATCGGCCTGAGAACGAGCCAGAGAAGTCTGGAGATTTTTAACTTGATCTGCTAAATCTGTGGGAATATCTTTTCCAATATCAATACTATCATCTTGGGAAGTTACCTCCGTATCATCGACTTCATCTATTATAGATGCTTCTTGGTCATTTGAGCCTGGTATTGTCATAGGAATGTGTATTAGAAAATAATGAGAGAAAAAAATACCACACTCGGTATTTTTCACTCTTGAGTTATTAGAATGAGTCTAGCCTTTTGTGAATTTTGTAGGAGTGGTTTTGGGTGTTGATTTTCTGACTGGAATATCTTCTGTCGGAGTTTTATCTGCAAAAGTTGACTGAATATTTGAATAGGCAATCTTGAGTTGTTTTTGAGCCTCTAGTAACCATCCATCTATAGTAGATTCGGGAATTCCTGAAAATGAAGCAGCCTTATGCTTTGCACTAAGGAGTTTTGATTCATTTCTTGCGTAAAATGCTTGAGCAATTTTGAGGAGTTCATCTTTTTTTGTAATGCCTATTTCTTTTGCATCTTCCATGTGTCCTTCGAGAGTACCTGAAAAGTCAGAGACCATACCAGAGATTTTTTTCTGGAGATCCTCAAAGTTATCGATATCATCAAAATTGTCTTTTGCGAATTCTTTGACATCAGAATATGCAGTTCGATGTATATCTATAATTTCTTCTATAAAGGTATCAAGTTTTGATTTTGTAGGGTCAATACTTTTTAGTTTTGAAATACCTGTGTTATTACGGTATTTCATTGCTATGGCGAGACCCGCAAAATATCCAGCAACAAGCGTGAATAACCTCATATGATATATATTTACAAAATAATGATATCGATTATATGAATAAAATTAATTTATTCAATATTTTTGGACAAACTGTCTCCTTAATATAAGATTCCAGAGCTGGATATCCATTCCAATAGACCCTTGAATTTTTGAGAAATAAAAGTTTAAAAAATACCTCACTCGGTATTTTTTAAACTAGGTAGTAAATCATACTGATATCGTCTCTTTACGAGAATTTATAATATTAGCTGTTTTTGTCATCATCGAATTCTGACTGAATTGCCTTATATGCTGACTTGAGCTCCTTACGAGCATCTGCGAGCCATAATTCTATAGCTGTTTCTGAAGTATCCGAAAATGATTTAGCTCTTCGTTTTGCAACTTCGAGGTTAGCCTCTTGTTTTGCGTAAAATTCTTGAGCAATTTCGAGAAGTTCATCTTTTTTTATGATACCCTCTTTTTTGGCTTTTTCGATATGTTTGTCAAGAGTACCTGAGAAATTCGACACCATTCCAGAGATTTTTTTCTGGAGATCCGCAAAATTATCAATATCATCGAAATTTTCTGAAACCACATCCTTGACGCTCGTAAAGGCATTTTTATGTATATCTACAATCTCATCAACTAAAGTATCAATACTTGTTTTTAAAGGATTTAGGGACTCGAGTTTTGATGTACCTTTATCTTTACGATATTTCATAGCGATAGCAAGACCAGCAGCATATCCGGCAAGAATAGTAAATAGCTTCATATAATATTAATTTAAAGAATACAGAAATACATTATATAAATAAAACAAATTTATTCAATGTTTTTATGATAATCGTTCACATCAATTCTCTATTATTCTATAATCATCTTCTATTCGTACACCAATCTTTTCTTCTCTGATATATATGCCTGGTTCAATCGTGAGAACCATGTCACAGAGAAGTATATCTGTATAAGATCCCACATCATGGACATCGAGTCCGAGGAAGTGTGAGGTTCTATGTGGATAGTATTTTTTTGAGAGAATCTCTATTTCATTTACTGAAGCATCTGATTGAATAAGTCAGAGAGATATCAATTCTTGATTCATAGCCGAACGAACTATGAACTCATACTCTAGGAGAGTGATGCCGGGTTTAAGAGTTTTTTCCGCTACTCACTTGACCCGCTCTACCGCAGCATATACTTGTCTGGTGCGATCAGAGCTATTCTCGCCGACAAAGATAGTCCGACTGATATCACTCGCATATCCCATATACTCTGCCCCAGCATCGATAAGAACAAGATCATCATCCACAATCTGCCTGGTATTTTTGGTATAGTGAAGCGTGCAAGTATTTGGCCCTGATGCGACAATGCTCGGATATGCCTCAGTCAGATGATACGAACGAAAAAATCGAGCGATCTCTGCCTCGATCTCATATTCATACATTCATGGTTTTATAATTGACTCAATATGGGCAAAAGCCTCCTGAGAAACACTGATTGCCTTTCTGATTTTCTCTATCTCATCGGGAGTTTTGATGAGGCGGAGAGAGTGGATGAGAGATCGGATTTGGTCTATCTCTATTTCCTTGTTCTTTTTATTCTCCATATATTCACTGAATTTACTAATATCCCGTATATCAGTAATCCCAGAAATCCGTGTCATCTCAGTATCACATACCTTATCGGATCACCATATCATATCCTTGTCTGTGATGGGTTCTCGCCAGAGGATGATCTCAGATCCAAAAATAGTCAAAACCATATTTGGAACAGAAAGTTCTGTAAGATAAAGAAAATCTGAGTCTTGTCGAAATGGAAAATACACATCTCCATTGCGAAGCTGTAGAGTAGCTCAATTGAGAGCCATGAAAGTGTCTACTGGGAGATGGGAGAGGAATATAGTGAGGTGGGGATTCATACAGAGATGATATGGAATTGATAAAAAAATCAAGTATCAACAAATTTTGATATCTTAAGATTCCGAGTAAAGAGAGATTATTTCGAAACTTAAAATCAGGAGATTTTTCATGGAAGCAATTATTTTGAATTTGGTGGCAGTCTTGTATTTCATTTTTTGTTTCTGGGTATTCCAGAGTAAGCATCAAAAAATAGCCATCTGTCTTCTTCTAATCGGCCCCATCATATATGGGTTTGCCTAAACTATCCCCCATCAATTTTTTGCTAATATAAGGAAATGAATAACCAAATTTTGCTTTCTGTTCTGTAGCCACATTAGCTCCTTATGCAGCAAATAAGATCCAAAATAAAACCCCAAATTGTAGTAATACAATCGGGGGTTTTTGTTATCTAGATTCGCTCGAGTCGCACAACCGTCTCAATATGATGTGTATGAGGAAACATATCCATCGGAGTGATATCAGAGATACGATACTGTGACAGGATTTTTGGATTGCTCACTCTCATGGGTACAACCAGAGATTGCTCATTAGAAGATTCTCACGATATAAGAGTCTTGTCTTGAATCATCTCAGTAGTATCAGTATCAATTGTCTGATGACTCATATCCTTGCCCAGAATAATAGCAATATCTCGTACGAGGGTCGCAGGATTACAACTCACATAGATGATCTCACGAGCACCGAATGCGAGAATATGGGGGATCGCACTCGCATGGAGTCCATCTCTCGGGGGATCGAGAATGATAGTATCTGCTTTTCATCCTTCAGATGCAAATGCTTTAGCGAAATCCTCGACTTTTGCATTCACAAATTCAACATTTATCACACTATTTCTGTCCGAATTCTTGACTCCATCCTCACTAGAGGATGCTACGAGTTCTACGGAATACACTTTTGCGAACTCCTTGGCCAGCAAGATACCGATAGTTCCAGTCCCAGCATATAGATCGAGTAGCACGCCACCATTATACTGGATCGAGTCGAGTACATTCTGATAGAGTTTCTCCGCACCAAGAGTATTTACCTGGAAAAAACTCTTGGGTTGGATTTCGAATGTGAGACCCAAGAGTTCATCGGTAATAGTAGGAGATCCATAGAGTAGTATCTGATGACCTTGTACGACATCAGCTCGACTCGTATTTTCAAGAAAGTAGATACTAGAGAGTGTTTTATATTTTTTGGACAATTGTAGAACCATTTCTGCAAAAAAATATTCCTTTGTTCAGAGTACTTGCGTATTTGCTGACTCAAATAGCCCATTTACAGAGAATATCAGCATCGTCTCTCAGGTTTTCTTAGCTCTACGCACGACAAGATGTCGCCAGAATCCGATACCCGTCTTAGGATCATAAGTAGGCAATCCTGATCTACGAGCCCATGTATCAATCTCTCTAAATATCTCATTCGTCACCTCATCAGCAAGAACACAGTACCAACAATTTTCGATGCGATCGAACTGTCCCTGTACATGGAATCCAAAACGGTAGTCATCGTGCATATTCTCTCGTTCTGAGATATACTTTCCCCAAGAAAACTCTACTTTGTTCCGATAGTGTTCGGATTCTGGTGATCGAATAATCTGATGCCAAGTTGTATCTCTAGTATCCTCACGAAGCGAATGGAACGCCTCAGTGATCTGTTGCTCCTTGATTTCAAGTTGTTTATCATAGGGAATTGGGAGCCACTTGCATCCACCATAAAGTTGCCAATTCGAGGGTATTGGAAGTTCGAGGGGAGATTTTTTTACAGTACGAAATATCTGAGCCTCTATATGATTCTTTTTTAATTTTGTGATTCTCAGTTCAACTATTGCCTCGGGAATAGCTCAACCCGAGATAATAATTTTGCGACCATCTGATGCGGTCGCAAGTCCTGATCCACCGAATATGAGTTTTTCGACTTGTATATCTGTGAGTATATCGTATTTTTTCATGAGTTTGAATTAAAAAATCCCCAAATTGCTTGGGAATTATAGAGAAAATATATGAAAAAGAAATTTATTTTTTCGCAATTATGGTTCATACTTTGATAACTCGATCATATATTGCTACTGGAATTGAATATCATATATTACCAGTTCGGAATACGTCGGTAGTTCATAAACCTAGAGCTGCCTTATAATATATTTCTCTCTCTTTAGGATTTGAAACTGCATCCTTAAAAGAGCTACCATATTCTCGAGAATAAGCCTCTTGAAATCTTCTTTTCCATTGCTTAAACGCCTTTACACTAAAAGTATAGCTTCATCAACTATCTTCACGTAAAGTACCTGTTATATTTAATTCATGCATATTTATTCTCACTTACTACTCAAACTATACCTCTGTCCACCGCTCACGAACTGTGTATCAGTAATAGCGAGGGCTGAACCCATATCTACGACACTGATGAGATCAGCCACTCGTGTTCCAGGATTGATATCACGACCATGCATATCCACACTCACATGATAGACTCCCATATCTGCTTGACCTATAATCTGTATATTTGCATCAGTACTACTGATAGAGTGGAACCTCGTAGGATCACCAAGAAGCGTAAAATCAATACGATCAACCTTGTATGCGGTACTACCGAAAGTAAAAATAAGACTAGTATTCTCTCGATTCATAATGATATCAGCATCATAATGAGGTCCTTTTTTTACATTTGCTACGCTGGCCATGAGCCCTTGCATATCAAGAGGAGATGCCATCAATGAGACAAATGAGAATGCTACAAACACTGCAATAGCTCACGAGAGGGTATATTTTCGGATCTGACGAGAACGATAGAGTGAGAAAAAATCAGTAGTTTTATTGTGAGTTTTTTGCATAGCAAGCTTGATAATAGAGGGAAAATGGGTATCTTGGAGATGAGTCTACTCCAATTCCATTTTTTTGTCAAATAATCATGCCACTTCGGGCCTATTTCTTCATCTTATTTCTCATACTTTCAGCAAGCAGTGCCTCGATGGCGATGCTCTATTTTTATATGGATCCGACGACGGCTCCAACCATGGGTTTCTCACTTATGAGTATGGGAATATTTCTTGCTGGAAGCAGCTTTCTGGCTTTGGCATTGTTTTTCATGAAAAAAATCTATTATCGAGGTGATGTAAATATCACAACAATCCATGCGAGTATACGTCAGGCCATTTTGCTTTCTGTCGGGGGTATCCTGATGATTGGCCTCTATGGGGCACATATCTATGAGCCCCGGCTCATCGCAACCGTCTGGCTCACGATCGGCTGTATAGAGGTCATGGCCCAAGCAATCGAATAAAATATAATCTCCATTTTTTATGTGAAAAAAATCCATTTTTTTTGTTTTTCTGCTTCTCCTCACCATCAGTATAGTAGCTACTTATATATTCACACCACGACCATATATTGCACATCACCATGCGAATTTCGCCGTGTATATTGATGGGAATAAATGGGATTTTTCACCATCTACCTATATGGAAGAAATCTCACGGTGCAATGTTACCGAGTGAGTCCTGCCTGCAGATCGCATCCATCTCCATGATGGAAAGGGAGGACTCGTACATGTCCATATGGTGGCGAGCACTTGGGGGGATCTCTTGGCAAATATCGGCTGGGGCATGGGAACGGACTACCTCAGTAGTGGATACAATAGTATGCACCTCGTCGATACAACGCATCATCTCTACTATATCATCAATGGAACCGTTACGATGAATCCTGCCAACATACCTGTATCGATTGCCGATCGACTCCTCATATGGTATGGAACTGGAACAGCACAAGAAGTACTCGCCAAATGGGATACTCTCGTCGACCGAGATGCTATAGAATACAATCAAAAAAGCGACCCTACAAGCTGTAGTACAAACACCTATGGTTGGCTCTCACCTATCGCTAATCCGATTATGGAATGGATAGAGCACAATAACTAGTATGTTCAGTGTAAATAATTCCTATTATACTAGGGTGATTTGTAGAGAATTGGCGAGAAAAAGTAGGCACCATCTATTGCACAAACAAGAGAAATATATTATAATCATCCTGAATTCATCATAGATATATCATGTACCAAAATCTCAAAACACTCTTCACATCTCCCTATCGTATCATATCTTATATCATCCTTGTAATACTCAGTGTGATCCTCTGGAAAGGGACCACTGATACCTCCATCATGTTCGGGAACTATGGGAATCTCCATACCTATACAGATATAGGTCTCTCTATGATTATGATCCTCACTTTCCCACTCTTTCTGGTAGCGGTTCTATATAAGAGTTGGAAATATGGAAAAAGAGCAGATATGATATGAAAAACAAACACTGGACTCGTCGGTGGGATAATAGCCACTATTATCTCAGGGTCTTCTTGTTGTGGAGCAACACTCGCTGCATCCTTCTGACTCCTTCCTCTGATGTCATTTTTGCCGTATAGTGGTCTCGAGATCAAAATCGTAGGCGTAGTGGGACTACTCTACGCTCTCTATGGAATTCTCCAGAATCTGGAAACTTGCAAATTACAAAAAAATAATAAAAAATAACCCACATGAAAGCTCTAAGTCCAACAGAATTTCCTCGAGATTTTTTTTACCATAGAACCTGTGCGGAGATCTATCGACCTTATCTCGAATCTTGTGGTAATATAGATACCTTTGATATAGGCAATGCTCCGCAATATGCTTGGAAAAAGTGACTATTCGGCAATCGAGTGCATATTGTAAAGTATGAACGGACAGATATCGAACCAAATATAGAAAAACTGAAGCAAGAATGAATCAAACATGCGATGGTAACATGGATCCCCTATTCAAGACAAGATATTCCCGCTTGATGGAAACGCCTCTGGCTCACAGATCATTTCCAAGAAACCAGTGTTAATGAACTCGATGCCAACTATAAAAACAAGTGGAATGACAGGGCACGCCGAGCTCTCAAAAAATATGACAAGTCAGGAGCCGAAGTGAGATCCGTCGATGCCGATACATTCGTCGAGGCATTCAGACAATCTCACGTAAAGAGCTGGAACTACAAGATGATAAAAAACGACTACATCCGTAACTATAAGCGGATCAGGTCGTTTGCTCCTGACAAGGTGAGACAGTGGCTCGTATATCAGGAATGAAAAGCTGTCGCAGGACTCGCTTGCCTCGACTATATCGACAATCACTCCGTCCACTTCGTTGCATTCACTGAATCCGCATCATATCCAATTCAGTGAGGGACAGCCCTGATCGATGAATGGTTCCGCTCTAGTGTCGAAAAAGGAATCAAATATATCACCTTCGATCAGCTCCGCAATCCTCACGGGCCATCGGATCAACGAGGATATACCGAGTTCAAGGAGAACTTCGTGGAACATCGTCTCAGCTTCCCGAAAGCCTACTTCAAAATGTTCTAAAACAGAATCCCTCTCCCGAGTACTCGGGAGAGGGATTCTTGAATCATACTATCTCGGTGAATCCAAGGAAATGGCAAAAGCTTAATCAAGAATTCTGTTAGAGGTATACATTATTTACGAGAAAGCAAATTTTTATTGTTATAAATTGTTAGTCTTTACTTTTTTTACCCATTTTCCAAGAGCATCTTTCTCATATATATGCTCGACTGCGGCCCATGCCACCTTATGTGCGACAACTTCGCGAGATTCGTCTCCACGACGTTTTGACGGTTCTTTATACTCTTCATACGCACTGTTGAATGCGGCAAGATAAATCTCTTCTGCATGCTCTGGAAGCACGTGTTGTACTCCTTTAGAGAGGTCTTTGAGTGATTGGTATGGCATAAATAAATAGTAAAATATTAAACGAGTTACTCAGAAAAAATTTTGTATGGACTTAAATTATATTCGTATATCAAAAAATACAAATTCAAAGGGAATAAAAATAACTCATAATGTTTTATGAGTTATTTTCTTATACTGATATTTTTTATTATTTACTAGTATTCATCACTCCATCCAACTCTCCCAACACTCTTCTTGTCTCCACTCGTGATTGCCCATTCATAGGATTCAATATCATTCTCTCATCTCCCATACGATTCCCATCAAAAATTTCTTGCATCGTTTTACAGAGAGAGTATTCATATTCGTCACGCTCAGATGAGATATCGAAAATAATGTGGACAGAGAATGGCTGAGATCTAAGTTTTAGCAATTTCAACAGTAAGTAACTCAATAATTGAGTTATTTATAATAGCAATATCTCCTTTGAGGGTTTTTGATTTCTTCTGAAATCATACCAATAAAGATTGATACTTTAATTTTTGGGTGGCTCTTGGAAAACGGGTATACTGTTTTTTATATAGATCAAATTGAATTTGAGCCCTTCTCTTTAGTCCATCGGTCTTACTAGCGTTTTGTTTATCAAAATATGACTGAATATTATTGAGATACTTATTAGCATCAAGAATAGGATTTCATTTTGAGTTTATCACAGTTGCTCTAGAAAGGGAATCATATGCAACTGAATAAGGAATTCTACCATATTTATTATAACCGAGTGCCAGAATACCTGAAACTATAGGAGCTGAAAATGAAGTCCCATCAAGTTGATTATAATTTATTCAAAGCTCCTTATTATATCAAGCAACTGATGTTGACACTATCTCCTCTCATGGAGCATAAAAAGGGGTACACTTACCATAGTTGGTCCATATGGATCTAATACCTACACGATTAGTAGCATAAACTCCAAATGAGTAATTGTTGCCCTTATTATTACATACAGGAGAGATTGGATTTATATCAAGATTTACTCAGTTTTGTCGATTTGCAAGTACATCTCCATTTCCTCATGCTATCACAACAAAAACTCATCTATCATATGCTTTTTTTATAACATCATCCATTCATTTGCTATATTTGAACTGGCTTCATCATAGACTCATATTGATGATATTTGCACCATTATCTACAGCATAGTTAATTGCCTTAATAATATATTCTTCTCTTGTGTTTCCATCAGTATCAAATATTCGAATAGGCATCAATTTAATATTCTCAGCTATACCAGATATTCCCTCATTATTATTAGTAGTAGATCCTATAATACCAGCGACCATGGTTCAGTGTTCTCAGGCAGTAGCATTATCTGGTAATCAGTCATTCTGGAAGCTTATTATTTTTGATGATCCATAGCTACTATTTTGTGAAATCCAAATATTGTTTGTAAGGTCAGGATGATTGATATTAATACCATCATCGATTATGGCAACAATAATTTGTTTTGGATTAGTAATTTGTGACCATGCAGTATTGATATTTAAATCCTTAATATAATATTGAAGAAATGATAGCGGATCATTAGATGGAGAATTTAATTTATCTGTTTCCAACTTTATTTTATCAGAAATTTTCTGTAGAATCTTCTTTGCATCATCTATATCCGAAGCACTGGTCGCATTATTATGAGCTATTTGAGCATACATTTGAGAATTATTTAATTCATTAATTGCAAAATATGACTCTGAAAGTAAGTAATTAGCTGATTGTAATTTTCAATCGATGGAAATAGCTTTGGAGTAATAATTAATAGCTTCATTATAATTGCCTTTCATGAAGAAGCTATCTGCATATTTTTTATAGGAAATAGAGAGATTTTTTTTCGCAATGGCATAATTAGTATCACCACTATCATTCACTTCATATATATAATTTTCGAAATAAGAGATTGATTCTGAATATCTTCCAATGCTGAATGCATCATATCATTTATCAAAAATTGCACTGATTCTTGTTTTACAAGCGAGGTACTCAGAGTAAGTACTACCTAATGGATCACAACTTGCATTAGCGAAAGAAGAGCCGAGAATAAAGAGTAGCATTCAAAATATGATTTTTATCATAAAGGGAGGGTAAATAGAAATAAAAACAAAAATAGATAAATAGAAAAATTTATTCTGAAAACCTCGTTTGTCATCCAAAGTACTATATGAACATTCGATCATTTCGAAAACACAAAAAATCCCCCATTTCCATGAGAGATCCTGTTTTGATTGTATATGATTATTCAGCGGTTGCAGCCTCAGCTACAGAGACGGTACCTCCTGCCTTCTCGATAGCAGCACGAGCACCTGCAGAGACAGCGTCAGCAGTGATAGTCATTGCTGACTTGATCTCACCGCGACCGAGGATCTTGAGAAATTTACCTTTCTCTCGGATGATACGTCGTTCGTAGAGAACAGCATAATCAACCGTTGTGATACCGTCGAGTGCGAGTGCCTCGATCTGATCGAGATTCACCACAATGAACTGTTCTGGCTTATAGGCGGTGAAACCTCTTTTCTTGGGAGTTCGGCGAAAGAGAGGAGTTTGTCCTCCTTCGAAAGTAGGATAGCGTTTACCCGTACCAGTACGAGAATTCTGTCCGTTCATACCGCGACCACAGGTACCACCAACTCAACTCCCTCGACCTCGAGCGAGGCGAGTTTTGCGAGTTTGAGATCCTGGAGATGGACTCAATGTTGTGAGATTTGACATAAAAAGAGTGTTTAGATTTTAGATTTCTATTATTTTGTCATCCTGAGGTTTCTGAAGCTCAGGATCTAGATTCCGTGCTGAGGTACCACGAAATGACAGATACATATTGTATTATTTAGCTTCTTTCTTAGTTACTGGAGTTTTCTTAGCTTCTACTACTGGAGCTTTTTTAGTCTCCACGGCTTGAAGAGTCTCTGTAGAATCAGGAGTGACTGGTTTCGCAAATGACTTGATCTGAGAAGCTGGTTTGAGAGCAGAAAATGCTTTCATAGCAACACGAGCATTGGTAATAGGATTGGACGATCCGTGTTGTTTGGCGATGACATCCTTGAGTCCTGAAACAGAACATATCTTGCGAACGGCACCACCAGCGATGATACCTGTACCTGGATGGGCTGGATGGAGAAATAGAGTACTGGATTTGAAGTTCACATTCACGTCGTGAGCAATAGTACCGTTGGTGATATTGAATGTAACGAGATTCTTTTTGGCATCACGAATAGCCTTCTCAATAGCTCCCTGGACTTCTCCAGACTTACCGATACCGAGACCGACACGACCCTTGCCATCACCGATCACAATCGATGCACGGAAACGGAGTTGGCGACCACCAGCTGTCACACGAGTTACACGAGCAATCTCGAGCATCTCTTCTTTGAATTCTTTTGCCTCCTCTCGGATTCCACCACGACCACCATCACGACGAGGGCCACCTTTGCGGTCACCTGGACGAGTAGTAGGACGGTCCCCTCGAGGAGCGTCTTTGGTAGCTGCTGGAGTAGTACTTGTAGGAGTCTCGACGGTTGTCGTCTCGAGGACTTCTGGTTGTACTGCTGTTTCTGGAGTAGATTGAGTATCTGACATAGGGAAAAATATGAGAAAGAAATATTAAAACTGGACTCCTGCAGCACGAGCTGCCTCAGCGAGAGCCGCAACACGACCATGATAGAGAGAACCTCCTCGATCAAATACACAAGCCTTGATTCCTTTTGCGATCATAGCCTTACCGATAGCTTCACCAACAATTGTGGCTCGAGCTGTCTTCGTACCTGTCTTTGCCGTGATATCACTCGCAGCACAGAGAGTAGTTCCTGTGGTATCATCGATTACCTGAGCGGTGATATACATATTACTACGAACGACAGAGAGACGAGGCTTGTCAGCGGTACCAGTCATGCGTGCTCGAACTCGAGTAGCTCTTGAGAGGCGATTTTGGGCTTTTTTTAACATAATAGGGAATTAACAGTGTATAATGGATGATTTCAGATATTATTTACCAGCAGTCTTACCAGCTTTGCGACGAACATGTTCACCAACATATCTGATACCCTTTCCTTTATATGGTTCTGGTTTTTTGAGTGATCTGATATAGGCTGCAAAATATCCGAGGAGTTGCTTATCATGAGAGGTAATATGGATACGATTTTTCTCCGTTGGATCAGCGGTGATCGTGACTCCTGCTGGAGCATCTACGAGTACCTTGTGAGAAAAACCGATAGCGAGTTCCATCTTTGTAGGGCTCTTGATATCGAATTTATATCCGACACCAATGATCTCGAGAGCTTTGGTATATCCATCAGAGACACCTGTGACCATGTTCTGGATCATAGCACGAGTGAGACCCCAAAAGGCTTTCTGTTGCTTGTTGGCAATATCTATAATAGATACCTTGAGGATACCAGCATCTTGCGATACTTGGACACCTTCGAGGATATTAAAATGGAGCGTTCCTTTAGAACCTTTTATCGTGACAAGATCTGGAGTGATCTCAATGGTGACTCCTGTAGGGATAGTGATAGGCTGTTTTCCGATTCGTGACATAATATGGTGAAATTAGATTTTGGATTGGGCAGGAACAAACGACTACTAGTAGATCTCACAGAGTAATTCTCCACCGACTCCGAGAGCATGTGCCTCGTATCCAGTGATGACTCCTTTGGGTGTAGAGAGGATGAAAATACCAACTCCATTTCGAGACTTTCGGATATCCCCGCTCTTGATATAGATACGCTGACCAGGAGTAGATATTCTTCGAAATGAAGGAATATATTTTGACTTGCGAACATCCTGGAGTTCTACCATAAATGTTCGTTTATCCTCAGAGACAACGAAGTCTACAATATATCCATTCTTTTTGAAAATACGCAAAATTTCGGCCTTCATATTCGAGCAAGGCACAGCCACCTCGTGGAGACGAGCCATATATCCATTTCGGATACGAGTGAGGAGATCTGCTATTGGATCGTGAGTCATAGAATTGGAGAATTAGATTTTAGATGAGAGTTTTACAGTTTTTGAGATAGAGATCTGTTTTACTGTAGAATTGTAATACTGGTTTCTTTTTACCAGCTTGACTTGCGAACTCCCATAAGTTCTCAAGCATTTGCTCGTTCGCGAATACAGATACGACAGAGATTGAATCTACCGATATATCCCTGAGAACGACCACAGTGAGAACATCGGTGGTAGAGTCGAGTAGAGAATTCTGGTTTCTTACCGAGAATGCGAGAACGCTCAGCTTTTTTCTGAGCTTCCTGACATTTGTGTACGATTGCTGTTCGAGCCATAGGAGAGAAATTATATTTTAGATAGAACTTTATTTCTAAGTTCAGAGAACTATTTTGAGAATGGGAATCCGAGTTTATCGAGGAGTGCTTTTGAGTGATCTTTTGAGGTAGTTCGCATCTTGATAGTAACTTGCATACCATGTGATTTGACTACATCGAGCTGAGGAACCTCTGGGAAGATTGTATGTTCCTTGATACCAAAGTGGTAGTTTCCTTCGTTATCAAATGAGCGAGCCGATATACCACGGAAATCACGAACACGAGGAAGGACGATAGAAATGAGTTTCTCAAGAAAGTCATACATACGTTGTCCACGAAGTGTAACCATCATTCCGACTGGCATTCCTTCACGGAGTTTGAAGTTGGAGATAGCCTTGCGAGCGTGATTGATACGAGGAAGCTGACCTGCAATGAGAGCAAAATCATTTTTGAGACTTGAGAAGTCTTTGTTCCCTGATGCAACATAAGTTCCAATACCCATATTGAGGACAATCTTCTCGATATGAGGAACTTGCATAGGATTTTTGATCTTGAGTTCTTTGGCGAGTTCGACTAGAATTTTTTTATTATATTGTTCTTTGAATGTCATGGGTAGAAGTGGTTAGATTATTTGGCTCTCTGGATATGATATATGCAGAGTGTTAGTGTAATCAGAGAATTATATTACAGTACCTGATTTTTTGGCGATTCGGAGTTTTTTACCATTTTCGATCTTGTATCCAACTCGTGTTGGAGTACTTGTTTTTGGATCGATGAGCATCACATTGGAAACATCAATCGGTTTTTCGAAAACTACTTTCTGACCAGGAGTAGATCCTTGGCGTTTCATATGGCGAGTTACCATATTGATACCTTCGAGGAGTACTTTCTTTTCAGTAGGAAATGCTCGAGTGACTTTTGCGGTCTTGCCTTTATCTTTTCCGGCAATGACGATGACTTGGTCATCTGTGTGGATTTTCATAAAATGAAGTTTAATGGTTGAATAGTTTTTGTTTCGTCATTGCGAGGAACGAAGCAATCTATGCTCTGATTCTCGGAAACCTGGATCGCCACACTCCGCTACGCTCTGTTCGCGATGACGGATCTAGAAACTTATACGACTTCTGGAGCAAGAGAGATAATTTTTTGATATCCTCGAGCCTTGAGCTCACGAAATACAGGGCCAAATATACGAGTTCCCTTCGGCTCTCCTTTATCATCGATTATAACACAAGCATTGTCATCAGATCGGACATATGAACCATCTGAACGACGGACCTCCTTGGAGACACGAACAACAACTGCCTTACACACAGATTTTTTTTTGACATTTCCTGTAGGAAGCGCTCTCTTGACTGATATAACAATAATATCTCCGACACTGGCATATCGTCGTTTTGATCCGCCGAGAACTTTGATACAGAGAGCTTCTTTGGCTCCTGTGTTATCGACGATGGCGAGTCTGGTTTCTGTCTGAATCATAGAATTGAGATTTAAGATTGTAGATTGTAGAGGTTGAATTTAGGAGAGACAATTTTTTGGAGTTCTGGCTCTTCCATACTCACTTCTGAGTAATTATTTCGCAGCGACAATAGAGTCTTCTACGAGCATCCAACGCTTGAGAGCAGAGAGAGGTCGAGTCTCAGATACAGTAACAGTATCTCCGAGCTTCGCGAGACCATTTTCATCGTGAGCATAAAACTTTGATGTTGAGATATAACGTTTCTTATACTTTGGATGAGTTTTTGATGTCTCTACCGAAATAACGATAGTTTTCTGCATCTTCGTGCTTGTGACGATTCCTGTTTTTGTACGCATGAGGGCGGAGGGTAATAGAATTAGATAGAGCTCGTGAGAAAAGTAGAAATCTGAGCAATATAGCGACGTTGTCCTTTGAGAACATGAGGTTGTTTGAGTTCCCCAAGATTCTTTTTCATAGTGAGAATATAGAGTTCTCGACGAGCTGACTCGAGTTCGCGAGCGAGCTCACTACGATCAAGTGATTTGAGATCTGAGAGACTCTTGAGTTCGGTAGCAACTGCTGTTTTGGATGTTTTTTTCTTTGGTGCCATAATAGAGAGAATTTAAGTTTTTAGATCTTAGATCTTAGATGTGTTACTCGATACCTACGATCTAAGTACTAAGTTCTAAGTTCAGGTTTTAGAAGTCATTTCGAGAAAGGACTACTTTCATTTTGAGAGGGAGCTTGTAGGCAGCCTTTTCGAGGGCTTCTCGAGCAATTTCTGGAGATATATCTCCAAGCTCGAAGATGATACGACCTGGTTTGACAGGAGCTCTATACATTTCTACACTTCCTTTACCACCTCCCATAGGAGCCTCTGCAGCATGGGTGGTATATGGTTTGTCAGGAAATACGCGAATCCAGAGTTTTCCTCCCTTCTTCAGGAATCTGACGATCGTCTTACGAGCGCTCTCAATCTGTCGAGAAGTCAGATATCCTGACTCTGTAGTTTTGATGGCATATTCACCAAAGCTGATGTCTGATCCTCGGATAGCGAGACCCTTGATAACACCACGATGTGCTTTACGATATTTAGTTCGACTCGGTTGTAACATACGAAAATCGTTAGAATTATAAAGAAAATTTTAGAAATGCAAGTTTTATTTTTTGAAGACATCACCCTTGTAGATCCAAACCTTGAGACCAAGAGTTCCGGATGGAGTCTCAGCTCGTTCATAGGCGAAGTCGACATCTGCTCGGATTGTTTGAGATGGAATACTTCCGTCTTTGAATGTCTCACGACGAGCGATCTCTGCTCCATTGAGACGACCTCCGAGTTTTACCTTGATTCCGAGACCACCCTTTTCGAGAGTTTTAGCGATAGCATTTTTGATAACACGGCGATATGGCATCTTCTTCTCGAGTTGACGAGCGATAGAATCAGCAACGATCGGAGCAGAGAGTTCTGGTTTTTTGACTTCTTTGACATCAAGAGTGAACTTGTAGGCAGAGAATTCTTTGGCGAGATTGACTCTGAGCGTATTGATATTTTCATCATTGTTTCCGAGAATCAGAGCTGTACGAGAAGTATAGATCGTGATAGAAACCTCCTGATTACCAGAATGATTGATGAAAAGATTTCCGATTGGAAGATTCTTGAAGTGTTTCATTACCATAGAGCGGATAGCAACATCTTGTGAAACGTTCTGACCGTAAGATTTACGATCATAGTATCCATTGGATCTCCATGTTTTGATGTATCCGATACGGAATGCGATAGGACTAACTTTGTGTCACATAGGGTGAGAAGTTTAGGGTTGAATAATAATTATGCAGAGAGTGTGAGATCGACGTGACTTGTCCGTTTGAGGATACGATGAGCTCGTCCTCGAGATATAGGATTGATTCGTCGGTGAACGAGACCTTGAGTGATGAAAATAGAGGATATCTTAAGTCCTTCGATATTTTGATTATCATTGTGTTCTGCGTTGTGAACAGCACTCTTTATAACATCATGGATAATGAGGGCACCTTTTTTTGGCATAAATCTCAGTATATCGAGTGCCTCCTTCGCAGTCATATTGCGAACGATATAGGCAATAACATTGAGTTTTTTTGGAGAGATACGGATATTTCGTACAGAAGCTTTCATAAGAATTGAGAGGTTAGAAGTTAGACTAGAGATAGTAAGGGAGTCATTGTGATGATTGCCGCTGCCAACCCTCGAATCTACTATTTGTTACCAGAATGAGCTGTAAATCTTCGTGTAAAAGAGAATTCACCGAGTTTATGTCCGACCATATCCTCAGTAACAAAGACTGGAATATGTTGCTTACCATTGTGTACACCAAATGTGTGTCCAACAAATTCTGGAGCAACGGTACATGCACGAGACCAGGTCTTGATAATAGATTTACGGCCGCTCGCATTGAGGGCCTCAACTTTTTTCATGACGCGGAGATCGATGTATGGTCATTTTTTTAGACTACGAGTCATAGGGAAGAAATTAGAATTTAGTTTTGAATGGAGAGATCTTTATAAGGAAGATTATCAGACTGATGAGATGACTAGCCTTGAAGTTTTCCTGCACGAGTGCGGAGAATCCAACGATCCGTTGTTTTTCGACTTCGAGTTTTGACACCGCGAGCGAGACGACCCCATGGAGTCTTTGGTCCTTTTCGTTGTCCGACTGACTGATGCCCTTCACCACCCCCATGTGGATGGTCAACTGGATTCATAGACGATCCAAGTACTGTAGGACGCTTACCCATCCAACGACTTCGACCAGCTTTACCGATAGTGACTTGATCCCAATCAGCGTTTGACACAGTACCGATAGTTGCAGAACATTTCTTATGGATAAGACGAATCTCGCCTGATGACATCTTGAGTTGTGTATATTCACCTTCCTGAGAGAGGACGAGAGCACATGCACCAGCTGATCTCACTGCGATAGCACCTTGTCCAACAATCATCTCTACATTGTGTACCATGAGTCCAGTTGGAATAAATCCTATTTCCATACGATTTCCTGGAATTGGTTTTGCAGTATTCGATGTGATGATCTGATCACCCACTGTAGTAGTTGCATGAGCGATAACATATCGTCTCTCACCATCAGCGTAACATACGAGAGCTATGAATCCTGTTCGGTATGGATCATACTCGACAGTTTCGACCGTAGCAGGAATATCGAATTTATTGAGCTTGAAGTCGATCTGACGATAGAGTTTTTTGTGTCCAGAACCCTGATGGCGAACTGAGATACGACCCGCACTATTGCGTCCTGCATGCCTCTGGATAGAAGCAGTGAGTGCCTTATGTGGTGTACTCGTTGTGATCTCCTCGTATGTGAGACCTGTCATAAAACGACGAGAGGGGGTATATGGTTTGTACTTCTTGATTGGCATGGGAGAAAAATAAGTTTTTAGTTTTGAATTCTGGAAATGGTACTGCGACTATATAATAACTTCAAAGTTTTCAATTCTGTTTCCAGGTTTCATAGTAATCATAGCTTTCTTTTCAACTCACTTTTTCTTCTGTACTCCAGTTTTAGTATTATGGAATTTTTCTCGGGTATAGTTGATGTTTACTTTTTTGACTTCTTTGCCATAGAGCTTTCGGATAGCATTCTTGACATCGATCTTGGTAGCAGCATCGTCTATCATAGCCGTATAGACTCATTTGATTTCTCCATCAGTACTTTTATTAGTAACGATGAATTTTTTGATGACGGAATAGAGAGAATTCATATAGAAAGAAATTATATTTTAGATCGTAGATTTTAGATGAGTGACTTATTGTTAAGCTCTACATTCTAAGTTCTGGATAATTATTTTGAGAAGTGAGTGTACATATGTTTGAGAGATGCCTCAGTAAAGATAACATCAGAGTACTTGAGGAGATCGTGTGGATTGAGGTATTCAACATTCACAATTCGTGACTCTGCAATATTCATTGCTCCATTGACGGAAATCTTTTCTTCACGAGTAATAGCGAAGAGTGGCTTGCGAGCGGTAATAGTAGTGAGATACTCAGTCATTGATTTGGTTTTCTCTCCGAATCCTGCGAATCCAGCTACTACTTTGATTTGTTCAGCTGATGCCTTAGTTGAAAGGAGTGAAACGAGAGCGAGACGACGCTCTTGTTTGTTCATACAGAGAGTATAATTACGATCATTGCGAGGACCAAATACTACACCTCCACCACGACGCATAGGAGAACGACGATCACCCATACGAGCATTACCAGTTCCCTTTTGTTTGAACATCTTGCGAGTAGATCCCGCGATCTCACCTCGATGCTTGGTATGAGCAATATTGATACGAGCATTGGCCTGTTGGAGAACGAGGAGACGATGCATTAGTGCCGTGTTCGGAGTGATACCAAAATATGATACCTCGAGATCAACAGTACCAGACTGTATACCCTTGATGTCGTAGAGAGGAGCTTTCATAGAATTTGAGTTTTAGAATTTGAATTGGAGACAGTATGTGGAAATATACTAGAAGGTGAGAGTCACGAGTGAGTTACGAGCCCCTGGAACAGGGCCTTTGATAGCAACGACTCCGAGTTCTTTATTCACGAGAACGAGAGGAACGTGTTTGAGAGTAATACCATCGAGACCCATATGACCATGCATTTTTTGACCTGGCTTCGTTCGGCGAGGTTTACGTTTACCAATAGAACCGAGTGCTCGGTGAAACTTGGAACCATGAGAAGCAGGACCTCCAGAGAAATTCCAACGCTTCATAGCACCTTGGAAACCCTTACCCTTTGATATCCCAGATACAGTCACTTCCGTGATCGTGTCGAATATATCGAGAGAAACGATATCTCCTTTTGCCACATTGGCAAGTACACCATCGAGATCAAATTCTCGCATAGTTATCTTTTTGCCATCAGTCATACGTATTACAGCAGCGGAGTATCCGTCTGTTTCAATAGTTTTGACTTGTGCAACATCAAGAGTAGGGACACGTATGAGTGTCACAGGTGTAAAGACTCCGTTATGAATAACACGAGTCATTTCGATTTTTTTACCGAGTATTCCAGCCATAGGATAGAGGGGATATATAAATAATGAGAGGTTGTTCGGATACTCTGCATACACAGGTATTAGACGAGCAACATCAATTCGCTAGAGCGAATACTTCCGAGAAGTACAAAAGTAGGGGCATCATATGAAATGAGTGACATTTGTCAAAAGAAAATATGAAAAAAGTAGAATGTAGCTCAGTATAATTAGTCAAGTAGTGTCTATGTCACGAAAACTCAATAAAAAAATACAATTCTGATATATGATACTCTCTCTCAACGCTATCTCATCAATCTCTCATACATTGCTCGAGCTCACTCTGTTAGGGTACTCGAATTGATTTGTCGAAGCCCAGATATCAGCATATCGAGTGTTGTCCCAGTTTTGAGTACATAGGCATCGAGTAGTTTTTGTGTATTTTGCAGAGTGGCTCAGGAAAGTGTACTCATATCCCATATCGCCCCCTTCGTGAGATTTTCTATGAGTTGATCACCTTGGATATTGTCCTTCCATGACATGATGACCCCACGGAATTGATCTCGTTCTTGGATGAAATCTGCACTCTGAAGTGATTGATACCATTTCATCACGAGTTCTTTTGGTATAATAGCCATATCTACCAAATTCCCTGAATTGATGGAAGCAATGAGGGCGATATCCTGAAATGGAGCAAACCACCCGAGAATCCATCGTACAAAATTATCCCATATATTTGTCATTGTCGCCTTACCAGCGAGTAGCGTATAATTATCCCTCAATTTGATATTACGCAACGACATATAAGTATTATCCTGGAGGGAGTTCAGTGATATCCAGGCGGTATCCAGTCCAGTAATAATTTTTGAGAAGATATTATCTACTTGAA
>JAYTZT010000018.1:0-48608 GCA_043741945.1 Candidatus Altimarinota bacterium
TACCGGAGTACAATTGACCCTCACTCCACCATCTGGAGTTACGTCACTTACAATATGGCAAGCGATATCTCAGCTGGGGACATTAACGGTGGATGATATGAGTGTTACAGAGCAATAGAGATTCTAATCAAGAATCTAGTGAAATATATACATGAAAATAAAAAATAGGATGCTTTCACATCCTATTTTTTATAGAGTTCTTAGAGATCGAAGAGTCAGATTTTGTAACCTTTCGCTTGTGTTTTTTCGAGGAATGTCTTGAAAACAGCTTCATGAGGAGATAATACTCCATCACCACCATTTTCCATATAGGACCAATCAATTCCTTCTCCCATAGCAAACTTATCTTGTGCGAAGATATGGATGAGAGGAATAAATCATTTTGCCTTAAGGAGATCCGCTTGATTGACGATACCATTGAGTGTTGTTGTTCTTTCGGCTGTGGTTACATTGACAGTACTTGTTGGATATTGACGTTTCATAGTACCTGTATTGAACCACACTTTTTTGATTCAGAGGATATTAGCCGCTTCCTCAGTGAGATTGTTCGGTATAAATACTGCTGGATCATACACTTTGATACTTGCGTCATTACTAGCCCATGGGAATCCTTGTATACCAAATGTTTGGATATGTCCATATTTTATACCCATAAGGTATGGTGCAAAACTATTATACCCACCTTGTCCCCAGCTTTTTCCAATATCATAGGACTTACTATCGAGAAGAAGTCCTCCTTGTACATTCGGATAGAATTTTTTGATACTATCGAAGAATATGTTTACCATTGTCGGGAGATTCTCTGGAACAAAGTTTGCTCTATTAAAAGCAGGAGTATTAATCTCAGGATATGGAACCATAATACCAAGTTTATTTTCTGGAATACTTCTATTATTCTTTAGCATTGAGAAGAGTAATTCGAGATTCGCACTATAGTCCCCATTTCTGAGTCTACCAAGGTTGAGTTGCACTCCATTGTCACCGATTGGTTCAAATACAAATATCGGAGTTATATTATATAGAGCAAATTCGTTAGCTATATTTGCCATATAGTATGAAGTTCATTCTATAGTTGCAGTAGATTGGGGCATAGTCATGAATATCATGAGATGATCTGATACAAACATTCCAGTTGCCCTTTGATACTCAAGGAGTTTTTTCAGTTGTGGATTCTGTGGATTTATTATGTTAAGTGGAGTAGTTGTTGAACTCACAGGTGTAGCAACTGGAGCTACTGGAACTGGAGCAGGCTGAGTCGTGATAACTGGTATAGTTAGTGTAGCTGGATTAACTGGAGCCACTGGAAATGGGACACTAGCAACTGGAGCTAATATCGGCTGAGTCGTAATAACTGGTATAGTTACGGTGGCTGGGGCACTAGCAACTGGAACAGTAGTATTCATAGTAGGGATCGGTGTAGCTATCACAGGAGCAGATGAGATAGGAGCAATTGCGGTTGTAGGAGCAGGAGATCCACCACCTCCACTCGATCCTCATACTATAGGCACTGTAGATACCGAATTAAGTACTATAGGATCTGCAGTACTCGTCGTATCTGATTTTTTCTTGGAATTTATGAGTTGTCTTGAAATATACAAATTTGATAAAGTCATATTCTTTGAAGCTAGATTAGTTTTTTCTACCCTATTTTGTGCTTTGAGACTTGGTTTAATCGTACTAGAAGCAAGTTTGGTATTAGTTGGAATTCTTACCAAGCTGCTCTTTGTACTTACTGTACGCATAGCATTCACAAATGAAATAGGTTTTTTAGTATTTTTGGTAAATTCTACTATTTTTTTGGCTGCAACAATTCTTTCTTTATAGTTAACCGATGTATTCTGTATTTTTGTAGTATTGCTGAGTCCTACTGTTCCGATGGTGAGTGTAGGCTTAAGAGTAGTGATACCACTAGCCGTTAGAGTATCTATTGATGCTAATAAGTGACTACAGATCAATATAGATAATAAAATAAATGAAGTGAAACGATTTGTATTTTGATTACTAGAGAAATGAAATGACATATGGTATATGTTATAGACTAAGCTGTATATTTATTTCTAATATATACTTTTGGAACTATATCACAATTATTTGTTCAAGTCAACACTCTTACTTAGAATATCCTATTAAATAATAGGAATAAAATATGTGACCAATCCATTGTGAAAAACAATACAAAAAGATAAAACCACTAGAAATTATTCTGTAGAAAAATAAATTATTTATACCCTTATAAAGTATATATAACAACATTTCTAGCTAGTCAATGTGATTTTATTGTGAATTTTTCTATTTTTAGGATAATTATCTTGTCTTTTTTATTTCTTATATTACTTCATAGATTTTTTCTCCCTCGTGTTCTCTCCATTCTTGCTGGTGGCACTCTTCTGTTCTTTGTTCTCGGGTGGCTCTGGTATAATCCGATCACTCCAATAGGTAAAATCTGGGTATCATATTTTCCTATGCCAAAAGCGATGCCCGATACGAATCAATTAATGGTAATGGTAGTATTCCAGCTCTTTATGGGAATCATTGTTACACATACAGTTATGGCAGTGTGGCTGTTTGCAACAGCAAATGGGATATCTTCAGGAGTAACTATCCTCTTGATAGTAAAAATATATATGGGATTTGTCTTCATAAAAAATCTCGGACACTGGTACTTCGAACAAAAACCATTCAAACTCCTGCTCATCAGTTTTGGATACTATCTTGTAGGAATTCTCGGTGTCTGTGTACTCCTGGCATATTTTCTCTAAAAGGTTGCAAAAAATCAATTATAAAGTATAAACGGAGTATATATCTACTCTGTTTTTTTATGGATGCACTCTATGATACTTATCCTCTCGAATATATTCAATGAAAGGTACACTATTTGGGTAGAGACTTTATCGTGACACCTGATGTACTGATTCCACGACTTGAAACAGAATGCCTCATAAAACGAGCGAGAAATATACTCCAAAAATCAGCACATCCCACAATTGTCATCGATATAGGTTGCGGGACAGGTATAATTGGTACAAGCGTAGCTAACCTCGGGGATGAAATCATATTCCTAGATATATCTGCAGATGCTCTAGAAGTAGCAAAAAAGAATTTTCAAACGCACTTTGGAGATAAAAAATCACAATTCATTGTATCGGATCTCCTCTCTAATCTTCCCAGTCTTCAATCTTCTCATATATTATTCCTTACGAATCTTCCCTATATAAAACAGGATGACTGGATCAACATGAGTGCAGATACTAAACACGAGCCTCGGCTCGCTCTTTTTGGAGGCGAAGTGACTGGATTTGAGATGTATGAGAGACTTTTTGTTCAGATTTATGATTTTGTGAAACTCTGAAATATTGAATCCATACAAGTACTTTTCGAATTTGGTTTTGATCAGAAAAAAATTGCAGAAATAGTTCTAAAAGGGTACCCATGGCAGTATAAATTTTTTCAAGATTATGCAGGAATAGAGAGGTTTTGAGAAATAATAATTCAATAACTCTCAATATATACCCATACCTCATATAGTATATCTAATATGCATATATACAAAGGGTGATGATATTTTATGCAACTTGCCGATATGCAGAATGTACTATAGCTAGAGTATTTCTTCTTATTAAGTTGAGTGAAGTACTACTTTCAGTAGCAGACGGATATACTATTACCGATTTTGCTCAAGATCTTGTCATCTCTACTACGATATTTACTCCTTCTTTAATTCAGTTCATCATATGCTCCATTGGAATATATAACTTTTGTAATTCATTATTTACATCTCGTATAATAATATTTCTTTCAAAGATTTGTTCTACAACTCCAGATATGTGAGTGACTCCTGATTGATTCATATATAGTAATAAGTGTAAAAAATAAAAATCTCCCTGTAGTGGGAGGAATTAGAGAGGCGTCATAAACACTTATACTCAAATATCTCCCGAAATCGGAAGGAGTAATAGCACCAAAAGTGAATAGTTAATTACTTTCATATAATGACTGTATAAAAATTACTAATAATGTCAAAAAAAATATTACAATCATTATTTTTTTAACACTCCCACTTTCTGTAAAAACTCATTTGTTGATGATTGAAAATTTGGATCTATCAGATATATTGTCCCCAATATAACTGATACTCAAAGAGTAGTTATTAAAAGAATTCTACGCATTGACTTATTCCCTTCTCTCTCTTGCTTTTGTGCGAGTTCTGGATTATTTTTTCTAAGATGGTCACGTTCCATATAATATAATAAAAATGTATATTACTTATTTATAATTTTTGTCAATAGTATTTGTATATTTATACAACTATCTCTTTGCACTTCCTCTATTTTTCCATACTATCGCTTTATGAATTCAATAAAGCGATTTTTTGTCACTCTTGCTAAGGTAATCACCATATTTTTCACCATACTCTCACTCGGACTACTTGTGCTCAGTTTTGCGAAGCCAGAATGGATCAAAAGTGGAATAGAATGGATGGGACAACTGATCATCACTCTGGGAAACTGGAACTATCTGATCGCATTTGCGAGTGCCTGTATAGAATCACTTCCAATCATAGGAACTGCACTCCCTGGAATGAATATCATGATTCTTGTGGGTGGATTCTGGGGTAAAAATCATATCATCGGTACTATAGGACTCGCGGCACTCGGAGCAATGCTCGGAAATGCGTTGGGATATTGGATAGGTAAATGATATTGACATGAAATTATAGAGAAATATGGTGACTATTTCGGACTATGAAAAACAGAACAAAATATCTTGAGTAAACAGATTGAGAAAAATTGATTCTGGTATATTGTTCTAGGAAAATTCCATAATTTTACGCGATCATTTGTCCCTTTTATTGCCGGAGCAAGTGGTATGCAACAGAAAAAATTCTGGATATACAATACCTTTGGATCGATCATCTGGGCAATTAGTATAAATCTACTTGGTATATTTTTTATAGATCAATATGAGTCTATTCTCGATAATCTAGGTAATATAACACTCGTTATTCTATGTTTTGTTTTAGTATACTTCTGGTTTTTTAGGCGGGATTCTCTCAAACAATATATGCGAGATAAACAGCGAGAAATAGAAGAAAAAATAGTGAAAAAATAGTGAAAAAAATATCGACTTTTGGGAGTTTTTGGATATAGTAACTGTATGTCTCCACTCATACAATTCGTTATCATCTTTGTATCTTCTCTGATCATATCTCCGCTCATCTTGCATGGAGTTTCTTTTTTATTGAGTCGTTTTTCTCTACTCGACCGTCCTCATCTCTATAAGACGGAAAAATGACGCAAACCAGCTCCTTATGGAGCCGGTATTGCTATAATAATCACACTTCTCATAATGAGTCCTGTAGTATTTCTATTTGCAGGATTTTCGGCTCTCCTCGAACATCGACTCTTTATTATCCTCATTATTGGGATCGTCATTTCCGTGATATCATTTATCGATGATCTCGATACGATAGGAAAAAGTCGGATCAAAATCCCACCAATAGCAAGGCTCTTGATGCAGATCGGAGTAGGTACACTTGTGGGACTCACGAGTATCAAAATCTCATATATGAGTCATATTCTCGGATGAATTGTACCTCTCGACGAATGGTTCTGGAGTTTTTCGATTGGCACATTTGCGATGACTATATACTGGATACCTATTATTGTAACAATACTCTGGTATGTAGTCGTATTCAACGCTGTGAACTTCTCAGATGGAGTCCCAGGACTGACAGGGGGATTTGCTCTCATCAGTTTTATTATACTGGCGAGTTTAGCAGTCAAACTCTATCTCACTGATACCACGCTCGCAAGTCAGGAAAATAGTCGATTTCTCCTTTCGATCCTTGCGATCATCATACCAATTACGTGGGCACTCACACGAGCGGATATCTCCCGTCAGTTAATTATGGGAGATTCAGGTACTATTATGCTCGGGTTCCTCATAGCGACCCTGGCGATCATTGTAGGTGGTAAGATTGCCACGGCTATTTCTGTCCTTGGACTCTATCTGATCGACTTTGTATATGTGATCACGGCTCGTATTTTGAAGTGACAAAACCCTATGAAATGAGATCAGACCCACCATCTTCATTATCGCCTTATGGAATTGGGACTTTCCCAACAGCAGATTAGATTTATTGTATATACGTTTTCGAGTATATTTGGTATTGCAGCTATATTCCTTCCGACTATTGGCAAAATTATCCTTTTTATGATTATCGCTGTTGTGACTATATTTCTCACGGAAATACTCGAAAAAGTAAAAAAGAAATAGATCTACAAAAAAACAAAAACTCACTCTATAGAGTGAGTTTTTGTTTTGTAAATATTCAATTTTGATAGAGGTATTTTATTTTAAATTGTATCTCTCTGATACGATATCCCAATTCATTAGTAGCCAGAAATTCTCGAGGTATTTGGCTCTTGCATTACGATAGTCGATATAATATGCATGTTCCCAAACATCACAAGTAAGGAGTGGAACTACCTCTGAGTTCGTCAGTGGGGTTAGAGCATTGGAGGTAGATGTTATATCTAGAGTTCCATCGATATTTTTGATGAGCCATACCCACCCAGATCCAAATGTTGCAATTGCTACCTTATTGAACTCAGTAGCAAATCCTATTCCATCATCCCACTTTGCACAAATTGCATCATAGAGTTGATTTGTTCCAGGTGCAGGCGGAGCAATAGGACTCTCACTGGCAGGTGCAAGTGAGTCAAAATAGAATGTATGATTCCATACCTGAGCTGCGTTGTTGAATATAGCTCCAGTAGATTTTTTGATAACTTCTTCGAGTTCCATATTCTCGAACTCGGTACCTATAACCAGCTTATTCAGATTATCCACATATGTTTGATGATGTTTGCCAGAGTGGAATTCGAGAGTCTCCTCAGAGATATAGGGAACAAGTGCATTGAGTGTGTATGGTAGTGGTGGTCGAGTAAACATAGAAATATAGGTTAAGAAAATATTCTTACTTTTACAAAAATAATATAGGAGTATTGTTTCGAATAGGATACTATTATATGGATAATTGACAAAATCCCAAACGCATTTTCTTCTATTTTATATATAAAATAATTGACAAAATATAGATAAATCCTATTATGTAAAAATCGTAAAATGCAAGTTCAGGCAAGTGCCTGTAACCCAAGCAAAAAGATCTTTCTTTTACGATAACTATTCCCTAAGGAGGGGACAAAATGGCTAAACGAGTTGATAAAAAAAATCAGGAACGTGTCACACTCGACACCTTGCTGACATCAATCAAACAAGATGGAATTATCTATGCAGGTGACCTCAAAAAAAAATGGAGCAGCTTGAAAGGGCTAATTAACCCGAAACGGCTGGTGTATTTTCTGGAAAAAACGGGCACAAAGATGTCCCGCACTTCTGCTGATTTTTTGTATACGGTTCGAAAGAGCCTTAGTCACAAGATCCAGCAACGTCCAGACCTGCTTGCAGTCTAATTTTCTCGTCCACCATTTTCTAATCCCTACATTCTGTAGGTGAAAGGAGCTTATCAAGGGAATGGTATTAAATCCTGGCTTCGGTCGGGATTTTCTTTGAGAAAAATTTGCATTCTTTATATATTTATATATATACCAGTATATTATTCCAAAATTACCTTACTATCTTTATGAGTATAAATGCAGCACGTACTATCTATAGTATACCCTTATCTTTTTGAGATACAATACCCAAACAACATAAACTACTGGAGATTCCTTCAGGTAAAGGTGAAATATGGGACGCAAAAAAGAGGATAGTTCAAAGAATAAATTATAGAATAGTAAATCCCGAAGGGGATAACTAGCCCATAATTCCACTTCAGTGGGATTTTTTTGCTTTTTCGGATTTTTTGTTATAATCCGTGATATGACTATTCTCCTCGACTGACGCCTCGTTGCCTCTACCATTCTCGAAAATATTAAGAATGAAATCACATTTTCGAAATATCCTGAAAAACCTATGCTCGCTGTCATCCTTGTCGGTGATAATCCCGCGAGTATGGCATATATCCGTATGAAAGAAAAGCGAGCTCGCGAGGTAGGTATGGGATTTGGCCTCTACAAGTATGAATCAACTATCACACAAGTCGAGCTCGAGAAGGTAGTACGAAAACTCTCAAAAAGTGAAAAGATACATGGCATAATTGTCCAGTCCCCTCTTCCGAAACATATAGATCCATATTCTGTAATAAATTGTATAGATCCTCGCAAGGATGTCGATGGATTCACTCCGGCTCAAATAGGGAATATGTTCCTGGGTCATGACTGACTATACAGTTGTACGCCTCGTGGAATTATGACAATGCTCTCGTATTATCAGATAGAAGTCAGATGAATGAATATAGCTGTAATCGGGAGATCCAATATTGTAGGCAAGCCAATGGCACTGATACTCATCAATGCTGGGGCAACTGTGACAAGCTGTAACAGTAATACCAAAAATATTGCCGAAATCACTCAAGCTGCAGATATGATAATTATGGCCACAGGGAATCCAGGATTCCTAAAACGAGAAATGGTGACTGAGAAATCTATTATCATTGATGTAGGATCTACATTCGTAAATGGGGTATCTCAAGGAGACGCAGACTATAAGAATCTATTTAGATATGTATCTGCCATCACTCCAGTTCCAGGAGGAATTGGTCCCATGACGGTAGCAACACTGATCGAGAATACTTGGAAAGCATTTTTGGCTCAATCGAAAAACTAACTTTCCCTGTTTATTACATATTCTTTGACTTCAGAGAGTTTCTGATTTCCTATATTCTCGACAATAGTATCCATCTGGATTCCTATTTCTTCGAGGATTTTTTTGGTCTGGATAATACCTACGAGTGATACAAGTCACTTTTTTTGGAGTTGATCTTTGCCGACTGATTTGCCCAGTGTGATACGATTTCACTCATGATCGAGGATATCATCACGAATCTGAAATGCTCGACCCAATAATATACCAAATTTTTGAAATTGTTCTAGTTGTATAGGATTGGCTCATGCAAGCATACCTCCGATAATGAGACAAGAAGCAATGAATCCACCCGTTTTCTTATCATGAATCCAAATGATATCATCTAAAATAAGTCTAGACTGATCTGAGAGAGTATCTCACACTTGTCCCAACACGACTCACAGATCTCAGGTACTCCGGGCCAGCTGCGAGACTACCTGGATATTTCCGAGAGTAGCAAGTTGGTCGAAGGCCATCGTCTGGAGTGCGTCACCAACGAGTACTGCCATAGTCTCACCATACTCTTTCCAGACCGTAGGCTTGCCACGACGCAAGACATCGTTATCCATACACGGAAGATCATCGTGGACAAGCGTATAACAATGCATGAGCTCAATCCCAATCAATCCATCTATTATATTATCCGAGCAGGCTTGTCATGTAGACTTTTCATAAGCGAGTATAGCGAGTATCGGGCGTAGTCGCTTGCCACCTCATTCTACAGCATGACGGAGAGCTGAGACGAACTCAGACTCTATTCGGGAAATATCAGAAGCATACCGATGAGCAAAGAATCGAGATAGAGACTCGTTGATACGATTCTGATAGAGTGGGAGCCAGGATAATTGGGTCATATGATATATGTTATTTTCCGAAGTTTCTTTTTGTGGAATTATAGAACTCAAGTGCTAGATCAAAATCCACTCGACCAAAATCAGGCCAAAGCGTGGGTGTAAAATAATATTCAGAGTAGGCGGAGTGATAGAGAAAAAATCCTGAATGTCGAATCGATCATCCCGTACGCACAATGAGATCAGGTGGAGGATAACGACCAGTATCGAGATAGGTAAAAAACGACTTCTCATTGAGAGTACTCGGGTCAATCCCTTCTGCTAGAGCTCGTTTGACTCATCTAACAATCTCATCTTGTCCACTATATCCAATTGCAAATATAGCGGTCATTTTTTTGCCATCACGAGTTCTATCCATGGCGTCCAAGAGTAGGGTTCGTACATCACTCGGTATCAGCCACAGATCACCGATGATCTCGAGAGCGATAGAGTTCGTGATGAGTTTTTCTACGAGCTTGGGAATCTTGTCACGGAAGAGCTGGAATATTCATGCGATTTCTATCTCAGAACGCTCTAGAATATTCTCCTTCGAGAGTGCCCAGAAGCTGACATACGGAATATGTTGATCCATACAGAGTGAGAGGATATTTTCGATATTGTCTCCTCAGCTCGAGTGTCCGAATGATACCAAGTTAGAGAGTTTTTTTGTCCATCGCCTATTCCCATCCATGATGAATCCTATATGTTGGAGCATAGTGTATACAAAAAAGTACCAAGAGAATACCAATATAGAAAAGAAAAGCAATCAAAAAAATTGAGATTTGCTTTTTAGATAAAGGTGAATAGAATATTTTTGTCGAATTATGTTTCCTCTCCGCGTCCCATAGACCGAAAGAGCGTTATCAGAACCGGCATTTATTTTCTCTCTTTTCTTTCTATGAGTACAGCAGGTACAAAACGATTATTCGTTGGAAATGTTCCATTCCGCATCGATGCACAGGATCTCCGTGCATTATTCGAAGAAGTTGCTCCAGTAGCAGACTTTTTCTGGCCAACTGACCGCGAAACAGGTCGCAAAAAAGGTTTTTGTTTTGTTGACGTTGATGAGGCAGATATGCCAGCAGTAATCGAGGCAATGAACGGTAAGGAAGTCGAGGGTCGACAGCTCGCTGTTAACGAGGCTCAGCCTCGTGAGGAACGTCCAGCTCGCCAATACTAATCTTACAGTATACAAAAATCCCTCTGAGAAATCGGAGGGATTTTTGATGTCTGAAGCCCAAAAAATCGGATTCTATCTATTGTTCAGAATATGAACTTGGTCATTTCGAATTCCACCTGTATCTCTGGTGGATGAGAAATCCTCCATACAAGGGTACCATAATCTGAAGACTTCTCGTATAGTCTCCGCAAGCTCAGACTCGCTCGAAGTGACGCTCTTTTATTTCTTCCAACTACTATCCGCATGATCATCTATCATACCAGTTGCCTGCATATATCTATAGATGATCGTCGATCCGATGAATAACATTTCCCGTTTCTTGAGATCTTTGGAGATCGTTTTTGATATATCTGATTCTGCCACAAATTCACTCATTGTTTGAGGACGATTGATGATCATTTTTCCTCAGATCCAATTCCAGAAATACACATCCAAGCTCCCAAATTCCTCTTGAATACGAAGTGCTACAATAGCATTTTTACGAACAGAGTAAATCTTGAAATGATTTCGGATGATCCCTGGATCGAGGAGTATCTCTTCGAGCTCACCATCTGTCATCTGTGCTATCTTTTTGATATTCCAGTTATGGAATATTTTTCGATAGTTTTCTCCTTTTCGAAGAATCGTAATCCAAGAGAGTCCTGCCTGAGCTCATTCTAGAGTGAGGAATTCGAAAAGAATGATCATCGTGTACAGGTCGTCCCCACTCATTATCATGATATGCTACATAGAGTAGATCACTTCAACAACAGAAACAGCGGATTATATTTTCTTTAATACTGTATTTGAATAAAATAAATTCCTATTCTTATATCACTAGTTTTTATTGTTTCATATAGCATATGTAAATATGCTAGATCCTAGTATTGCACCAATAGTATTGGCCCAGAGATCATACCAGGTATCAGCAATATTCAGAGCAAATGGCATACAAAAACCTATCTGAAAAATAGATTCTGCGAGCTCATTGGCAACGCCAAATCAAGTCGCGAGCAATAATGACAAAAAGAAAAACTGAAATCGAGTCATCGAGATACCAGACGCCTGAGTCGCAAAAAATATAGTTAAAACCATCAAAAATCATCCACCAAGAACATGTTGAATACGGTTGGCGAATTCCTCGTCAGGTATAGATATAACGAGTAATATGACAGATACGAAGACAATAGTAATGATGGCAACATGACGAATATCATACCGAATTGGAGTTATTTTACTGTCGAAAAACATCCGTATCCACCAAATTATGAGAAAATAGACAACTATAAATGCAGGAATAAGAGCAAGGAGATACATATCTGTATGAGTTATTTAAAAACTATATTTTCTTTCATTATATAATGATGTGATTTATAAATTTAATAACATTATCATCATTTCAAGAAATACTAATTATTCTTTTTTGAAACCTTATATTCAATTCATCATTTTTATAAAAATTTCGACAATACTTGAATAAAGCTAAAAATTTTGGATTTATCTGATTACTATGAATCATAAATCATGTTAATCTAACAAAATTTTTCGTAAATCAATATTTAAGATTCATTACATTCTAAATATAAAAAGCCAACTCTAATATACATATCTTCTAGATCTGGTATAAATATATTAGTAGCTATATCGTTACTATCAAAAAATAATATTTTGGCATCCCTATAGTTATTTTGATTGGAGAGTAATCATAAAATATCAGGATAGGACTGAGAAACTTTGTTATACATTGACTTAATATCATGTCCTCAAATCTTTTTTCCCTTAAGATCAAGAAATTCGATACCAAGATTCAAAGCCATAGTTTTTACCGAAAACTCTAACGCATGGGCATGCAAAAATGATATAGATCAACTTATTATAGATTCTGTAGTTATTGGTTGTCATTTTATTAGTAATAGATCACAAAAAAAATCATCAGCTAATTCTGCGAAATTTTTAGTTACTTCTTTAAGTAAAACTTTTGGGATATTTTATCAGATTTACCATATCTTCGGCTTCTTACTAATAATTACACTCTTCATCGCCATCTCGATCACATTCCCTACCATGAGCACCTTTTCTTCTCAGAGAAGTGGACCCAGAATCTGTAGTCCTACAGGAAGGTCTATAGAACTATCATCAGTTGGTGATGCAAATCCGACAGGAATAGTGAGTCCTGGAATACCTGCGAGTGATGCTGGTATAGTGAATATATCTTCTAGATACAGAGCAAGCGGATCTGTTCCCTTGGCTCCTATCTTCCAGGCTACTGTCGGAGCCGTTGGAGTCACAATGACATCTACCAATTCGAATGCTTTAGCAAAATCCTGGCGGATTAATTCACGTACAGCTGTTGCCTTGAGGAAATATGCATCATAGAATCATGAAGAGAGAACATATGATCAGACAAGAGAACGACGCTGGATCTCATCTCCGAGAGATTCTGACCGATTCAATGTGATGTCTCCACCAGTTTCAGAGAGTTCACCAAACCTTATTCCATCATAGCGTGCGAGATTCGACGCCACCTCAGCAGGACAGATAGTATAATATGCAGATATCCCATGTTCTGTATGAGGAAGTGATATATCGATGACCTCAGCTCCGAGTTCGCGGATTTTTGCAATAGCACTATCGATAGCTGAGCGAAGACCTGGATCAATACCATCAACCTGGTATTCTTTTGCTATTCCGACTCTAACTCATTTCAGGTTTATTTTTGTCCAGATGTCTGGATCGATCGTTGTCTCTGCAGTAAGGCTCGTTGAGTCACGATGATCATATCATGCTGTTGTCTCATAGAGGAGTCATGCATCTCGGACGGTCCGAGTGAAATATCCAGGAGTATCGAGCGAAGATGCCATCGCCATAACTCCATAGCGTGAATTGCGACCATATCCAGGCTTGAATCCGACGATCCCACACATACTCGCAGGCTGTCGGATTGATCCACCCGTATCTGTCCCGAGAGCTGCAGGTACAAGTCCAGCCGCAACTGCCACTGCAGATCCAGAAGATGATCATCCAGGGATACGAGTGAGGTCCCATGGATTGCGAGTCGGACCAAATACACTACTCTCTCCACTTCCCCCCATAGCGAACTCATCCATATTTGTCTTTCCGAATCAGATAAAACCCTCAGATTTCATTCGCTCTGTAACAGTAGATTCATATGGTGGTACGAAGTTCTCGAGCATCTTTGAGCTCGCAGTAGTACGGATACCTTTTTCACAAAAAATATCTTTTACTGCAATCGGAAGTCATAATTCAAGTTTTTTATTTCAGAGGGAATCGGATAGGTTGTTCTCTGGTATAAAATCTAGAGGGAAAGTATTAAATACATTAAGTTCTCCATTATATTTTTTTGTTCGCTCAAGGAAATAATTATATATTTCTTCACTCGTAGTTTTTCCACTTTTTATGAGTTTACCAAGTTCTATAAGTGAGAGATTTTTATAATCCATTTTGCTGTATGAAAGAGTATATCCGGAGTATAGTGAAAAAAAAACAGAAAACAAGTTTTGACAAATTGTATAAATACATATTATTAATGATATTAACCTAATCATATGAACTTTTCTGAAGCACTCTCAGTATCTGGAGCTCGAAAGATAGTAGGATTCTGAGTACACCGTGATATATATTCTCAAGAGTGACCTATAGAGAATTATCATACATTCTTCGAAGATATTGAAGCTGCAGATTCTTTTCCTATTGTTCTAGTATGAGACTGGAAAGACGATGAATATATACTTAATTTTATAGAAAAAAAGGTCCGACAATTCATTAATAAGGTATGAAACATTACATTTATTATAAAAGAAGATAATGGCAGTTTTGGCATTATGGTTTTTGAAAAGAATACACCAGCCGATATACCTTTATGGAATCTTGAGCCAACCCATTCAACTCACACGTTATATTGGAAAGAAGTAATGAGAACTCAGATTACTATACAGAGTTTTTCTGAACAATTGGGAGTGAATGGAAATTTTTTGAAGGCTATTGAAGATAGAAAATAGCATCTAAATCTTGCCTTTTACCTCTTTTTCCATATACTGTTCATTATATAATTCACTCCTGAATTGATGATATCATTTCGGGAATTTGATGAGTTCCATCTATATAAACCTCTAAACCCTATGGAAATCCCCCCTCGTGTCAGGTGAATGCAAGATATATTTGGTGAATATCAGAGATATTTCACATTCCTCAAAAAAGTGGCTCGTCACGAATTCCGAACCAATGGATTCACCCGTATTACCACCCCAATTCTCGAACTCAAGTCACTCATAACTCACTCCACGGGTGATGGATCTGATATTGTATCCAAAGAAATGTTCGATTTCACAGATAAAGGTGGTCGAGAAGTTGTTATGAAACCTGACAGTACTCCAGGCGTTATGCGAGCTTATCTCGAACACATGCTCGAAGAGCCACAACCCGTATACCTCTACTATATTGAGCCACACTTTCGATATGATCGACCTCAGAAGGGACGATATCGACAATTTCACCAAATTGGAGCTGAGATTATCGGAGAGGTTGATCCAATTCTAGATGCCAAGTCTATCTATATCATGGCTCAGATCCTCGACGGTATAGGACTCCAAGATACCTATACTATAAAAATCAACTCGCTTGGAATCACGAAGGAACGGGAAAAATATCATATCGAACTCGCTTCTTTTTTCGAAAACAAAAAGCATCTCCTCGATGAAACTGATCTCGCTCGTCTCTCCAAAAATCCCCTTAGACTTCTCGATTCTAAGAATGCCGATGTCAAAGAGCTTCTTAAGGTCGCACCGAAAATGATAGATTTCTTGAAAAAGGACTCTCTCGAATTCTATAATAAAGTAAAAGAGTATCTCGATATTCTCGGGGTCAAATACATAGAAGATCATACTCTCGTACGTGGACTCGACTACTATTCACATACTGTGTGGGAGTTCGTAGACGGATCTGGCCGTACACAAGATGCATTTGGTGGAGGAGGTCGCTATGACGGTCTTGCGAAAAGTATTGGATTCAAAACTGAAGTACCAGCCGTTGGATTCGCATTTGGTGCAGAGCGTCTTATCGAAGCGATGATCGAGCGAGGGGTACAACTCAAAAATAAAGATAAAATACATCTCTACATAATGCAACTTGGTGATGAAGCCAAAAAATTGGCTCTCCCCCTCAATATCGAGGCACGCAGAATGGGACTTAATAGTCTCCTCGGACTAGGAACTCCAAGTATCAAAGTACAACTAAAAAAAGCCAACCGTGTGGGTGCTCGTTTTGTAATAGTAATCGGTATCATGGAAGCCAAAAAAGGCATTTGCCAACTCAAGGATATGGATAGGGGTACTCAAATTGAGATGCCTCTAGATATGGTACTAGATGCAATTATCAAAGAAATTGGGACTGATTCCCTCTCATTCTATCATCCATCGAAAGATTTCATCATCACGGATGTAGCGATGAGTGATGAGAAGATGAAGCGAGTAACATTGGATTAAATTATTTCCATAAAAAAAACTCCCCAAGATATCTCGGGGAGTTTTTTTGGCTATTCCTTGCTCTGCTCAAATCCAATAGGAGGATTCGTACGAAGCAGTTGATTATATTCAATAATAACTGGGTATTTGGCAAGATCCTCCATAGGAGTGGTAAACTTTTGAATAAGATTTGCAACAAATCAAGTACAAGAAACTATATTACAGTTGCCATCACCTACAACCTTACCATTTCCAAATGGTTGACCACCATAGAGGTAGTAACGACGCAAATAATTCAGGTCATATTTTTGTGCCTCACTAGTAGTACTACATGATCCATTGAGAAGAGAAGGGCATCTTAATGGACTCATACGAGACCCTCCAATAGTATTTTCACTAACGATTGATCCATATATATAGAGCTGGTTCTTAAGTTTAGCTATATTTCCAACTCCTATCTCACCCGTACTATCATAGCTCATTATACTCCCATCGATGATATAGGTTCCGACAATATTAGTGACACTCGGATCGATATAGAGATTTCCTCCATTTCCGGCATCATCTTTTTGCACTACAACTCAGAGGATCGAATTTTTATTGGTAAGATCATAGTACATATTTTTAGTAATATAGAGATTGGCTCACTTGACTACCAGAGTCCGCTTTCCAGATACACCTGATGTGAGGGCAAGTGTCACATTCCCCCCTGTTTTCTCAATTCGGATAATAGAAGCTATAGATGAGAGATCAATCCTGGCACCACTCGCACCCATTCCAAGTGAAGGATTAGTAATATCATTGACGATGTTCGATATAGGGGTGAGTCTCATATTTCTCGTAGCCAGAGCTATAGACTGTCTCATACTATTATGGACCTCAGCACGTGAGAGTCAACCAAATATAGTGGTCGAATTATCAAACTGTCCATTCACAATAGATGAGATACTATTACTCGAAATTGGTCAGATTATTTTTATACCTACTTGATTCCCGAGGGTATCAGTTGTTCCCCAATATCCACCAGATTTACCAATCATATCACTATTATAGAGAACTCCCTTTCCATCGAGTATATAAGAAAAATGTGTAGAGAATTGAAGATTAGACACGTTATTAACTGGGTTAGATTTTTGTATTAGTTTACTATAGAGGTCCGTATAACTAATTCCTGGGTTAGGGATCATCGTAGCTATAGATCCAATTGGTATAGTACTACTAGATATATTAGATGCATAGAAATCAAAACTTCAAACATCTGATCCACTGAATTCGAGTTTGAGTTCGAGTGATGTTGGCGAAACACCAAGATTATTATTGGTACTTCCAATATTCCCAACTTGTTCCGTTCCTTCTATGAATCCACCATTTTTCAGATCTCATCATATTAAAGATGTATAGAGTGGCTTGAAGGACGGATTCGAGAGTGGCTGAGAAAATACTACAGAACCAATGAACATATCTGATACGGTCAAATTGGTGGTAAATGAAAATGAGGCAAGTGGATCTGATATAGGATCAGTCGCAGTATAGCTATTGGCTGTTGGAGTATAAACAAAGAGGGAAAGTGGATATGAGCCAGTAGTAGAGGTCCGGTTTCCGAGACTTTGCGAGATCGTAGAAAGTGCTGTTGTATTGTTATCTACGAATACTGACGATCCTCCTGATCTATTATATTGATTGAGATACATTTGATTCGATATACCCGAGAGATCCATGGAAATAATACGACCGATACCACCAGCTGGTATAATGGCATTATCATAGCCATCTCTAATAGATTGAATAAAATCTCGACTCACTCCATCTGCCACAGCACTCATAAGTGCTGACGCATCTTGCGTATTTTGAGGAATATAGCTAGGATTGGCATAGACATTATAGTTGTAGTCTTGTATACCACTCCAACAATTGCCAGCCTGATCACAGATCTCAGGAACTCGATAGGTATATCATCGTGCTGTTCCCCCATCTGCTACTCTATCTGAGTCTACCTTTGATATATTTTGACTCGTTGAATGTGCAAAAGCGAATGCTGATGGATTGAATACAGGAATCCATCCAAACGGATTAGCAAAGTCTTCGAAATTGGATCGGATACTCACTGGAGCTCATCCGTCATTAAATGTAAGTGTAAAAACCTGAGTAGTCGTAGCAAGCAGACTTGTAGGATTAGTATTGATGAGATTAATCGGATCTGGAGGAATTGTATCTACGCGGGCAATATCAGTACTCGTAGTCCAACTACTACATACATTCCCCGCATAATCTTGTGGGCAGATCTCAAACTTATACGCATACCCATCGATTCAAGCATATATGTAGCTCGTCCCAGCAGTTGGTGTAGTAAAGGTACTCACAAGTACTCCAGGAACTCATTGTGCTCAGAGAACCTGATACACTCGGATGTCATAGTTCTTGACTCCAGATCCACCAGGATCTGATTCAGTCCAATTTAGTATGATATTAGTACTATTTTGCCACCCAGCTGTAGCAGCGTTCGCATATGTCAAACTCGAGGCTATAGGTGCAGTAGAGTCCCACCACTCACATTGTCCAGAACCCAGAACTTGTGTTTGACCATTTGCATAAATAAATCCCGTATCACCACTTGGACCGGTACCGGGAATAGTTGGCCAAATTGCATCTGGGTATGCATCTGCAACACAATTGGATATTGCTACAGTGAAGTCTACTGTTGGAGCGCAACCAAGTGTGCCACATTGATACCAATTTGCTTCAACAGAGAACGGAAGACAAAAAAGAGACAGAAGCAATAGAATTTTTATTTTTGTTTTCATATCTAATATTTATATACTACTCCTATCCTAGCACATTCTCTAGTGGAAGCACAGATTTTCAATTAGAAAAATACTATTTATAGTGTATAGCTACTATTTTTATATGAATTTTATATTTTCTATTGTTGTATCTCTATTTATCATATTCAATGTGATAATCGTATGATTCGACATCATATACCGACGAATACCGAACTCACTCATTCTCATACTGATTATTATTATTCCTTTCTGGTACTATATTTTCCCTATAGGCAGAAGTGATCAGGTATTTTTAGAAGTACTATTGAGCACTATGTTGATAGTTTTTGGAGTTTTTTTGTATCAGAAAAATGGATTCCTCGGATCATGAGACGTCAAGTATGCTGCAGTTCTGATATTATTTCTCGGAGAGCACTCTATCAGACTATTTATTGCGAATATCGGGATACTCACCCTTATCACACTTGTATTTTGGTGGTCTCTCATACTCGGACAGATATATGCATTAAGGGGACATATGACATCACCATGGAATAGTTATTTCTCTGCAAAAAAATCAAAAGAAAGTATACTCCAATCGATACTATTATTTTTTTTGGATTGGGCAATTATCGGATTTCTCCTGTCACTCATTATAGCGCCGATCTCTGCACGAATATTTGAGATAGTTCCAAATAGATGAGACTTGTATTTCTTTCTCTCGATTATTATATTTCTCTTGAGACCTAGTATCAGATATCTGATTACTCAATGGAGACATCGGTTATTTCCCATACTTCTTATAGGTATGTATTTCTGAACCTATATCTCAAATAATAATATGGATATATTCATATATGAGTTTCATAGCTATATCAGCTATATGTGGATATATGCATTCGCATTCTCTCTAGTACAATATATTACGAGTACTACTTTCGGGATATATGATACACTGGTGACAAAAAACAAAATTTATAGTATGATACATACGCTCCCCTATTCTTTGGTAATATTTTTAGGATTTTGCCTCATATATTTCTGGGATATGAATCTCATGAAAAGTATATTCATATATGATTAGGACTGAAGAAATGGAAAGGATTGACGAACTGACTGGTAATGACCTCTGAGACTATTCTTGGAATTGCCGAGTATATCTGTGGATATCTGTGACTGTTTGATAGAGACAAGACACTGCTCATGTACTGCTCGCATCTCCTCAAAAATATCCCGACCCAGAGGTGAGAGATGAGCATATTTATCGAGTACTTGGATAGAGAGCCCATTTTTAAGAACGTAGAGTACGGCCTTCTCCTGCCAGCTCCTAGGGAGAATGAGAACTCCAGAGATATGGGCACGCCATATCACCCAATAGGCTCCGACAAGTGCATGCAATCCCATATATATGCCATATATATGTCTTACATCAGGCCGATACGGCGAATAGTATATTTCTCTGCGATCATTCAGGATCAATTTCTCTGTCTGCATAATCAGATTGAGCTTGTTATGATTGTACTCATGCAATATGGCCTCTAGGAGTGCGAGTTCTGGATTTTCCATGCCAACTGGATAGCTCATCAGGAGATGTCATATGGCATCAGAGTATGATCCCGAGTTATGTATTCATACACTCACTCCGAACGGTATAATCTGGCAGATCATAATATCAATCTCACTCATAAATCCTGGCGAAACAGAACTCACAATATCAAAAGATTTAGTAAAGAGTCACTTCCATTCTTCAGGATTCTTATTTCAAAAGCCGATACCTACCTGATTCATTTTATGGTGTGGATGGCTATAATTATTAACCTCGGGATTATGAAAATCAAGAGTAATACGGATATTGGTTCAATAGATTTTTTCAACTTGATTCTTCAAAATACTATTATCTTTGAACCGAATATATTCTTCTTGTAGCTGTTTCCGATAATCTATCCTTGCTCATTGAATAGGTCGAATATGTGAAAGGAGTCGACTATGAATATCAGGTAATAGGAGAAAATCGGCACTCGGTATCTCTCCTCCTATCTGAGTTCTCCAGAAATTTTCTAGTTTTTGAAGAAAGGCAGATCTATATTGTTGGATGAGAGGATTAGATCCATAGCCAAGAGTAGCAAAATGCATAGTATTAGGAAAATATTTTGGCGAATAAAACATCAAATGATTTCTTGAATGAGAGATCATAGGAAGACCTGTGAAAAGCAAAAGAATTTTGTTCAATTCCTCAAAAAATACTAATATCATAAATTCTATCATCTGATAATTGACTTATATTTTTTGCAAAGATATTTTGTTTCCCATCTAGATTCCAGATTTTCTGGAACTGTCGAGCAAGTTCCATCCGATGTTCATCTCTCCAGAAATCAGAAGTAGTATCATATATGAGTTCCATATGGAGATGTTTTATACAGAGTTGTTTCAGGAAAATATAGGAGTCGAAAAGAGATGCTATACTTCGTGGATGAATCATAAGAAGGAATACGGTATTATTTTGTTGGATAAGAGATAGTTCTTCTATTTTGCCTATGAGCCTATTCCAAGATCCATCACGGAACTGATCATGGAGCCTAGGAAGTCAGCCCAACGTAATATGAATCTCAAAATTTTTTTCATTCAAATATTGTAATTTTTGTTTATTGAGAAGTATTGCATTAGTAGCAATCTTGAAACGAGGACATCTAAGATCATATTTTATATAGACTCATTCTATATAATTCACTATTTTTACGAGCTTTTCGAACTCAAGTGTGACCTCTCCACCAAAAAATGAAAATATCAAAGGAGCACGATCTATTTGAAAAGTATAGTCTATAATGCGATTGACTATTTCAAGAGAGATAGTAGAGCTATCAAAATCCACATAACAATAGTCACAACGAAGATTGCACTGATTATTAAGATTAAAACGTATCTCACTTGATGACTTAATATTCAAGTAAGTAACTTCATTTTTGTAATTGTCTAAGAACTCCTGTATTGTTACTAATAAGATATTGATCTTCATAAATACTTGAGCAACAAGATTGGGATCTTTTTCATGATGATCAAGGAAATATCCTATCGGACAGCTAAAAAAATATCGATACCGATTCTCGAAAAAACCTACATTCTCTAGAGCGTTCTGGAGAGATATAAAAAAATCTGATCCCATAATTCATAATACTTTGAATCGATTACAAGGGACAATATCTAGAATTTCTTGAATACTCTTTTTACAGGAGATTCTTGGATCTACTAAATTATTAGAAAATGCAAAATGGATTTTTGCCTGCGTTCATACGCTGAGAACTACAATCTTCTTGAGACAATATTCGAGCAGATGATACAATTTTCCTTCCCAGAGAGTAGATGAATCTGGGAGTATAATTATATCTTTTATTCCTGTTTCGATGACGAGTGCTATATCTCGGAGATTCTGAACAATATGAGTGGGAGTAAGTACAAATGAAAAGGTAATATTACCTATTTCTTTTATTTCGAGGAATTCTGAGAATATTTCTATGAGTTTTTGGATTCATGGATTCGGGTGTGATGATACTACTATAGATATATTATGGAGGTGCAAAAAATCATACTTTTTTTTATCGAGTAAGATTCCATTGGTAATGATAGTGAATTTCATCTTTTTTTTTCTCTGCCTCACATATCTTACGATTTCTGTTATCTCTTTCCATTTTATAAGAGGTTCACCTCAGAAGAATTTGATATGATCAAAAGAAAGAATATTCATACCCTTGAGAAATATATCAACATCAAAAATCTTTGTATCTTTCCCAATATCTACATAACAGTATTCGCAACGGAGATTGCAAAGTTTTGTTATGTAGATATCGAGTATTTTTTCCATAATTATGATCGAAAAAGTGTAGATTGTATTGATATTCTCTCAGCATTGCCTGTGATAGGCGTAACACGGTGAAATGAAATTGGTGAAGCAAAAAGGAAAATAAGACGATTTTCTTTTGGAATAATTTTGTGGTATGGACCAAGTGGATTTCCCGATCAGAATTCAAGTATTCCTCCATTTGATTCTTTCCATTCCTCTTGCCCCAGAGAGAGATAATATACAAATCCACCAATGGATCCATCTTCTAGAGGGCCATCAATATGCCAGTCGTAGAAATCTCCCTTCTTGTAGAGCTGTGCCACGAGTCAGGCTGTAAGATTCGGGAAATATTCTCAGATATCACTCTGAGTGATATAGAATTCTCGTCTCACCCTGATAGACAATAAGTAACTAAAATAGTCATCAATCTGAGAAGTATAAAAAAGATCATGTAATCAACTTAGAGAGTTTGATGGGAAAAGGATATCATGAGTCTCTTGTGAGAGAGTTTTATGAGTCGTTAATTCTATATATTTATTTTGTGAAATTATATTCCGATATCGAGCATATAAAGATGGTTCAATAAAATTATCCAAAATAATATACTGGAAATTCTTATCTCCTAATAAAAAATTTGAGTTACAATTTTCTAAAAAATTTCGAGATTGGTATATGGGATTTATAGATGATTTCATCTTTTTAGATATTGTGAATATTTCGGAATATGTTTTTTGAAAAATGCCTGTTCTCCATATCGGAATCCAGAACCCTGATTATGCCCATAAATAGAATCTACAACTGATAGTCCTTCGTTCTGGAGATACATATAGACATCCTGTTGATAAGTTGTATAGGTGGTTCGAAAAGAGAAAAGTTCATAGTCTGTAAATGGGAGTCTCCTTTCTATACCATTACGGAGTGTCATCTTTTCGATAAGTTGAAGATTGAAATCAAACATAGCATCATTCAAAAATTCTTGATTGATATTTCTCTCTGGAAAAAGCTGTTGATTCAGAAAGTGTTGATATGATACTGTTATCTTGTCATAATCAAAGTGATTATTGAGACCAAAAAATTCCTCTCTACCATCTCCAGAGAATTCAACTCGTACATCCTCATCTTCCCCAAGATATGATTTCATTATGCTAGTAACATCAGCCAAGTGAACTACTCATTCATGGGTATGGAAGTCTGATTCTAGAAGAGCCTGGCTACCACGCAAATCCACTAGTATATGCCGGATATTATGAAACTGTGCATTCTTATGAGCCACTTCTACGTCTCGCTCGTTATTCTCACTCAAAAATGTGTAGGCAATAATCTTACCGTCAAAGTATTTTTTCAGATAAGAAAGGGTGAGATTCGAATCTCGTCCTCCAGAAAGCGGCATGAGAATTTTATTTTGAAATGGAGGAATTCGTCTTTTTACCGCTGATTCAAAAGCACTCAAGAAAGAACTATTATTCTGCTGAGGAAGAAAAGGTCAAAATGTATGAATCATCAGAGGTTGCCCAGAAATAAATTCTAGATAATGTCCTGGAGTTAAAATCGATATATTTTTAAAAAGTGTCCGCGGAGAAACTGTGAATCAGAAAGTCATATACTCCGCAATTGCTCAGCGAGAAATATCCGATTCCGAAAAGAGTAATGACTTGATCTCAGATGAGAAATACAGTTTTCCAGATTGTATTCGATAGTAGACGGCATGGACTCAATATCGATCACGAAAAAGATAGTATTTTGATTGGATACTATCATATATAAAGATAGCGAACTCTCCATTGACGAAATCGATGAAACGAGGTCCAAACTGCTTATAGCAGAGGGCTATGATCTCGAGTTCACTATATTTGTCTTCAACTCCAGCTGAACAGATTGAGATGAGATATTCCTTATTATATATTTCACCTACGAATCATATAATGATACCCTCTGTAACAAATGGTTGATTAGTATCCTTATCGAGATCTGATATCTTGAGAGGAGCATGGTAAAAAGAAAGCTCATTATCAATACCAAAAAATACCTCCTTATCTCGAGCCCTTATAGAAATCGGAGCAGCCATATTTTCGAGTTTTTTCCTGTCATGATATGTCATCCCAGCAAATCCACACATAAAAATTATTTATAGAAAATTAAGCAGGTATACTATATCACCTGGTAAAATAGATCAGATCTCTATATAGTTCACCACTTATGTTCGTTTCGATAAATGATACATATATATCATTAAAATCAAAATGAGATTCCAGATACTGACCGTAATTCTCTAGGAGAAATTGCGATTGGGAGAATCGAATAGGATCTTTTAATTTTATGAGAAGTCGGTCTGAAATTTTGATATTTTTTATGAGATTTTCATCTTTAATGGACAAAACCATAAAGATATTATTTCCATCAATATATTGTTCTTGGAAGCATGGTAGTAAATTCTCGATATTGCATTCTATATAGGTTTTTATGGTCGTGATTTTGAATTCTTCTGAAACTGAGATATATAATTCATAGAACCGTACCATTTGAGTTATATCAACAGAGATATCATAGTTCCCATACACTTTGAGCAATCGTTCTAGGAGTTTTCATATATCGGGTGTAGCATTTTGAAACTTGATGACAAAATCATATTCTGTAAAACTATTGAGACTAATAACAATATCATTCTGGATGGCAAATTTGATCATGGGATACAGATTTCTATACGCTCTAGAATAGAATGTTTTAATAAATTCGAGTATCTCAAGATTATTTCTGGCATTCATTGTATTTTTGAGTGGCGAAAAGTGAAAGAAGCAAATTTTCTCTGAGTACCCTTCTTCTCGTTCGCAAATATACTCTATATACCTTCTTCCAGAAGGAGTATGATAGAATTGACTTCAGAAATATTCCGAGAAAATATTGGACAGAAAGTTCATAAAAAAATAGGGGATTAGAAGACCGCCTTATTACTGAGAGATTCTATGTATTTCTTGTACATTCAATTTATTTTGGAAGACTCAATAATATGAAAAGCAAAATTATTCAAGAGTTCATATCGAGATAAAAGAGGATCCAGATCAATAGTACCAAATATAGATTGATGAAATAATCTTCCTGAAACTTCACCGTTTGGGAAAACATGTAATTCCCAATTTTTCTTGTTTATAGGAAGTCATTTTATTTTTTCCTGAATAATAAGATTGAGGGAATTATAATAATAGAATTCTCATTGTAAAATACTATCTGTAATAAATCTACAAATCTGTTCCATCCCCATATGGAGTTCCTGCTGCTTTTCACTATCCCATTTTTTAGTATATACACATCAGATACTGATATTCCGCCTTCGCACGTCTAGTCCAGAAATATGTACAAAAGATCTAAAAAGATCTGTAACCGTATTCTCATCTACTGTAATAGTATATCCGAGATTTTTATCAGAATAAAAGGAATTGAAAACTCCAATAGCATTAATTGTATTAATATATGTGTTATTTTTATTTTTATCTATCCGATTGGTGCCATGAACCCTCTCATCACCATCGATACTGATACCAATATTGACATTGTATTTTTTTAGAATTTTTATTTTTTCTTGTGTGATACCTATTCCTGAAGTCGTCAGAAAAAAAATACATTTTTTGCCCTTAGTTTGAGCCTCATGAGTAGCAAAAATAAGAGCCTTTTCGAGAATCTCAAAATTTAGAAGCACTTCTCCTCCGAGAAAGAATATATTTTTTGTTTCTCCGATTTGATGAATATAGTATCGAAGGACTCTGTACAATGTATTTTCATCTATTACACCTGTATCCTGAGTGTCTACATAACAATATTTACATCTATATACACAATAGTTTGCCAGAGTAATCTTTAATCCAATGAGTTTCATGTATTTTTATCGAATAGAGCTAATTTCTTTACAATATTGTTTTATGTTTTTTCCATCGATATAATCAATGATTGGTTCACAATCTTTGGTAGTGAGAGCCTCATAAAAATAGGACATATTTTTACAATTGATGGTTCTCTCTTTCTGAAGAGCTCATGCATCCTTGTGATAGATATCACATGCATTTATTTTTTCTGCGATAGTCGCATTGGAGAAAAATATTGAACCATCGAGAAAAACATCTGCAGACGTTCAGATTTTCATTTTCTTATTAAAGATAGAACTATATGCAGTTTCTGTGGTCTCCAAGAATGTATCGGTGAGAAAATTTTGATTCTTTTCATATATTGTCTTCCAATATGTATTCCAAAGAATCTTATCATTTTTTTTGAGTGCTAAAAAAGGAAGAGCTTCTGGAAAGGGTGCACTATTCAAAAAATTGATAGTTTCCGTATTTGACTTGACCTTAGAAATATCTTGAGGAGCAGAATATGGTATAGTATGAGCTCAGGTATTGACTATACCAGAAGAGGTACTTGTTATACCAGAGGATGTATTTTTTATAACCTTTCAGGGAACGACCTTCTCATTTTGCTGAATAACTAGATATCACACTAAAAATCATACGATAAATACTATAATGAAAAGTATCATAAATTTTGGCATATTATATACTGCTTATAAAATACTAACACCACCCTCCACTCCCATGATTCGCATGAGAACTTCCGTGAGCTGTACCACCAAAACAAAAATCTGTGGCAGTAATAATCTGATTCACATGACCATTCACGACATATGTGATCGGGGTATTAGTCGTAACAAAACAGTTACCTCCACCACCACTCGTATGAGCAGCTATAGCCTGTTCTAGTGATCCCATCGTTATTCCAGACACCCCCATCGCAATCATTCCCATTTTGAGAACATCTTCTTTCGTGATTTTACCACTCTCATCAGAGAGAAAACCATGGAGTTTCTTTTTGAACTTTGGTATGACTTTTTTCTGGGGGATATCAGACATATGAATATATTATTATAGAGAAACTATATGACTTTTTTATAGGAATACAAATTTTTTAGACACTGAGCCATGATCTGAATATCTTCTCATTGTCTGGATCCTCGAGTTTCTCGAAGAGATAGTCGAGCATAGCTATTTGGATGCGAGTCTTGTCATCCTTGGCAAAATTGGAGAAGACGTTCCCATGCTGAGTAAAGGCATAGATGAGATCAACCCCAAGATATGGCTTGTATACATGATCAACATATCCAGGGAGTCCGTCGAGAGTCGATGACTGAACTGATATCTTGGTCACAGCACTATTGGCCATGGCTCTGTAGGTCTCTTCACCTGTAGCGAGCATAGGAGTGAGGAGAAAATCCTCCATACCCATACGCCCGAGCATACGAGACTCATCACTTGCATAAATACGCCCATCATAGTTATACGCTACTCCACCGATTGCAATACCCGATGGAGAACGAACATCCATAAATCCACTATCAGTATTGTTGAGTATCTTGTTGAGATAGACAATAGAGAGCATCTCTCGAAGAACGATTCCCTGTTTATTTTTTTCTAGAATATAGTCCATCGCATTGGTATAGAACTCAAAATATTCATCCAGTGAATACTCCAGTGTGTCTCGCTCAGCAGCTGCAAAACCGTACGGATTGAGCCATCTGAGACCTATGGTATTCATACCAAGTTCGATATATGATTCTATGATATTTTTGTAGTTTTTGAGACCTGGCTTGGTCCAAGTTGCGAGAGCTCCGATTCTATATCCCTTATATCCCCTGAGTTCATTTTCAGTATTGATTCGAGATATCCAGTGTGTCACGAGTTCATGACTATCGCCGTCTTTGTAGGTTCTTTGCCAATTATGAGTTTTTTTATCACCATCGAGAGAAGTACAGATATTCACGCCATGGTCGAGGAGCCATTTGAGCTTGTCCTCATCCATGAGAGTGAGATTAGACACTAGAGCAAATGTAAGTTGTTTTTGGAGTGCCTGAGCTTTTATAGTAGCGTATTCCACAATGAACTGAACTACCTCATAGTTTACGAGTGATTCACCTCATTGGAACTCGATAGTGAGAGATGGTGAGGATGTATAGAATATAGTATCCACAACTTTTTTAGCCGTTTCTAGAGTCATATCCAGATTTTTGGCAGTCATCGGAGCCACGGCTGCATGACAATACTGACACTTGTGGTTACACCTTAGTGTTATAACAATCATATGAAGTGATGGACCATATGCGAGAAATCTATTTTTTTTGTTATAAGCAATAACGGCACGATCTTCATAGGTGATATTTTTGATAAAGAGCTTGCTATCGAGTTCTTCAGACGCGGACCCCGTGATTTTTCCAGAGTAGAAATCCTGGAACTCTTGCTCACTCAGATGGGCATAATATCAAAACTCATTGGTTATGAGATACTTTCCATTTTTTTGACGAGCAAAATAAAATGGTGCGACAATAGCGGTATCAAAATTCTGAATGGATTCTAGAGGGAGGCTCATAGGGTATTTTCTGAAGAAATAGAGAGAGCATAGTTCATGAGTTCATCGAAGACTCATTGCGGATTCTCATCATCAATTGAGATCACTCAATTTTCGAGAACGATATCATATCATCGAAATAAGAGTATAGCCTCTCATATAATTGGCGGCGAATAGAGAGAATTATTTATGTTGAAAGTTTTTTTTGACATCTTTGAGTTTATTAGGATCTAGTTTTGGTTTTTGAAGTGATTGATTTTCTGATTGGATGCCAGCGAGAATACGATTGACCTCTTCTTCATCAATTCTGAGCTCGGGATCATTTTCAATATTTCGGAGAATCTCATCGATATCTCTATCGAAATCAATCTGTCCAGATACTTGTTCTGGCTGTACAGATACAAAATTAGGGAGATCTGCATAGGATCCGAGTGCCCTACGTACTATGGTTTCACGTATCACTTTATTATCAGTTTCGATCTGTACTCGCAGTGCATAGGCAAAGAGCTCATCACTATACTCTAGCCCAAATCTCTCAGCATCCCACTCTTGTCATGTCTTGGGTGTGATCTGAACAATGAGTGTCGCTCCCTCAGTATAGAAAAAGAAATAAGCTTTATCTAAAAGACTATATGCAGCCTTCATAGCGACAATAGTAGAAAATATCTGAGTATCAATACGGAATTCACACCGATCTCATTCGAGTATTTTGGACAAAAAATGGGTCATAAAAAATCAAATTAATTGAATATTGCGAGACTATAGTATATATTTTATACTAAAAAGAAAATTGTTTTAGTTGATTTTCTCGACATTTTAATACTTTTTCTCATAATACCCACATATGCATATTATTATTGATATACGATCAAAATCACCCATAGATCTCGTCATGGCTAGATATGCTAGTAGCTGGGTAGATCTCTGGTCGGCTCGTCATCCAACCGATAAAATCAGTTACCTACACTACGATTACCAAGACTGTCCAGATAATGGGAGATCAGTAGTCGTGCCACTCTCATCATTGTGGTCAAGAGACCCACACCTCTCAGCTAGATGAGTGAATGATATTTTTCGATGTGTAAGTTTTTCATCCTGTCCTCCTTATGATAATCATATTGTGACTATTTCACATATTGGAGATTTTGCCTCTATTCTCTATCCTCGCTATGAAAAATCTCTCATAGATCGACTCCTTTCAGTAAATACGAAGAATCGCAATAAAAAATGAAATACCATCATAGTGCCATCATTCACTATCGGACAACAGGCTGTCGAGATTAATCATACGGCAGAAGAAGATATCGAGATAATTCCATATATTACTCTCACACTAGGTAAATCAGCCCGTCATATACTCGCTCAACTCTCGATATCTGGGCCATATTGGATTTATGATGGAAGTTATGGGAGTGAGTCCGGGATCCAGGGATTACTACGAGGATACAAGGACTACCGTGATCTCGGGGGATCATATCTCCTCATTCTCATGGGCAGACTAAGTCCACATGAATTAAAAGATATATCACTCGCTGTACAAAAGATGAATCTCACGGGTTCAGTACGTATCATTGGTGCGCTCGATAGCGAAGGTATTGAATCACTCTATCTCCATGCGAGAGGCTGGATATATATTGGAGCATACTATACCAGCGGTCCCCGAATCGAACTAGCCAGGTCTCATCATATTCCCTTACTTATATCAGATATAGCGTCACTCTCTGACTATCATGATTGATCGCTCCGAATCCATCCAAGTCACCTCGGTACACTCGGCCATCTACTACAAAAACTAGAACAAACTGAGAAAAAAGAAAATCGAAAAGTATCAAATGATATTATCATGAAAAAATATGAAAAAATAATTGCTGAGAGGCGATAAAAAGTTGCAAAATCACTCAGATTCAATAGGATAATTAGGGTAATTTTGCACTTTCGGAGATGATCTACATAATCCTTCTATTCTAAATTCTAAGTTCTCTCTCTATGTTCAAGATATACGGTGTCTCTGATGGAGATACGACAGCGAAAAAAATAAATCACAAGAGTTCAGATAATCATAATGAGCATTCTATGAATAATAGTACTCAAATCGACGTCGAGATACACGAAGATCACGATCACGAAACAGATATTGGACAGATAGCTGTAGATATACTCGATACAGCAACATCCATCATCATCATAGCTCCTATAGCAGGAGTAGATCCTGCTGATATCGATATCGCACTCTCTCGGAATATACTGACCGTGTCAGGGAATCGCAAAGAATCACCTATCTATCTCGATGCTCGCCGTATGCTCGTAGAGGAGTGTTTCTATGGGGCATTCTCGAGGTCAATAATCCTTCCAGAGAATCTCGGATTCGATGAGATAAAAGCCACCGTGGAACATAATGTCATAATAATTACTATTCCAAAATTAACACTCATATCAAAAACTATTAAAGTAGGAGAATAATATTTAATATCTTGCCATGTTCCCTTTTAAGAAAAAAAATCCCGAAAATGTAAATGAACAAAAGACCGAGAATGTAGCTAAGAAAGGTATCAGAACTATGGATACCGTTATAACTGGTGTAATTCTGAGTGGCATCATCGCATCACTCTATGGTGTTAAAAAATTGCGAGATAAGAAACCAAAACATACTGAAGATGTTCAGGATAATCCCCCTAAATAATATCTGTATGTACCCTATTTTATTGTTCTTTATCTTTTCTCTCCTGAGTTTCACTCGTATAGAATTTTTGTTTGCTACAACATGCGAACTACAAGCTAATCTCCCTAATGCTACTGAGCTCCAAACCTCTGTAGATCGTTGCACTGATGCTCGTTCATGAAAATGAGGAAATCCAAATAGTATTACTGAATTTGTATGTCCACAGGGTAATTTTTTTGACCCGAATAATCAACCTATAACACCAGAAACACTCGCATACTTGATTGCAGTGAATATTTCATTCAATAGAATCGATACCGATATCAAAAAATACATGCAACAGCTCCAAAAGATACGAGAAGCTGATCCTATAAAATGGATCGACACTATCAATGTATGTACTGAAAAAATTGCGGAGATCTATTCTGGAATATGTAAATTTGGAGTACTCGAAGCAAAACTCAATGAAGATGCAAAAGATATGCTCATACAAACTACCAATACGTATGCACAGACTCTATGTGGGGATATTGCAACCAAAAAAGCCCAAGCTTGGAAATATTTCCAAAATATCATGATGTCTGATGGTATCTCTAAAAATCAGAAAAATAGTACTGATATTTGGGTCACTGAGGTAAAATGAGCCTATGCTCGTGTTCTCGGAAGTTGGCATACGTACCAAAAGATACTCGCAAGAGCAGTATCAAAAATGACGGGATATATTAAAGTGTCGAACTAATGCAAAAAATAAAAGCAAAAAAATCACTCGGACAGAATTTTCTCATCGATGAAAACGCACTCTCTGATATAGCGAATGCACTCGATATATCCGATAAACATATTATAGAAGTAGGTCCAGGCTATGGAGCATTGACAGACTATATCATCGAAAAAAAACCAAAGAGTCTGGATCTCATCGAACTCGATAGGGATATGATAGCTATCCTCAACGAAAAATATAACCTTCCAAATATAGCTATACATCACGCGGATATCTTGGAACACACTCCCTCATACGAACAATATTCGGTGATCGCGAATATCCCCTATTATATAACGAGTCCCATATTATTTCATCTGCTATATGATATAGCAACTTCCCCCAAGGAGATGATTATCATGATGCAAGAAGAAGTAGGAGAAAAAATACTAGCATGAAGAGCCAGAAAGTGTCATCACTCATTCCTTTCACTCTCTATGGAGCTGGCCTGCCAAGATATAGATCGAGTGAGGTATGTGGAGAGATCCAGTTTTGATCCTGCACCCCGGGTTGATTCTCTAGTTCTCAGATTCCAAGTGCGAGAATCTAGGAATCGAGAACAAGAAAAACTCTTGATGAACTTGTGGAAGATTGCCTTCGCTCATCCACGCAAGACCCTACTCTCCAATATAAAATGAAGTGTATATTCTATTAAGAATATTCGCAATACTATAGAAAAACTCGGATATGATAGCCGAGTTCGGGCCGAGGCTATTCAGAAAGCGGATTGGATATCTTTTTTATAAAAAATATGGCAAAACAGAAATACTATACCGTATGGAAAGGGCGAACTCCAGGGATTTTCGAAAACTGGGAAGAGTGTAAGCGATCGGTGGAATGATATGTATGAGCTCTCTACAAGTCATTCTCGAGCCATGAAGAAGCAAAAGTAGCACTCAGGCGACCTGCATATGACTATATTGGAAGTACTACCAAACTATCAACACCTTCAGAATCTGAAAAACAAAAATATGGAGAACCCATTATGGAAAGTATATCCGTCGATGGAGCCTGGAATACTGTCACAGGTTGGTGTGAATATCAAGGAGTCTATACACACTCAGGTGAAAAGATATTTACTGAATGACCATATTCCGATGGAACCAATAATATTGTAGAATTCCTTGGTATTGTCCATGCACTCACCTATTGCCAAGAACACGATCTCGCCATCCCCATCTATACAGATAGTCAGACGGCCCTATCTTGGGTCAAAGCAAAAAATGCGAGAACCAAGCAACCGAGAACATCTGAGAATATCTCACTCTTTGTACTCGTCGACCGTGCAATCATCTGGCTTAAATCCAATGAATACAAAAACCCCATACTCAAGTGGGAGACAAAAATATGGGGAGAGATTCCAGCAGATTTTGGGAGGAAGTAAGAATTATGTTACCTTATTTCTATCTTCTCGGCATGGGATGGCTGCTACCTGATATTCGTCTTCATAGACGATATATCCTGGATCTGCTCGCTTGACCACCTCGAATATGATCCCATAGGACTAACAGATCTTCGCGAGCTCATACATTTTTGCTATATGATCGAATGCTGTGTCTCTATACCATCCGAGGGCTATACCAGTATCTTTGTTTGTTTTGCGTTTGGTGAATTGGTCTGGTGCCTCTAGATACTGATCAAACCAATCTCGTAGAGTGAAGAGCTTTTCTACATCCACATGAGCAGTATCTACACTTCTCCTGAGACATCCGAGTGCCTGAAATACACCAGTGTTTTTCTCTCCATCAATATCGAGATAGCTTGTGATAAATCGTGTGAACATAGACTACACTTTTCGTATTTTCACCATAAAAAAACCTTCCGTCTCATCACTCGGGAGTATGCGTACTGCCTTTGCGAGCTCTGGTGAGTACTCTGTATTGCGTCCGAACGACACGAGTCCTGGAGTCCACCAACTCCGATCTGAGAGTCAGAGATCGATATCTTCCACAAGTACATCTGGATGAGATGCCAGGAAATCAGATATCACTCATTCGTTCTCTTCAGGAGCGAATGTACAAGTTGAATATACGAGAGTACCTCCTGATTTGAGATGATCCCAGGATACTTGGAGAAGTTGTGATTGGAGTTCTGATTTTTTGAGTATATTGTCGAGAGACCAGAATCCATATGTCTTTTCATTATCGAGAGCAATCCGCCCCTCTGCCGAACAAGGAACATCCAGCAGTATACGATCGAACTCTATATCGGCTGTATCATCTATAACTGTGATCAGAGCACCTGTATCTGAGAGCCAATGTCTCGCATCCATTTTTATCCCTGTTACGATACTTGCTCATTGGAGGAGACAATTGTGCATGAGTTTATCGTAGCGAATCTGGTTCTGCTCTATGGCGTAGATACTCCCACGGTTCGACATCATGCTCGCGAGTTGTGTCGTCTTGGATCCAGGAGCCGCACAGACATCGAGTATTGATTCACCTGATTGAGGATCGAGAACTAGTGCTGGCAGCTGTGACGCAATTGATTGTAGATATATTTTCCCTTCATAGAATGCAGTAGTTCCTTTGATAGCGTATTCATGCTCACGGTCAAACATATATGACCCACTTATTCATACAAATGGCTCTATGATAATTCCCTTAGTAGTAAATTCAGATAATACATCTGTTCCGTCACTTTTAAGTGAATTCAGGCGAAGTGATCATTTACGATTTTTCGCAAATGATTGTATAACAGCATCATAATGAGATCATAAAAGAGTTTTGAGTCGAGAAGTGAGTAAAGTAGGTAGCATATCTGTAATATTGAAAAATCATACTCTATAGAAAATGTTAAAAAAAGCAAAAAAATATCCCTATCCAATATATTGGATAGGGATATTTTTTGGAGTGGATTAGATACGTTTTCGGAGAGAGAACATGAGTCCAAATGCAATAAAGAATGCTGCAAGGATCAGGATAATTGTTTCAGCAGGTCCTGTTTTAGTCTTTGTTATCTCAGGTGTCATTGGTGTTTTTGAAGTAGTAGGAGTCGTCGGAGTAGCAAGTACAGGAGCTGATAGATTGTAGGCTACACACTCATAATAAGTTTTAGGTGCTCCTACATTGACACCTCCCTCAAGAACATGTGCAATTATAGGATATCTCATCATACCAACGAGATCACCATTTTTACGATCTGTCTTTGTGAGGGTATAACCAGCTGCAAGATCAGCTTCCACAAATCTTACTTTTTGTCCAGCAGCAAGTACATATTGCATTTTTGTAGATCCTGTTTGACTTGGATTCCAAGTTATATCACTACTTGTCTTCCAGAGTTTTGATTCATCAGATGGAGTAGGTGTCCAAACTGTAGAACCAAATGATACCATATTTGGATTTTTCTGTTCGTTCTGATAAGCGATCAAGAGACTGGTAGTATTATTGATCCAATTATCAAAAAGTCCTGTAAGTCTCTTTCCTACAGTAACAGTTCCTCCATCGAAACACTCATCACAACTATTTGTTCCAAAGGCTGAATTGGAGGAACAACTCACTGATTTGTTCTCACCAAGTGAGAGACTTGTAGAAGTTGATGACTGTGAAGTGCTTCCTTGTGTTGACGATTGCGAAAATATGGGACTCGGAGACACCATAGTACTTTCAGTGGCTGCGAATACAACAGAAGTTGAGAGAGAAGCAATGATGAGAAATGAAACAGCCTTTTGCATATTGAGGAATAATTATAATGTAAGAAACTTGTCAAAAACCATTGTATAATTCGTTGTGTAAATGTCAAAAAAAATATTGTGAAAATAATGTTTTTGACTACAATATTTGTACATATATCTTATAATAATATTTCTCACTATGTTAGCGAATCTACAACAAGAGCTCAACAAAGCCATAAAGCACTTGCAAACAGAGCTATCAAAGCTCCAGGCCTGAAGAGCAAATCCTGCAATTGTAGAGGATGTCTATGTGATGGCCTATGGAAGCCTTGGTCCACTTCGCAATATTGCTGCCGTATCTATCATGGACGCTAGTACAATTTTGATCCAACCTTGGGACAAGGCACTCATCCGAGATATCGAAAAAGGTATCAGTGATGCAAAAATCGGTCTCAATCCCTCGAATAATGGTGAAACACTCATGATAAAAATCCCACCACTCACAGAGGAACGTCGCCGTGATCTGGTAAAAATTGCGAATCGACTCGGTGAAGAAGGGAAAGTTGGTATCCGTAATATCCGCTGAGAATTCAAGAGAAAAATAGACAAATCAAAAACAGATAAGGAGATAAGTGAGGATGAGACTAAGGTGCAAGAAGCCATATTACAAAAGGAAATTGACAAAGGAATCAAGGAAATGGAAGAGATGCTCAAAGTCAAAGAAGTAGATATCATGAAAGTGTAGATAAAATACTAATACTTTACCATACATTGCTAACCACATATTCGCACTCCAGTTGTTCTACCGCTCGACTCTTTGTCATGAAGAGTCTTTTTGGTAAAGGAGAAAAGCACATGATTATTACCGATTCTGAGGGAGATATTACTATATTGCAATATTTTGCAAAAATCGTACTCGGTAGTCCTATACATATAGTTACAGGACTTGTAGACTTTTGGATGATGCTTGAGAGTGCTACTGGGATTTTTGTAGTATCAAGTGATCTCCTCGAGACAGATGGAGATATTGACTACCTCAGTCGACACTCTCTCCATGAAATAAAAAGAGGGAGTGGACAAACAATAGAAGATACAATCAACAAGCTCATCGACTTCTGATATGTACATGCCCATCACCTCGGAGAACTCGCCACCTATCGAAGAGAGTGAAGTGTTATCACCATCACGGATGCTCATAGTGGGAATATCATCCACATCGAATGGTTCGATACAGAAATAGATTCAATCGTAGAAGTGGACTCTCGTTCAAGCGAACGGAGATACCGAGATCGCATCACTATCAAAAATCAAAAACTCGAAACCACTCCTATACAAAGAAATATAGGGGTGATCAATAGGGATTTGTTACCATTATTGATACACGATCTATCTGGAAAAGTTATACTTCTCGGATGTGATTTTCTACCATATATACAGGAACTACGGGAAATTGCACATATCCATTTCACAGATTTCCATAGAGATGATGCGATTTCACTCTGAGTGGATATACCAACCATTGGTCATATCGATGTATTTTTAGGATTTTTGAGAGAAGACAGAGGAGTACAAAAGATAGAAATCTACACTAAATTTATCAAAACAGTACAAGAGTTTATTGAGTTCCATCAACTGCTCGATATAATTGTGATCGAAGTACAAAAATGAGGAATGGAAAGCTGTATTATTCCAGGAATTCCAAAAGAAGAAAATAACGAGCAAGTCAATCAGGGATGAGATACTATCTGAAAAATAATCATAACAGATGATATCATCTGACAAGTATTTGTCAGAACTCGGAACAAAAAATCGATCGCGAAGCATCTTGATCTCCTCCTCACACTCAAGCCTAGTGATCTGGTTGTGCATCGTGAACATGGAATTGCTCTATTTCATAGTGTGACCAAAAAAAATACTGGTCAGATTGACCGAGAATACCTCGAACTCCATTATGCAGAAGGAGATAAACTCTTCGTACCACTTACAGAGATATACCGAGTGAGTAAATATCTCGGAAAATCGGATGTCGAACTCACCAAACTCTCAGGAAAAGAGTGGGAACGTACCATGAGTAAGACAACTGAGGAGATCGAGGCTATAGCACTTGATATACTCGAAACCAATGCAAGGCGTTCTCTTACTAAAGGGAGGTCTTTTGCAATTTTTCGTGATAAAGAAAAAGAATTCCAAAATGCATTCGCATATGAATATACTAAAGACCAATCCTCCGCTATAGGAGAGGTATTCGTAGATATGGAATCTGAGTCCGCCATGGATAGACTCATCTCCTGAGATGTCGGATTCGGCAAGACAGAGATTGCGATGAACGCTATCTATAAGGCCGTTCTCTCAGGAACACAAGTAGCAGTAATCTCTCCCCTCCTTGTCCTTGCTGATGAACACTATGAGACCTTCATCGATCGCCTTGCTCCTTTTGGTGTACGAGTTGGAATCATGACTCGTATGAATTCTACCAAAGAAATCAATACTACCCTCGAGGATCTGAAGAATGGCAGGATTGATGTAGTCGTAGGAACCCATCGCCTCCTCTCTGAAGATGTGAAATATAAGCGACTGGGTCTCCTCGTAATCGATGAAGAACATAAGTTCGGAGTTACACACAAAGAACGGATCAAAAAAATCAGAGCAGGGATCGATATTCTGGCACTCTCAGCCACTCCCATTCCTCGATCACTCAATCTCGCACTCTCAGGACTCAAAAAGATATCTATCATTGCTACCCCTCCCAAAAAAAAGAAACCTATAGAAACGATCATCACGAGATGGGATGAGGGGATAATAGCTCATGCAATACGCCATGAGATGACTCGCTGATGACAAGTGATCATCTTGCATAACAGAATTAGGGGAATGGATTCACTCGCGAAAGAGATAGAAGAGATAGTGATGACTAGCAATAAGAAGTATATGAGAATATGAGATTCCAGTGAATTTTGAACTTCTCAAAAACAAGAAGTTCGAGACAGAAAAATTTTTTCGAAAGGAGCTTACGAACCTGTAAGTGACTTTGGAATAAATTTTTCTAAGGATAAAATTCACAGTTTTCCAGAAGTTCCTAGAATCATAATTACTCATGGTCAGATGTCTGGAGACCAGATAGAAGACCGTATTCACGCATTCAAAAAGCGAGAGTATGATATCCTCCTATCAACCACTATCATCGAAAATGGGGTGAATTTTCTCTCTGCAAATACCATTATCATTATTGATCCTGAAGAATTCGGACTTGCTAGCCTCCATCAATTGAGATGAAGAGTAGGCCGCAAAGATGTGGACGCTTATTGCTATCTCATGTATCGAAAACCTGAACTCTTAAAAGACGAAAAGGAGCGACTTATCACTATTGCAAATAATACCCATCTGGGTGCTGGATTCGAGATCGCTATGCGAGATATGGAGATCCGAGGTGCTGGAGATGTACTCGGAATCAAACAATCTGGCCGGAGCAAAGATATAGGTCTGACCCTGTATTTCAGGCTCCTAGAAGAACGAATTGCAGAGTTGCGTGAAGAGAAAAAGAAACGAATACTTACCAAAATAGAACTCGATCTCTCGTATATACTTCCTGAAGAATATTTCTTATCGGAAGCTGATAAACTCAATTTTTTCAGAGAAATCGAGAATCTCGAAACACTCGAAGAACTCGAAGAGATGGAAACAGAAATGCACAATGCATCATTCTCTAATCTCTTTCTGTTGGTACGTAGTCGTATGGTCCTCTCAGAATATGGGGTTGTGAAACTCACCAAAATTGGACTCAATTATGTATTCGATCTCGATGAGCGTACGACAGTAGCTGAAACCAAACGCTTTCTCGAGAGATTCGATAGCCATAATCAGATGATTCTACTATCCGTGAAAAAAATCCGAATCGAATCGAGATACTGGAAAAGTATAGAAGAATTTCTCGGAAATATAGTGTTATAATACTATATTATTTATATCTGTCTATATAAAATATAATGCAAATCTTCTCACAAAGAGGATTTTTTGGTGAGATTGAGCTATGATATATATATGAAAAAAATTCTTATTACTCTCATCTCTATTATTATTTTGATTGGAACGAGTGTGTATTTTTTTATTTTTCAGGGCAAATCAGGTAGTAATATTAGCTATGAACTCACAGAGAATATATCTGAGATCCCTACCTATACTGAGCAGCAAGCAACTACAGAAAGAAATAATGCTCATAATGCCGAAATCTACAATGCGGCTATGCGAGATCAAAATGCCACTACATGTGATGGAATCACAGATATGAAGCAGAAAAACGAATGTCATGATATGATCAAAGTAGCAATATGGAAAAAAGATAGTGATATCGGAAGCTGTGATACACTGAGCTCAATATGAGTCGTGTCGCTCTGTCGAGATACGATCTCGACAGAGCGGGCTGTGACTACCCTAGAGCGTACAATCTGCAATCATATCTCAGATATGGATCACAGATTGTATTGCAAAGATCAAGTCGATGCAGCAATACTCAGAACACATATACAGACTCATACTGTGAGTCGAGAACTCTGTATGAAACTCGGAACCAAGTATCAGAAAGATTGTCAAATTGAGATCCGAGAACTCGATGAGACCGTACTCTATAGGGATGCTCTCGTAGCTAATGATGCCAAATTATGCGAAAGTATCATCGCTCTCGAACTCAAGTCAACTTGTCGAGATACTATTATACTCAAAGTAGCAATCACGACAGAAAATAGGACTCTCTGTGAGAGTATAGCTGACACGGACAAAAAACTCTATTGCGAGAGCCAAGTCTCCAAAACCAATGATATCGCAATCTATAAGTCTGCAATCACAGGGACGAACATAGAATTGTGTACACCTATTATGACCCAGAGTCTACGCATGAAGTGTCATGATACTATCATTATCTCTCGCGTCAAAAATGAACAAAATACTGCTCTTTGTGCGACTCTCACGAATACGGGGATGATCAGCTCTTGTGAGCAAATAATACAATAAAAATATCGCATGACTCATATTCTCTTCTTCATCACAATTCTACTCTATTGAGTAAGTATAGCTAATGCGTCCAGTGTGATATATACTCCAGGACCGAGTATCGCGATGACTGGATCCAATACTACGGTGAGATTCGATGTCGCCAGTGCCCTCACAGTCAACTGAATTCCTTCCTATATTCCGAGTCTTGATACCACTACTGCAATCCCTAATTTCACTGGGGCATTCTATGCCACAGGTATTGGGTGGATCCAATTCTCGAGTGGGACTAATCAGGTATCACTCGATTGTGGTATACAGTCTCTCACCAATCTCACTACTATATGTAGTCTCACAGGTACTGGCTGGAGTGAGAACACGGGTGATGTAGACTTTAGCAATGTCCAATATGATCCTCAGACGGGTCTCCTCCAATGAACGGGTGGAACCTATGCAGGAGATATCGATCTCACCGGGATTGCATTGCCACTACGACCAATACTACTCAATGAAACAGATGCTATCGCCAATCATATAGCCACACTATCAGTCAGTGGGGCATGGAGGTATGATGGAGGAGCACTTGGCTGGAATGGAACAATCATCACAGGAATAGACTCACAAGCTATCACTGGATTACAAGGGATATATATTGCCGATTTCTCACTCGCGAGTACATATGAGATCAGGATCATAGATACCAATGGGAGTGAAACAAAGATATCCCCATTTAGAGTGAACCCAGGAATCCCGAGTAGCACTATCGAACCAGCATCATTCCATGCAAAGATATATTGCAATGGGAGCGGATCTGGTTCTACACTCTGTCCCGATACCACTCCTACCCTAACGGATAACAATGTATCAGCAACTCTCATTGCTCAATTACCCAGTATACCAGTGGTTGCAAATGGTACTGATACCTATACATTGACTCTAAAGGTTCGAGACACCTATGGGAATCGTGTTGAGAATGGTACTATGCGTCTCAAATATCGTACCACGGTAAAGAATATACAAACTGATCCACTGGGTGGTATAGACAATATCAACTATGGACCATCTTTCGATGGAGATGCATTCCTATCTCCTGAGTTATGAAGCTGACTGTTTGGATCCGCAGGTATGAATACAACTCTCAATACTGCAGATACCGTGTATACAATTGCGAGTACTGCACCAACAGATGCCGTGAACAATGTAATACAACTCGAATCTCTCAAGTACAATGCAGGATCAGATATGGCTCTCCCTGCATGGAAGTCTACTCTCATTTTTAGTCCTATGTATGCTGCAAGTGTGATGAGTTCTGGTACTCCAGTAGTCAATACTCCTCATACATTTGTAACGACAGTGACCAAAAATGATACTACATCAACTCTGATACCTACAGTCATAACAACCCTCAGAGTAGGCACGCTCGCCATAGATCAATGGAAATCCCTTACCAGTATGCCTGCCCAAATATGTGCGAACTATCCGAGCACCATGGCTTCTGATAATCTCTGTGATTGGGGTGGGGTCTCGAGTATTGCTACCAGCTCAGCTTCTGATTTTGTATTCACAGGTACCTATACCACACTTAGTGCGATTCCTGAGGCAACAGATATAAAAAATTATATCTACTACCGTATTGGTGTCATCGATATCCTCTACGAAACTAACCCAGCCACCATTGCTAATGCGACTATCACGAGTGAGCGTGTGCGTGTTCTGGGTCAATCAGGCGAGGGCGTCAAAGGTGGGAGTATAGCTCGTGTCAACCTCATCAATAATATCCGTGAGCAAGTTGCTCTCCTCTCTCGCAATAGATTCATCTATACAGATACCGACTATATAATACACTGAACAAATCAGATAATCAAAAATGCAAATTTCAATGATAAACGGACTATCATCGTAGTTGGGGCAGATATAATTATTGATGATAATATTCTAAATCGAGCCGAACATCCCCTTACTCTCATTGCCCTTACAGATCTCAGTGGGAAAGGCGGGAATATCATCATTCGCTGAGGTGTCACTGATATCCATAGTTCATTGATTGCTGAACATGGTATCACTTCAGAAGTGAGCGACTCACAGCTCTATATCCATGGATCAGTCGTATCAGCCAATCCTCCCAAACAAAACCCACCTACCACCTGTCCATATTTCACTTCTTCAGGATGTGTACAATCCGATTATGATCTTCCAGGTGCTCGAGTAGGATTCTCTGCCCTCGCTGATCCAACTCCCAAACAGAGCCTAGGAGGCAGCACCTATACTACACCTCTTATCATCGAAGCAGATCCCCGTCTCGTGAGAGATCCAGGACCAGCGATGAGCAAATAAACTTGCCACAGGTACAAAAATAATTACACTCTTATGACTTATTTGTGTCATATATGTGTCTATGCGTATCATAAAAGAATTCCGAGACTTCGCTATGAAATGAAATGTAGTCGATCTTGCAGTCGGTGTGATTATCGGTACCGCCTTTGGGAAAATAGTATCTTCTATTGTAGAAGATGTGATCATGCCAGTCATCGGCAAACTCACGGGTGGTCTCGACTTCTCGAATATGTATTATAATTTTGGTAATCCTGCTGTAATCGGTACCCTGACAGAAGCCAAAAAAGTATGAGCCGTAATCGCATGGGGGAATTTTCTCACTATCATTCTCAATTTTATGATAGTGGCGTTCTGTATATTCCTCGTGGTCAAAGCCATGAATCGAGCGATACCCAAAAAGAAAATAGCACCCATAGTTCCAGCAGGTCCCACAGACATCGAACTCCTCATAGAGATCCGTGATCTCCTGAAAAAGAAATAACAAAGGATATATTCATCTCAAAAAAACACTCGGTCAGAAGTGATTTTATTTGGATTGCATATCTCGTTCCACAAACTGTGAGAGGGCTGACTGGATATATGTCTGATATGGCATACCCTTGCGAGCTGCCTGAGAACGGATCTCCCTGAGGAGCGGTGTCTGTATACGTATAGTGATGGATTTTCTCTGGAGGTGCTCTTTCGCGGAGAGTATGAGATCTTCTTTGAGTGCTGTGAAGTTCGCCACAGTAGTACCACTGCCGGAGTCTATAAAATCTAGAATCTCTTGTTCCTCTGCATCGAGTATGTAGTGTATATGAGTCATATGAATAATATTAAGAATAGAGTTTTTTGTATTTTCGATTTGGGATGATCGTTTTCATAAAATATGTATTATTTCACTCGGGTACGCATGGCACTCCGTAATAGTATCCTTGCCACAATATGATAAATATTTGCTGATGGGGATATCGATCACTGGGATGATCTTGGATATCTATCAGTCCACTTGTCTTGATAGCCTCTATGATATCTTCGAATCAGACTCACCTGGTGAGGAGCAGGTATGCGTTTTTCTCAGGATCGTATCTGAACTTGTATGTCATATGCCATACATTATATGTTATTTCAGATAAATACAAGAGGATTTTGGGCAAAAAAAGGAATCAGTACACAATAAATAATCCCTTTCGAATATTCGAAAGGGATTATTGATAAGGGTAGGTATTATACTGTTTTTGATTCTTGGCTACTTGGCTTATAATTTTTCCATCTATTTGCTACGAAAAGACCAGCACCTGCCACTACAACAAGAGGAAGAGTTGGGGCTTCTGGAACATTATTTGTGGGAGTATTTGTAGTCCGAGTGAGGTCTATACTAGAACTGTCTAAAAATATATTATTAGGATTATCCCAAAAAGTATCTCCTGAAAAGTCAGCTAACTGTGTGAGAATAACGGGACGATCAGTGATCTCTTGGCGAGATACAGATAATGCGTCTAGTGCTATACTATAGGTATCTTCTCCCTCCTTATATGATCCTGATCACCATGGTTGAGTGGCATCAGATACTGTGAGAGGCTGGAATGTCATATCCAATATTATATATGTAAAATCTGGTCGAACAAAATACATAGGTGCACTACCACCTTGACCTACATTCAGACGAGCTATATAAGCAAATGAGAAATTGAGTGTCTCTGGAGCTGTAGCAAGTGAGTTCATTGACGGTGCTATCACGGGGGTTGCCTGAGCTGATGGCTGTACTGCCATGGCTGCTGCAAGAGCTATGCCACTGAGGAGAGATTTTGCAGATGATGATCGCTTTGGAGCTGGCACCGATGATACATCTGGATGAGTAGAGAGAGCCATAATAATGGATAATTAGTGAATTAATGAGATTAATATACGGTATTTATATCGTATGTCAATATATTATTTTATTTTGATAGATTTTATCGTATTTATGATAGGTCTACTATAAGTAGTCGAATTATTTCCTATGATAAATGATCAGGGGATCATACCAGGAATAAATGAAAAAGTTTTACGATCAAGTGAAAAGGTATAACTATCCAAAGTGTGAGATAGATAGGGTCATCCATTATAATAAAGATATGGCCCTACGAAATCTAATAAGTATTGAAGGGTTCATCAGCTAATTGGTAATCGATTCTGTACGGATATTTCCACTGTCTTTCATGCTAAAGTAGATCATAGTAGACTATTAATCAATCCTATGGGGTACGATATATATTGTCATGTACTCGTGATACCCGCTCCATTAGCAAAGTAGTCAGTAGAGGTAATTCTAGAGAATGAAGCTGGGTTTATGGGTGGAACTGAGGTGAAGTTGACCCCATTATAGACATAGAGGTTATAATCACCCTGAGTATAGTCTGCTATAGCAAGGAGTGATGAGGGTTGGCATCCAAACTGAGGAAACCAGATTTCTCACGGAATAGAACAGAGACTCAATATTTCTAGAGGAGTGACGGGAATAGTAGCAAGGAGCTCACTCGAGAGTTTCGCGAGTTCTATAGCTCCTCCATGGAGAGTCATAGGAGATCCTGAGAGTGTGACAAGTGTCTGGAGATAGCGGATATCTCGCTTGGAATTGTCTCGAATCTGTGTATCTGCATAGAGACCTCATATAGACATCGTCGATGGTGGAGTACAAGTCATCAGGTTCCCTGTCATGATCTGTCTAGGATTGAGTGGATGCGTACTCCCGTCCTGACAAGTGACTATCATCGGACTTGAAGACATCGTATGGGCGAGTGTGAGTCTCGTACTCAGATACGCACCTGAACGGTTGATAGCATATTTACGCGTAGTGCTATTCCATACTATGCCTGTGATAGTCTCGGATGAATTATCCAACTGAAATGACGTCCCTCTGACTCACGCTACCATACTCGCATCACCTACATTGTAGACTCCAGTAGATGTGAGAACTCGTCCCCAGATATTCCCAGATGCGAGTATGACACTCGCAATAGGCTCACTCGATGCACCGAGTGAGAGTTGCAACTCTAGGGTCGTATCATCGGCAAGAGATAGGAGCGAGTCATCAGAGAATATGATATCTGCGGCACCAGATGGATCCGTGTCGATGATATCCCCGTTCATGATGATATAGGGTAGACTAGAGACGAGTGTCGATGATCCACTGGCATGATATACCATGACTATGCCTGACATACTGACGATGCGTCCCACCTGAGTGAGGAGGAGGCTCTTGGCTCTACATATTGCATTCCCAGTAGTATCGATCCCTCCATACACCTGAGTTGGTGGACAATCTGGACTCGTATGGAGATAGCCAGTTGCAGTCCTCCCGAAGAGCTTGAGTGTATTACTCACTGTCCCATCACCAATATAGGTGGAGAGATTCGTGATACTGAGAGTATTATTGAGAGCATATCCGATTGTACCAGAAGCGGTAGGGACACGAGGTAACTCACTCGTATCAGGAAATAGTGATGGCAAGAGTGCATACACTCAGGTTATAACTCCCAATCCAGCTATCCCCAAGAGGAAGAATTTTTTCATAGATTTGCAATAATTGTATGAGAGGAACTATCGGCACAACACATTCCCTGAAGTATCCATACCATAGACACAGGCTGGTGCGAGACAAGAACGATTGGTTCCGAGTTTGACAAATTGAGTTGAGTTGAGTCCACCGAGTTTCTGGGCATTTTTGACCGTACCATCATTGGTAGGATCATTCCAGGTCTTCACGAGCATCTTGTTGAGTATATCACCAAAGAGGCCACCAGAGGTAGATGCATAAGAAATCGACACAAATCCAAGTGATACAATACAGATGAATCATACTCCAAAAATAAGCGCACGAGTGAGCTCCTCACGGATGAGAAGTGTGTATGGAGTTTTTTGCATATAAAAAGAAAAAGTGATACAGTGAGTATATGAAAAAGCTCCGGAATCTCAAACATATTTGTATCATTGTACTCCTTTCTCTCATTATGTTGTTCGTGAGTATCTCTATTTTTTCTAGAGAATTCACGAATTCTATCAATTGATTCTTCACTTATCGGACTACTGGTGGTGTCTGGCAAGACTCTATCTACAAGCATATAATCCAACCATCAGCTCATATAGCAATCATTGCAATAGATGAACAGACCCTCAATAGTATGCAAGCCACAAGTGACCAAAAAATGCTCACGATACCCAAGTCTCGATATATAGAACTGGTCGAAAAACTCGAATGAGCATGAGCTAAGACGATAGCATTTGATATAGTATTTCAGAATGCAGATCCTGATGAGGCTCTATTTGCGCAAACGATACAATCGTACCAGAATATCGTAATTGCAAGTATGCGATATAACGGAGGAAAATGTGTAACAGACACAAACGGGACTGGAGAAACCTGTCCAGGTGCTCCGAGATCTGTATATTCGGGTATACCATGGGGGACAGTAGATATAGATGGTGCCTATACTCGCCCACTTTTCACAGATATCTCGACGAGTCCCTATATTCGTTGGAAGGTAGCATCAGGATCTATCAATATCCGAGATCTCCAGATACCTTCACTTCCTATAGCTATCTTATATACCCAGATTGGTAACCAACTCCCCATAATTTCATCAACTGAGAATAATCCTACCAAGGTACTCAATCCGTATGTCGGTCCTCCACACTCATATCCTACTGCTTCCCTCTCTCAAGTACTCCAGATGACACGAGTAGAACTCATCAATCGCTACAGTGGCAAATATATTTTTATTGGAGAATCTGGAACCCTTATCCATGATAGTATAGTCTCTCCAGTCACTGGTACTCAGATGGACGGTGTCGAGACCCATGCTCAGTTCCTAGACTGACTCCTACAGAACAAGATGCTCACACCTATTTCAGTTCAGACAATGTGAATAACTATTATTTTCCTTACCATATTCACTAGTATTCTCTATTTTTTCATACCGAAATTTATATCGCCAATATTCGCAATAGTGATGATGGTAGCTACACTGTGGATTTCTCGATATCTCTATGATGCTCAGCGACTTCTCGTAGATATTTTCCCACTTTTTCTCGCTAGTGGTATAC
>JAYTZT010000019.1:0-7768 GCA_043741945.1 Candidatus Altimarinota bacterium
AGCTCTCTCGCCATCTGGATCAATTCCAATCCTCTCACAATGGCGAGTCTCAAGTGAAAGGTTGTCGTCATCGATTTCTGGACATATTCTTGTATCAATTGTCAGAGAACGCTCCCATATCTCACCGCCTGGGACAAAAAGTATAGAGATCAGGGACTCGTGATTATCGGTGTTCATGCTCCTGAATTCGCATTCGAAAAACTCCGTAACAATGTAGAAAAGGCCGTCACAGAAGCTGGAATTGCCTATCCAGTGGTTCTCGATAATGATTTCACTCTCTGGAATCTGTACGCAAATAGATATTGGCCAGCCAAATATTTTATCGATCGAGAAGGTAGAATCAGACATACTCATTTCTGAGAAGGTGAATACAAGGAGAGTGAAGAGGTGATACAATATCTCCTCCGAGAATGACAATCTACACCAGTAGTAGCAACTGGAACAGTGAGTGAAACTATTGTCTCAGATGTTAAGAGTACATCCACTCAATCTCCAGAGACCTATCTGGGAATGGATAAACGGAAGAACTCCGTTGCATCCACCGTTCCTCTCGCATCCAATCAATGGTCGTTGGACGGAAAATGGGAAGAAGGAGATCAATCAATTACTTCATTCCAAAATAGTACTCTCAAATACAATTTCTCTGCAAAAGATGTCTACTTGGTTCTCGGTGGTACTGGTACCATATCGGTCAAAATCGATGGTAAAATCCAGAATTCTGGAACAGATGTAAAAAATGGAAATATTATTGTTGACTCAGATCGTATGTATCATGTGGTACAGTCATCAAATTTTTTGAAAAATTCTATTCTTGAGTTAGAATTTTCTCCTGGTATCAGTGCCTATGCTTTTACCTTTGGATCATAGCTGATTTTGGTGAATATAGGATAAGATGTATTTTTCTAGAATTTCTCTCTCTATTATACTAATATTTTATTTATGAAACAGTTCTTTTTTGTATCTCTACTGCTCATATTCTCGGCTTCTTGTAGTCAGAAACCAATTTCCCAAAATACTGTTCTATCCAAGGATAATACTGCTGTGACTCAATCTGGAATACTTATTCAGTCTGGTTCTATAACAAATACAAAAGTCAAAGTTCAAGGATATACGACCTATACATCAGATATAGCTGATGCTGCCCTGAAGTCTTGACAGAAGGTGGTATTATTTTTCGCGGCGAGTTGGTGTCCAACATGTCAGGCGCTCAATTCTACACTTATATCTGATCTGAGCACTATTCCTGCTGATACTCTGATACTCAGGGTGAATTACGATAATTCTACTGCACTCAGACAAAAATATGGAGTGGTTGTCCAACATACCACAGTGGTACTCAATTCTGATGGAACCCTAAAGTTCAAAAAGCTCGGAGCGAGATCTGTCGCAGAAATATTTAATTAATATGTATCAATAGTATTTTCTTTTATAACTCTGCCAATCGATACCAATAATTCACCTTTATCTTTTAATTTTATATAATTAATGAAAATTCTTCTTTCTTTTCTTATTCTTGTCGGTATAATTGGATGAGCTTTTTACTATTTTAATTCTACAACTATGGATACAACTACAACTTCAGTACAAGCTAAAATAAATACATTAAATATTCGAAAAGCCTATTTTGCTGGAGGGTGCTTCTGGTGTATGGAGGGTATTTTCGAGGCACAAATTGGTGTCACACAGGCAATATCGGGATATGCAGGAGGTACTGAGAAAGATGCTAACTATGAAGCCGTGAGTGCCGGTAATACTGAGCATCGGGAGGCGGTCGAGATCAGCTATGATCCTGATACAATCAGTTATGGGACCATCATCGATCTCTACTTCACCCAAATAGATCCTACCCAGACTGACTGACAATTTGGTGATCGTGGATTTCGCTATACAACAGCTATACTCTATAGTACAGATGAGGAGAAAAAAATTGCCGAAAAAGCCATAGAAAAACTCAATTCATCCAAAAAATTCGACAAGCCAATAGCGGTGAAAGTTGAACCTCGTACCACTTTTTTTGTTGCAGAAGAGTATCATCAAGACTACTACAAGAAATCATCATTTCGCTATAATCTCTACAAACAAGGAAGCGGACGTAAATGATATATTGATGAAAACTGGAACGACGAGATACAGACAATCGAAAAAGACCTAAAATCCCAAAAGACCTCCTCAGGTACTAGTACTCTTAACTCATCAAATATGCCAAATAAAACTGAGAATCTCAAAGATAAGCTCACAGATATCCAGTACAAAGTAACACAAGAAGAAGGTACCGAAACTCCATTTCAAAATCCCTACTGGAATAATCATGAAACAGGAATATATGTCGATATTGTGGATGGTTCACCACTATTTGCTTCTCTGGACAAGTTTGATTCTGGAACTGGATGGCCGAGTTTTACTCGAGTGATGACAGGCGCTAGTGTAGTAGAGAAAACTGATACGCAACTCTTCTCAACTCGTACTGAGGTACGGAGCAAGAACGCTGATTCACATCTAGGGCATTTATTCAATGATGGACCAAAAGATCAATGAGGAATGAGGTATTGTATTAATTCAGCAGCTCTCAGATTCGTACCAGTTTCTGATCTCGAAAAGGAGGGATATGGTGAGTATAGCAAATTTTTCCAGAAATAAATCTATACGAAAGATGGAGGATCAGATTGTCTGTCTATGGCAGAATTGATGACCAAGAGTTCATGCATTTGACGGATTATTTCTATATATTTCGAATACCGTTCTGCATATCTTTTTGCGTCTCATTCAAGGAGTTCAACAAGGGATATTTTTGCTTCAATCATAAGGAGATTATATTTCTTATGATTTGTTGCATGCTCATCCAAGAGGTCTTCCATTCTAGCAACCTCAATCCATCAAATAGTTTTCTCAATTCTATTTTTGGGATAATTTTTTGCCAGCTCCTGAATAGTCTGTGATATTTTGAGTTCCATATTTTTTCATACTGCTCCTGTCGGAGTCTGATCTATAATTTGCATAATAATATGCTCTCTTCGCAATTGTGAAGTAATAATTTCTCAATGCTTTGGATCAATATAAATATAAGATGTTTGCCCTGGTAATTCGTTCATAGTACGAAGTAGTTTATAGAAATATAATAATCATAAATATATACTTGTCAATATATTTTTCTAATATTCCATAGCATTATTTTCGCTAATATGATAGGATAAATCCATCCAATAGTATCTATGCCTATTATCAATTCCAACAATCTTGCTGAGAATCATATTATTCTCGGATCCATAGAGTTAGCATTCATTTCTCAAGCAAAATAAATATATGAAATCCCAAAAACAGAGTGTTCTTGATTACAGCCAGAAATGGCTCGAGATAATAAAAGAAAAACAAACCCCGACAATTGCAGAGGCTGACTGGATAGCTGCAGAATCACTCTCCAATTTTCGTGAGCATTTTAATGCTGGATGGCTCGAATATCGCAAATCCGTGACTCTATCATGACAGCATGCAGCGATCGAATGGAAAGGGAACTGATCTGTTATAGAAGATATATATGGAAAAAAATATATCGATTGGCTCGGAGGCTACTGACTCCTCTCACATGGTTGGTCCAATCCTGAGGTTATCGAAGCAGTTCAATCTCAACTCCTCCATAATCCAATGCCCTCGCAAGAGCTCATCGATCCACTGAGAGGTGTTCTAGCTCGTATGATTTCTGATATTACTCCTGGTGATCTCAAGTATTGTTTTTTTGCTGGAAGTGGTACTGAGGCCAATGAGTGAGCTATCAAACTCGCCAAGATGTATACCAAAAAAGCTGGATTCATTGTCGCAGTCAAGGGATTCCATGGTAAAACTATGGGATCACTCTCGCTTATCGGAAAAAAAGAATATCGAGAACCAGTGGGTCAACTCTACAGTGGACCAGTATATCATGTTCCTTTCGGGGATGCTGCAGCAGTCGAGCGACAACTAGAGATTTGTGAAACCATCGGAGTGGGGATTGCTGCAGTGATGATGGAACCTATCCAGGGTGAGGCAGGAGCTATCGTCCCGCCTGATGACTTCTGGCCACGCATCCGAGCTGCCACCACAAAACATGGTGTTCTTCTTATTGCTGATGAAGTACAGACAGGAATCGGACGCACTGGCAAGATGTGGGGTGTGGATCATTGGGGTGTTGTTCCAGATATCATGACGATGGGCAAATCTCTCGGAGGGGGAGTGATGCCGATATCGGCGTTTGTCTCTACTGAGAAAATTTGGCAGTGTATGATGCATCCCAATCCGTTTATCCATACGACGACGACTGGGGGAGGCGCACTCGCATGTTCGGCGGCGATAGCTTGACTCCATATTGCACTGCGAGATAACTTCTCGAAGATGGCGAGAGAAAAATGAACCTATCTCATGAAATACCTCCAAAAGCTCGTAAAAAAATATCCAGAAATTTATGAACGCATTACCGGAAAGGGACTTCTGATTGCTCAACACTTCCGCTCAGCTGAAATCGGGTATCAGGTAACAGCGGAATTATTCAGAAATTGAGTCCTTATTGCAGGAACTCTCAATAGCACTATCACGAGTCGCATCGAGCCACCGATTGTTATCACCTATGAGGAGATCGATGCAGGACTAGACGCTCTTCGCAAATCTCTCAAAACAGTAGCAAAATCCCTCAAAAAGAAAAAATAGTTGCAAATATGCCTATAACGCTATAATGAGATAAGTTCTCATATTCAATGATAATCAACTTTTTCTTATGTCTACCAATAATCCATTCCTCTCCGCTCAGGCTCAGATGCAGACGGCGTATGCTTTTCTCACTGGTCGCTATGATACTCAGTTTCCCAAGATGATGAATCCTGATCGAGTCATCGAGGTCAATATTCCAGTCAAGATGGATAGCGGGGAGATCCTCAATTTCGTCGGATATCGTAGTCAGCACAACTGAGCCCGTGGTCCATACAAAGGGGGGATCCGCTACCATCAGGATGTGACGATCGACGAGGTGAAGGCACTCTCAACCTGGATGAGTATCAAATGTGCGACTCTTGACTTGCCACTCGGTGGAGGTAAGGGAGGTATTATCGTGAATCCGAAGGAACTCTCCGAAAATGAGCTCGAACAGGTCTCTCGTGGATGGGTACAGAAACTGTACAAATATCTCGGACCTCTCACGGATGTCCCAGCACCAGATGTCAATACGAACGGACAGATTATGTCATGGATGGTGGATGAATATTCTCAGCTCGTGGGTCATTGGACTCCAGGTACATTCACAGGTAAGCCTCTCTCCATCGGTGGATCTCTCGGTCGGGATACTGCTACCGCTCAGGGTGGACTCTATGTCCTCGAGGCATACCTCAAGACGAGTAATGAAGCACTCAAGGGCAAAAAAATAGTGATACAAGGAGCCGGTAATGCTGGTCTCAATATGATCGAGCTCATAGCCAAGACTGGTGCGATCCTCATCGGTACTTCTGACTCTCATGGTGGTATCTATGATGAGGCGGGTCTCGATATCGCTCGTATCGTAGAACTAAAAAAAGATAAAAAATCTCTCATAGAATATACGTGGGGAACTCAAATCACGAATAGTGAACTCCTCGAACTCGAGTGTGATATCCTCATCCCAGCAGCACTCGAGAACCAGATTACCGGAGAAAATGTCAAAAATATAAAAGCCAAACTCATCCTCGAACTCGCGAATGGACCGATCACTCCTGATGCAGATATGGTCTTATTCTCTAAATGAATTGCCGTGATCCCAGATATCCTCGCGAACGCTGGAGGTGTGACGGTATCCTACTTCGAGCAAGTGCAGAACAACGCGAACTACTACTGGTCTCGTGAAGAAGTACAATCAAAACTCAAACTCAAAATGGAAACTGCACTCGCAGGAGTCCTGAAAAGTGCAAACGAACACAAGGTGATGCTACGAACAGGAGCATATATCGTCGCTATGGAGCGGATACTGGAGGCGATGAAGATGAGAGGGGAGTAGTTGGTTGTTAGAGAAAAATTCCACCGATGAGGTGGGATTTTTTAGTATTTCGGAACAACTCAATTCCTACAATCATATCATCACTTGATATGGGCGATATAGTATTCATCTGTATCACTCGCATTCTCTATTCATGACCAATCCGATATAGAGATGCCACAATAGTGATAATTTATCTTTTTGAGTTGGATTATCATGTATTGATTCTCTGCATCATACCATGCTCAGAATACGGACTTATCTCCGATATTTTCGAGTTTCACAAATTTCTCTGTGCAGATATCCACAGTTCAATAACTTCGATATTTTACTGATTTTATACAGTTTTGAGTTTCCTGTATTTTGATGGGATGTGGACTGCTAGTAATTCTTGCTCATGAACAACTAGAAAGAAAAATAAGTAAAAATAATAAAGTTATTTTCATATAATTTCAAATGAGTTTAGAAAAGTATCGATGTATTTTCTATCCAAAGTCGCATCATAAGCAACCCTTGCTGAAATTATATTATTTCACTGTATTCTAGTAATCATTTCCACTTTTCCATTATTTGACCATTTAAATACTTCTGTATTTTCATCAGGTATTATTTTTCAGACAACATGCCAGGTATTGTTAGTTATTTCATCTTCTTCCACTACCATGTGAAAGCTCTTTCTGGCATTTTTTGCCCATGTTTCTAATGAGGGCGAATTAAATGTATCCTTTGGTAGAATTATATGCTCTATCGAATAGAATATTCTCATATTTTGATCTGTCGTGCTATAATTAGTATCACTAATTCAACCTTCTAAAGTAGTGGTTAACTTTGGTTCATGAGGAATTTTTATAGAAAATTGCTTTGACGCTGGTTGATAGACTATCCATTCTAAAGTATTTTGATCTTGAGAAACAGTAATTTCTTTATTTATATGATTTTCTTTTGTTATTGATGTTTGCGGTCAGATACCAAAATATACGATTATAAATAAATATACACATAAAACTAGCTGTCAATTTAAGATTCAAAAAAAGCTAAGTAGAATCGATATTAAAAAAGTATACACATAAAATCATAGAAATCATCCAATCGTTGTATCCAGGTTATAAGAATTACAAATATATAAAAATATAATTACAGGAAGTCAGAGATTTATAAAAAATCGAAAGAGAACTCAAGAGAGTATAGCTAAAATTTCTTTTAGAGATGCTTCTTTAAAACTGGAAATCAATATGGAAATAGCTATAAGTTGTTGGACTATAACTATTAACATAAAGGCGATGAGGGCATAATCAATCCAGTTATCAATTCAACTTGTTATAGATTTTATAAGTATTTTTTCTCAAAAGAAGCTCCATAAATCAAAAAACCAAATTACTAAGAAAATAATTGCAAGTGGTAATATTAGTCCAAGCAATAAATAAATAATTGAGACCAAGTTTCAGAATAACAATGATCATATATAGGTAGTCTGAGCAAGTAAAAAAGATCAAAATTTTTTCATAAAGTTCATATTAAAAAAGTAAACAAAAAAGGGCAAACTACCGCCTTGATGTTTACCACAAAATTACTTATGCGACCGATTTCCCTTAAAACGAAAATGGGTCGGCAATATAATTGCCCATTTGTATCGTCCAAAAATGAAATAAAAAAATCGCCTAGTAATATGTGGTAAATCGATTATATCTTTTCTAGAATTTTGTCTAATTTTTAATATTTTTATGTCACAAAAAATCTCTCCCAATATTTGGGAGAGATTTTTAAAATTAACGGATCAGTATTACTTTGATTTTGATGCAATGA
>JAYTZT010000020.1:0-7600 GCA_043741945.1 Candidatus Altimarinota bacterium
GCATCTCCTGGAAGGAGTGTGGCGAGCTGACCAAGAGAATTTTGTAGAGTGACACTATGTTCTACCGAGTGGATATAATTGTTCTCTAGATTGATCTCAAAAATGGTCCCACGCACCCCTGCTACAATACCACTTTTTGGTAAATAGATTTCGATACGAGAATCAGGATAGAGCGTACGAACAATATTGGACCATATTTTACCACTTTCTAGTGAGGCAGTGAGCTCGATATGAGAATAGTCATCCGCCACTCGCATCCGCATAATAGTCAATCGTGACTGGGCACCGAGACGAGTTGTCGAGTGATCTGGCCAAGCGATCACCGCTTGAGAATCTGCTCTCGTGATGATGATATCTCCCTCCTGTACGTCATAGGACTCGGGGCTCGTCATATCTATAGCAAGATCTCCCCGGGTTATTGTCGCTTGTCACTTCTCTACCGAGAGATACGGATTGATAGGATCATCAATATGGATTGCTTGATAATATCGATAGGTAGTCATACCAAACGCTATCACAAAAATAGAGGAGAGGATAGCAAAAAATATGAAGAGAATATTTTTGGGCATATGGAAAAATATGGAGTAAGCTAGTCAACAATATGACAAGGTATCATCGCGTCTTCATCTACTGCATATACTGCACAGAGGCGATGATATCAATCTGCAATAATCACTCCAGATGTTTTGGGATCACGAACAAGTAGGAGTGGAGAGAGAGAAATTCACTTTTTAATCTTTTTTTGATCTTTCACTATATGTGAGTTACTCACTCAGAGAAGACTGAGCTGTGACGAGCGGAAGATGTCCTTCGCCTTGAAATGAGATACTGTTACCATTTGGAGTCTGGCGACATATTCTCTTGCTACTATTACAGAGAAAATAAGACTGAGATATGAAAGAGCAGCAGGGTAATCCTGTGGTTCTGGGATGTCAAGCCAAGATATCTGTATGGATGTTTTCATAGTGTCTATAGGAGAAATGTGCTCTAAAAATAGAGTATATATAAAATATACTTATTACCAAAGTTTGTTGGATTTTGGAGGTGAGCCTATGCTCATTTTTATCTGGAGAAAGACCCAAAAATCCGATAAAAATAGTAATAATAATACCATCATTATCCCTACAGGATTCTTAGCAAGAATAATATTCCTGTAAGAAGTAGGTAGTAGTATCTGTAAAAGTCTCAATTATTATAGACTTATTGAATTATTGAACTATATCAGACACCATCATTGCAAAGAGAGTCAAAATGCATAGACTCAGTTCATCCAAAAAATACTATACTATCTCAAAATCATCATGACTCATCCTATTTTTTTTGACCCAACTATGAAGCGTGTGTCTCGTGCCAAGCGTATGATATTTTTTATAGTTACACTGTTTATTTTCGCCATATTTGTTTTTGGTTTGAGTCTCTTTCTCCATCCGATCCTGCCACTTCCACAGGTATTGAGAGATATCACTACCCAACATGGATTGCATAGATCTCTTGTGCCCCCAATGATCTCAAAACAACCCATATATAGGAGAACTGCGTTACTGAATGGAACTGGCAATAGTTCTCCAGAAAATAGAAATGTCTATATGTTTTGAGTGGAGTGGGACGATGCGAGCTTTGCGTCACTCGAACAAAACAAAGCACAAATCGATACTTTGATTATGGAAGAGTTAACCCTCTCAAATAGTGGAATGGCCATGATCTCTCCAGATAAGTTCAAACGGACCCAAGAGTATCTGACAAGCAATGATCCCGATCTCCCCATACATGCTCTCATCAACAACTATAACTCTGTCAATAATATCTGGGATACTGCTCTACTCTATATGACACTGAGTGATGAGACAAAAAGAAAGAATCTCGAAACAGAAATCAGGGATTTTGCAGTACTCCATAATCTAAGTGGTATCAATATCGACTTCGAGGAACTAGATAGTAAGACAATTCCATACTATCTGACATTTCTTGGAGAACTCTCATCTATACTTCATGCTGAAGGGAAGATTATATCAGTCAATGTGCCACTTTCAAACGATAGCTTTGATCTGCCTGAGATTGCCAATCGTGTAGACCTGATATTTCTAATGGCATACGATGAACACTGGTCGAGTGCCACACCAGGACCGATCGCTTCCCAGAACTGGATAATCGATGGGGTGATGACTGCAATGAGTGAAGTACCAAAAGAGAAACTAGTAGTCACTCTCGGAAACTATGGATACGACTGGATACTAGGTCAAAAACAATCCACTGCTCTCACTTTTCAAGAAGCTCACACTATCATGCGAGAATCAAGTGAGTCAATCATATTTGATTCTGGAAGTCTCAATCCGATGTATTCATACACGGATGAACAAAATAAAGAACACGAAGTTTGGTATCTCGATGCGGTAACAGCATATAACACACTCTCCAGTCTCGAATCACTCGGAATCGAGAATATTTGACTCTGGCGTATGGGATCTGAGGATCCCAGCATATGGAAAATATTCAAAAAACCAACAACGCAAAAAAATGCAAAAGACCTCGAAAATTTTGGCTATGGATATGAGATCGATTATGCTGGCAATGGTGAATTCTACAAGCTACAAAGTGAACCAATATCCTGAAACAGAAAACTCTCTTTTTCAGGAACACTGATCACAGATGAAACGATTACTACATTTCCTCTTCCCTATACGGTCGCTCGCTATGGAGCGGTTAAGAACAAAAAAATTGCCCTTACCTTTGATGATGGTCCTGATGCCAATTTTACACCGAAAATACTCGATATTTTGAAACAAGAAAATGTTCTAGGAACATTTTTCGTGATTGGGGAAAATGCTGAAAAATACCCAGAAATCATAAAACGCATCTATACAGAATGACATACTCTTGGAAACCATAGCTTTTCCCATCCTGATCTATCCAAAGTTGGCCCCTTTCGTACTGACTTTGAGCTCGTATCTACAGAACGTATCATCGAGAGTATTACTGGACACAAGACTATACTATGGCGTCCACCATATGGTGTAGATATAGAACCAGAAACCCCGAATCAAGTACAACCACTCATCAATTCCAGAAGTCTGGGATATATCACGGTAGGTATGAAAATCGATCCAAACGACTGGGCAAATCCTGGAGTAGATACGATCGTAAATAGAGTCATCGAACAACTCCAGTCCGGACGAGGGAATATTGTACTCCTCCATGATGCTGGGGGTGATAGGAGCGAGACTATACAGGCACTACCAATCCTGATAAAAAAACTCAAAAATCTCGGGTATGAGTTCATTCAATCAAGTGCACTTCTCTGAACTTCTCGCGACGATATCATGCCAATAGTTCAAGGAAATGATGCACTATTTAAAGATATAAACCACACTTCTTTTTCTTTTATTACATTCTTCCTCTGGTGTATATACTATATTTTCATAGCAACCTTAATTTTTGGGATCATACGGCTCATACTTATTATGTTCTTTGCCTTTGCAGAGACGTACCATTTCACTCCTCGTCGTACCTACGATACTACTGGGAAAATTTCAGTATCAGTAATTGTTCCTGCATATAATGAAGCAAAGGTAATACAAAAAACTATAGATTCGCTCCTCCTGAACAATTACCCAAAATTTGATATCATCGTGGTGGACGATTGATCTACCGATTTGACGAGCCACATAGTACAACAGGAATATGGAAATAATCAAAGTATACGACTCTTTACACGAATGAATACCTGAAAAGGTGAGAGCATAAACTACGGCGTACAGCATACAAATGCTGATGTGGTTATCGTCATCGATGCTGATACGATCTTTGCGCCAGATACGATTCAGAAGCTCGCTCGACACTTTATAAATCCATTAGTCGGTGCTGTATCTGGAAATGTAGTAGTCTGAAATCGAGAGAATATCCTCACACATCTCCAAGCACTCGAATACAATACGAGTCAGAATCTGGATAGACGGGCCTATGATGCCATGAATACTATCACTGTAGTACCTGGTGCTGTCTGAGCATGGAGAAGAAAGATACTTCTACAGCTCGGATGATTCTCAAAAGATACCCTTGCCGAAGATAGTGATATGACCGTGAGCATTCTTCGTGCTGGATACTTGATCCAGCACGAAGAATATGCCTATGCTTATACGGAGGCACCCATAACCTGGAGATCTTTTGCGAAACAACGATTTCGATGGGCATTCTGAGTTCTCCAAGTCACCTGGAAGCATATTGATGTCCTCTTCACTCCAAATACCCCAGTTGCACTCAGATTTTTTATATTTCCGAGTTTTATTATTTATCAAACTATAGTTCCTATTATTGCTCCACTTTTTGATATCTTCACTATCATTATGCTCATACTCAATACTCTGAGTTATTTCTTATATGGCTCAGGAATATACTTCGAAACACTCTTGCATGTTCTCTCTTACTCACTCATATTTCTCACACTTGATTTTATTATCGCTTGTACCGCTCTTACTTTTGAGAAAAATGAGAGTTGGAAACTTCTTATCTATTTTTTACCGCAACGAATATTATATCGATTTTTTATGTATTATATCAATCTTCTGGCTCTCTGGAGTGGAATTAAGTGAGGTATTATTGGTTGGGGAAAGATCGAACGTAGTGGAACAGTAAATACCAAATAATATCTATCCCATCTATAAGATTCCTATGTAGGAAATCATTACATAAATATTAATATCCTTACCTATCAATTGCAATAGTCTACAAAATACATACAATTATACCTGTAATAATCTCGTATTTTTCTTCTCAAAGTATGCGTTATCCGATATTTTTTAACATACCAGAAGAAGGAGGTTCTCACATAAAACGGATCTCTTTTGTACTATATATAGCTATAGTAAGTCTTTTATTCACATCAACTATCCTATTTCTACAAATTTACCCAAATATCATCACTCAATATGTCCTACCATCATCGCAAGTATACCCAACTTTAAAACATTCGCCCGTGCCATGAACTCCATCAACTACGACTACATATAGTTCTTCTAAAAAAAGAAATATCTACGCATTTGGAGTTGAGTGGGACGATTCTATACTCACTTCTATCAAAAATAGTCAGGATCATATCGATATTCTTATTATGGAAGAATTGGCTCTCTCAAAAAGTGGAATGATAGTGATAAATCCTGAGAAATTCAAAAGAACACAAGGCTATCTTGCTAGTTATGCTCCCCATCTTCCTCTCCATGCTCTTATCAACAACCATAATCAATTGACCCATCTTTGGGATACAGATATATTGTATTCTATACTCAGTAACAGGGTAAAACGTAGAAATCTGGAATTGAAACTGCGAGCATTTTCCCTACAAAATCATCTCGCAGGAATCAATATTGACTTCGAGGAACTCGATCAAAAAACGTACACATACTACGTCGCGTTCATCAAAGAACTCTCAGTAATGCTCCGTAGTATCTGAAAAAATCTCTCAGTAGATATCCCCATTTCCCATACCCTTTTTAATCTTCCAGAAATTGAGCCGTATGTCGATCTCATTTTTCTGATGGCCTACGACGAACATTGGTCTACTAGTACATCAGGTCCGATAGCTTCTAAAGCCTGGTTCGATAAAAATGTTGAATCTATCGTCGATACAATTCATGGAGAAAAACTCGTGGTAACATTATGAAACTATGGGTATGATTGGATTATTTGAGAAAAATCGGCAACCTCACTCACGATCAAAGAAATTCATTCTCTTATAGCAGAAACATGAGCGACTATTATACTGGATAGTGCAACCTCGAATCCTGTGTTCTATTATAGAGATGAATCAGGGAGAGACCATGTAGTTTGGTATCTTGATTCCTCAACCGTGAGTCAACAGCTCCCTACTCTCGAATCATTCGGTATCAAGAATATTTCACTCTGGCGTATAGGTGCAGAAGATCCCAAAATCTGGGATATACTCGAAAAATTTGGAAGTAGCAAAAAATAATAGTTTGCGTTGCTACGCAAAAAAATATGAATATACTCCTCTGAAATTATGTATTCTCGTTTTCACTATATACTCATTGTGCTCATTATCATGAGCGTCTATCTGATCTATCTAATCGGATATTATACTGTACAGCAATTCCAGACATCGAGCTTTATGGAAGGTATGCAGGCAGCCAACCTACGTACCATCGACCGAAATACAGAGAAAGAATTCCTAGCAAAGTATATCCATACTCCCGCCTATCAAACACAAGTAGCAAAAGCTACTCAAAATAAAAAACTCCCTGGAGAGGAAGTCATCAATATTATCAGACCCGATGAAGTGGAAGGAAATATCGATAGAGACTCTGCAGCAGTCATCGCCGAAGCTCGCAAAAAAGAAGATGACCCAATGAAAAATATGAGTAATCCTGAGAAGTGGTGGTACTTACTCAGACGATGACTATAATTAAAAATACTTCCTGAATTCCGGAAGTATTTTTATAGATACAATTAGTTATTCTTTTGGAAGTGCAATAAGGAAATATTTATTGACCCACCCAGTATTTTTCCCTATTTTGAACTCTATCCAGCCATTATACTCACGGATAGCAACGATGCTCTTATCTTTTAGGAGAGATCCGAGTATGACAGCATCTGGTGTTCATTCGTTACGAATATTGAGTCTGCTTGCAGTCACTAGGAAACGAGTCCCTGTTACCGGTCATATTTGAGTTTTTGGAGTCTTGATAGGTATAATTCTCTGTATATTTTTAGTACTTGTAATTGGGTACAATTTTAGGGGTTTACGAATGATTTTTGTTTTAAGAAATGAGTTTCTTGTACTACTAGGAACCGATTGAATGATGGTAGATGCTGAGTTTTCGAGACTGACAATAGGAACTATAGTAGAGGGTGTATAGGTACCTCCACCACCACCCAAATAAGCAGAAGTTGAAGTAGACGGTGCTATTATGGTAACTGTACGAGTAGCCAGAAGACTCACATTCCCAGCTCCATCAGTCTTCCCATATTCCAGAATATAATTGCCTACTATTGCAGTATTGACAGATCCAGAGCTAGCAACTGTGAGAGTACCCGATCCATCTACAGTATCTATCCAACTTGCTCAGAGTTCAATATAAGTGGCTCCTTGCAATATTGATTGCATTGGTAATCCCAAGAGGATGACCACTGGAGGAGTCTGATCAGACACTGTCACAGTACGCCATACAGAATTACCAATATTGGAAGATGTATCAGTATAGGTGTACTCAAGAGTATAGTCTCCAATTAGGAATACATTGACTGATCCTGACGATGCAGATACAATCGTTCCAGATCCATCGATATTATCAGTCCAGAGACCTCCTGAGTCTACATAAGGAAAACCATACGCAATGGTCTCAGATATAGAACCGATAAGGGTGACCACGGGAGGAGTGATATCTACTAGTTTATAGATAACAGATCATTGTGTGGCCACACTACTAGAATTCCCCGCAGTATCTCCTGCGGCAGCTGTTGGCATATTTATAGTTACTAATCCATAAACGGTCGGTGTCACTAGTACCGTATATTCAGTAGCACTCACAGGAGTGAATGCAGAGGTGGTTCCATTACCGACTACAAAATCAGTAATATCTACTCCTGTTAC